>JBAZMD010000006.1:0-41409 GCA_041649955.1 Patescibacteria group bacterium | reverse complement strand
GAATGGGTGTTGAAGAACCCAAATATAAAATTGATATCAGCATCGGTTCTCCTGTTAAAATCAATGATGGACCGTTTAAGGGTTTTGAAGGCAGAGTAGAGGAAGTTGACGAAATGAGAGGAAGATTAAAAGTTTTGATTTCCGTCTTCGGCCGCGAAACTCCTATTGAATTAGACTTTTTACAGATTAAGAAGATTTAAAGGGCTTTGTCTCCGGACGTTAAGTCGGAGCTACAAAACCTTTACCCGCCCAGATTTCAAACTAAAAATTTAATTGTCTAAATAATATAAATTAACCATTTAAAAAATTTAAGTTATCTATCGCCAAAACTTGGGCGGGTACGCAAAATTATAGTTAAAAATTTTGCTCCGTCAGCTGGCGGATTAAATTTTAAAATAATTTTGGTACATATATGGCTAAAAAAATAAAAAGCGTTATTAAACTTCAAATTCAGGCAGGACAAGCTAATCCCGCGCCGCCAGTCGGTCCGGCATTAGGCCAACACGGTTTAAATATCGCGGAATTTTGCAAAAAATTTAATGACGCCACTAAAGATAAAATTGGCAACATTATTCCGGCGGAAATTACTGTTTTTGAAGACAGGACTTATTCTTTTGTTCTCAAAACTCCTCCTGCTTCGGAATTGCTTAAAAAAGCGGCCGGCATTGAAAAAGGTTCAGGAAAACCTTTGCAAGTGAAAGTCGGGAAAGTGACCAAAGCTCAAATCAGAGAAATTGCCAAAATAAAATTACCGGATTTGAATACTGATAATTTGGAAGCGGCCTGCAAAATTATTGAAGGCACAGCCAGACAAATGGGCATAGAAGTTAAAAATTAATAATCCTATATTTAAGAAAGATTTATGTACAGCAAACGTTATCAAAAAATAAAAAAACAAGTAGATTCTACTAAATCATATAATTTAGGCGAAGCTATAGATCTTATTAAAAGTTTGAAATCCGCCAAATTTGACGAGACGATTGATATTCATATTAAATTGGGTATTAATCCTTCCAAGACAGAACAGCAAGCCAAGGGTTCTGTTATTCTGCCAAACGGAGCGGTGAAAACCAAAAAAATTGTTGCTTTTGTTTCTGAAAAGCACGTCCAGGAAGCCAAAGACGCCGGAGCTGATTTGGTTGGCGGCGAAGAATTGATTAAAGAAATCAAAGAAACAGGCAAATGTAATTTTGACGTGGCCGTCGCTCATCCTGATATGATGAGAAGTTTGGCTCAAGTGGCAAAAATTTTAGGACCAAAGGGCTTGATGCCAACGCCAAAACTCGGCACTATTACCGAAGATATTTCTAAAATTATCGGTGAATTGAAAAAAGGCAAAGTGGCTTTTAAAAATGACGCCGGCGGAAATGTTCATCAAGCAATGGGAAAAGTTTCTTGGGATAAAGAAAAAATTCAAGGCAATATGGAAGCATTTTTAGCTGCGGTCAGGAAATCAAAACCGGCCGGAGTGAAAAGTAATTTTATTAAATCAGTATCTATAGCCTCAACTATGGGGCCCGGATTGAAAATTAGCATTTAATTTATGAAGAAGAAAGGGCTATTCATCGTTTTAGAAGGAACTGATGGCTCGGGAAAAAGCGAACAATTTAATCGTTTGATTAAAAAATTAAAAAAAATAACTTCTCATATAAAAACAGTGGACTTTCCGCAATACGGAAAGTCTTCTGCTTATTTCGTGGAAAAATATTTAACCGGCGAATATGGCGGATGGAAAGAAGTCGGACCTTATAAAGCTTCTCTTTTTTACGCTTTGGACAGATTTGATATTTCCGCGCAAATTAAAAAATGGCTGAAACAAGGCAATATAGTTTTAGCCAATCGCTATGTGGCTTCCAACTTGGGGCATCAGAGCGTTAAAATTAAAAATAAAATTACTCGGCGTAATTTTTTCAAATGGATTAATGATTTGGAATATAAAATTTTGGGCATTCCCAAACCGAATATTAATTTTTTTCTTCACGTGCCGGCCAAAGTGGCTTATCAATTAGTGGCTCAAAAAGGAGCGCGCGAATATTTGCACGGTAAAAAAAGAGATATCCATGAACAGGATATCAAACACTTGCAGCAAGCGGAAAAAAATTATTTGGAAATCGTAAAATTTTTCCCCAAAGATTTTTTATTGATTGAATGCGCCTCGGGCAATAAACTTTTAAGCAGAGAGGAGATAGAGGAGAAAATTTGGAAAAGTTTTAAAAGAAAATATCCAAGCTTAGGATAATTTCTTTAAATTATCTTGAGGGACCAGTAGGACCACTAATACTTGGTCCTTTTTTAGTATCTTGAATTTCATACCCCGGACCTGCAATTTTTTCAATTTCTTTGCGAACTTGGTCGGCTTCTGTATATTTTTTTTGTTTTCTTAATTCTTCTCGTTTTTTAATTAATTCCATTACTTTTTCGGGAATATTTTCATTTTCTGGAATTTTTATGATAATTCCATTTTCAGTGGAACTTTTTAGAGGTGTAATTTTATCTAAATCTAAACCTAAAATTTTATCAAATTTTAAAAGTGTGGCCATTTTTTGTTCATCAGGATATTTTTCTTTCAATAAATCCCAAACAACCGCTAAAGCTTCGGGCATATTTAAATCGTCATTAATGGCTGCTAAAAATTTTTCTTCAACTTCTTCTATTATGGTGGTTGGTCTAGGGAAATTACCTACGATTTGGTAAAGATTATTTAAGACGTTTTGGGCTGCGGTTAAACTTTCCAAATCAAAAGCAAGCGGTGAGCGATAATGAGCGCTTAAGCACAAATATCTGTAAGACAGGGGATTGAAATTATTTTTTTCCAATTCTGAAATAGTGTAAAGTCCGCCCGTGCTTTTACTGATCTTGCCGCCTTTAAATGTTAAAAAAGCGCCATGTAGCCAATAATTGACGAATTTTTGGCCAGTGGCTGCTTCGCTTTGGGCGATTTCATTGGTGTGATGAATTGAAATATGATCTTCGCCGCCGGTGTGAATATCAAAAGTTTCTCCCAAGTATTTCATACTCATGGCCGAGCATTCAATATGCCAGCCCGGAAAACCGATTCCCCATGGGCTTTCCCATTCTTGCTGACGCACTCCGGGTTTTTCAGAAAATTTCCAAAGAGCAAAATCAGTGCTGTTTTTTTTATCTTTCATCTCAACTCTGATACCGGCCTGTAATCCTTCTTTTTTGAGTCCGGCCAGTTTTCCATAATCTTTTAATTTGGAAGTGTCAAAATAAATTCCATCAGAAGTTTTATAAGTATATCCTTTTTCTTCCAATTTTTTTATCAATTCAATTTGTTCTTTAATATGTTCGGTTGCTTTGCACCAAATATCGGGCTCGGAAATATTTAATTTTTTAAAATCTTCTCTGAAAATTTGCCAGTAATAATTGGCAATATCTTCCGCTTTTTTACCTTCTTTTTCGGCCGCTTTTTCCATTTTATCTTCGCCCTCGTCCGCGTCAGAAGTTAAATGCCCGACATCAGTGACATTCATTACCTGTTTAACTTGATAGTTATCATAAGCTAAAACTCTTTTTAAAATATCGGCAAAAATATAGCATCTTAAATTGCCGATGTGCTGATACCAATAAACCGTCGGGCCGCAAGAATAAATGCCAACAAAACCGGGTTTAATCGGTTTAAATTCTTCTTTCTGACGAGTGAGAGTGTTATAAAATTTTAACATATTAAAATTATTTTAACATTATAAAATGGGGTTGACAAGAGTGAAAAAATATGCTTAAATAAAAACAAAGGAGGTGAGAAAAATATTTTTTAGTTCTTTTATAAAAATGGCCATAATAGTTATGGCTAAAATCGTAGTGGCGAAAACCTACGAAAGGAGGAAAAACCGCCATGGATAAGACAGAACAAATTAAAATAGGACAAATCAGCAAATTAATTGCTCGATTTGCTGAGAATATATCTAAAATTGTTGAGGGGATACCCTCGGAAATAATACAATTTTGGATTGATAGGCCAACCTTATTTCAAGCGGCCATGAAAGAAACTCTATCTCGACCGCGATTTAAAACCTGGAAAACTATTAAACTTGGGACTGATTTTAAAACTGCAGGTGATCTCGGTAGAGCCCTTGACAAAGAGGGATATAATGTTAATGTTCCAGCTATAAATATTCTTTACCATCCAGATTTTACAGTGACAGCTAAAGAAACTAGTATTGACCTCGTTCTGGTTTGTGGTGCTGAGCTTGGTTTTGAGGGGTTGGTAAATCGTGACAGTATTTATGCTCGGGCTAAAAAATTTGGTTTAAAACTTTGTCCGGCTGAGGTCGGTCCTCAACTACGGTTACAGTATAAAGATCAATCCGTATTTGAACAATTATTGATTGGCATGGAGCCAATCAAAGATTCAGAGGATTGCCTTCAAATATTTGGTGTAGCATGTGGTATGCAAGGAAAATCTCTTTTTGGTTATAACGGTGATTCTGATTCTAATACTCGGTATGTTTTTTGTAAGTAACTTTTAAATTTAAATCGCCGGCAGTGATTCACTGCCGGCTCTTTTTATTTTACTCTTGACAAGAGTCAAAAAATTTGCTATTATATTTATATTAATAAAATTTAATCAATTGATAAACAAATAAAATTTATGAAAAAAATTGTTATTGCCTTAGTTGTTTTAGGATTTATTCTTTCGCCAATTTTAACTTTAGCTTCAGTTCAGCCTAAATATCAAATTATTGATATTCGTTTTGCCAATAAGGCGGAAGTGGAAGGCGCTGTTGCTAGTGGTTTTCAATATGTTGATTTGGATAAAAAGGTTGTTCAGCCGATTTTAGACGAAGTGTTATTTAAAGTTTACGGATGGTCTAAAAAATCAGTAAAAACAATATCATATCAAAATTTTTTGAAACAATATAAAGATTATCAAATTCAAAAAGATAATCCAATAATGTTTAAAAATGGCAACTTGGTGAAAGTAACTCCGGGCCTGAATATCTATTTGACTGAGAATAATTTATTAAGAAAAATTCCCGGTCCAAAAACTTTTGCAGAGCTTGGTTATAAGTGGTCGCAGGTTTTTAATATCAAAGAAAAAAGTCCTTTGTTTTGGGCTTATAAAATCGGCGATCCTATTGGACGATCGGGAAATTATGTTTACACGAATACGCAATATGGTTTTGGAATAGAATTAGAAAAAAAATATTGGCAAGGCTATAAAATTACTTCCACGGGCAGTAAAGATTATCGATTAGATATGATTAGTTTTTCAATACCGACTGTTTCAAAAAAATGGCCTAATTATCCATGGGCTGGGATGTTAGATATAAGTGTTTATACTAAAGACAATTGGCAGAATTATCAGAATGCTTGTTCAACTGATTTTGGTCCCGGCTGCGACAGCACTCCATTAGCTCAATCCAGTCAATATGTTTTTGTTTCCGGTCAAGGACAAGATAGTCCCAGTGACACGGTTCTAACTTTCGGAAAGGGAGTCCAGAACGCCCTGAAAACATTCAAACTGACAAAATAAAAAAATTTATCTTAAATATTAAAAATAGGAGTGGTAAATTCGCCACTCCTATTTTTATACTCTTGACAAGAGCCATAAATAATCTTATAGTTTTTTAAAAGGAGGCGATTATGTCAAAAATAGAAAAACCTTGGTGCGTTATATGCATATGTGGTAAAGGAAGAGGTTGGAGTGTTCCAAAACATATTGGCAGAGTGGAAAAAGAAGAGAGAAGTGGATCATGGGAAGGAGTCTGGGTAAGATATTATGAACGGCAACGTAAACCAGATTTCTGGGGTACGAAATGTGTTTCAAGATTTAAAACAATTGGCGGAGCGATTAGAAGATTTGCCAAACTTTCTAATACTCAATTGCTTTCTAATACTCAATTGCGACGAGTAAAAGGACAAGCGTTATTATCTTTCCCTTCAGAGAAAGATAATATTCAAAAAATCAAGGTTTAAAAACTTTAGCCCTTCTCAATTTTCAATAAGAGAGGGGCTATATTTTTTTTTAAAATTTGATAGAATATAAAACATGATTCAGATTAAGAAAAATATATCTTTAGCGCCTTTGACCAGTTTTAAAATTGGCGGACCTGCCAAATATTTTTTGGAAGCCAAAAATGTTGATGAAGTTGCGGAAGGTTTAAAATGGGCCAAGAAAAATAAAATTAAATATTTTGTTTTAGGCGGCGGGAGTAATATATTGATATCAGACAGGGGATTTAAGGGACTAATAGTAAAATTACTAATTACTAATTACAAATTACTAAATAATAAATTAGTCGTCGGGTCTGGAATAAGTTTGGCTAAACTAATCAACGTTTCAATTCAAAACGGACTGACCGGCCTTGAATGGGCGGCGGGCATTCCGGGCACTCTTGGCGGCGCAATATACGGCAATACAGGAGCAATGGGTCATTCCATCTCAGAATCAGTGGAAAAGATAAAAGTTTTAAGAAACGGCGCCCTGATAAATTTAAAAAATGAAGATGTTAAGTTCGCTTATCGGAAAAGTATTTTTCAAAAAAACAAAGACATTATTTTAGAGATTGAATTAAAATTGCAAAAAGGGGATAAAGAAGAAATAAAAAAATTGATAAAAGAAAATTTATTAAAAAGATCATCAAATCAGCCTCATTATCCAAGCGCTGGTTGCATTTTTAAAAATTTCAGCTTAAGGCTGACCAGCTTCGGGCTGGCGAAATTATCAGAAAAATATCCTGAGCTAAAAAATTTCAAGAAATCAGGCGCGGTTCCGGCCGGCTGGTTGATTGAAAAATGCGGTCTAAAAGGCAAACAAATCGGCCAAGCGCAAATCAGCGAAAAACACGCTAATTTTATAGTTAATCTGGGCAATGCCAATGCCAAAGATGTTATTGCTTTAATCAATTTAGCCAAGAAAACAGTTAAAAATAAATTTAATTTTGATTTGAAAGAAGAAATACAATATGTCTATTTTAAATAGAAAATCATTGGAAATTGACGATTCAGTGAAAGTAAATTTTTTTTCTTTTGCTTTTAAATTTTATTTTTTCGGCGTTATCGCCCTGGCCTTGATTTTTTTGTCCGTTTGGCTGCCGATGTCCAAAATTCAATTAACCGTTACTTCCGAGCCGTTGATCGCCAATTTTGAGATAAACTTGGACACCCAAGTTGACAATCCGATTTTTAATTTGGATACTATCGGTGCCAAAATTATTCCCGTTTCAACCATAAAAAGTTTTCCCGGATATAAAACTTTAGAAGGGCTTCAAGATAAAGAAAGCGGCAAGGCGATAGTTTTCAAAGAAAAAGATTTGATTAATTTAGTGGATTATAAAATAAATTTTTTACTTGGCAATAATAAGCGCGTTCTTGATTCGGATCCTCAAAAATGGGGGATTGAGATTATTGATAAAAATTTTTCAAAAGGCGAAGGTAAAATCAAGCTGGCTATTTCGGAAAAAGTTGTCTATGATTACAACCTAAGTGAAATCAGGCAAAGCTTATCTTTTAAGCCGCGAATTCAAGCCCAAGAAAAGCTTAATGAATTGCCCGGCATTCAAAAAATCAATATTAAAATTTATTCCCCTTGTTATAGAAGAATGCCGATTTTCCCAAGCAGGATTTTTGTCTCTTTTGTGCCCATTTGAAGGCACTGCTCCTTGTTGGGGAAAACTTTAAAAGGGGCTTGCCCCCACACCAAGCTTGACAAAAATATTTATTATTATAAGATTATAAAGCAAAGCGGCTTCGCCTTATAATCTTATATATTCGTACGACTGGGGATGAGTTTGGTGTGGGGGCTTGACAAGATTTTTAAGATGTATAAAATAATAGTAATATTTATTTATGCCAGATATTCAAAAAGTGTCCAAAGATTTTATAGAAGTTGAGGGAATGGTTACAGAGTCATTGCCAAATACTACTTTTCGTGTACAATTAAGTAACGAAAAAGTTATCTTAGCTTATTTATCGGGTAAGATGCGTTTACATAAAATTAAAATTTTGCCTGGTGATAGAGTAAGAATTGAAATGAGCCCCTACGACTTAACTAAAGGAAGAATAGTATACCGAAATTAATCTATTCATCACAGGGCATTTTTTTATCTGATAAATTGATTTATTATGAAAGTAAGATCATCCGTAAAAGCAATGTGCAGATTATGCAAAGTTGTCCGCCGAAAAAAGCGGCTTTATGTGCTTTGTAAAAATGCGAAACATAAACAAAGACAAGGATAAAATTTTAAATTTATGGCAAGAATACAAGGCGTTGATTTACCAAAAGACAAAAGAATAGAAATAGGTTTAACCTATATTTTTGGCATTGGTCAAACAACCGCAAATAAAATTTTAAAAGAAGCAAAAATAAATCCTAATAAACGAGTCAAGGAATTAAATGCTCAAGAAGTTGAGCAGCTCAAAAGTATTATAGATACTATTAAAGTGGAAGGAGCACTACATAGTGCCATCGTGGCTAATATCAAAAGATTGAGAGATGTGGGTTGCTACAGAGGCATTAGACATACTCGTCATCTTCCTGTTCGCGGTCAACGAACAAAAACTAATTCAAGAACAGTTCGTGGCAATGTACGCAGAACTATGGCCAGCGGACATAAAGAAGCTACTAAAAAAGGATAAAATTATATGGCAAAAGAAAAAAAAGAAACTAAAAAAGAAACAGCTGAAGAACCCAAAAAAAATAAAAAAGTAAAAAAGATTAAAAAGGGTCAGACTGTCAGACAGGTTCCCAAAGGCCAGGCCTATATTCAGGCTACTTATAATAATACAATAGTAACTATCACCGATTTAACGGGCAATACTTTATCTTGGTCAAGCGCCGGTAAATTGGGTTTCAGAGGTCCTAAAAAAGCGACTCCTTATGCCGCCAATATTATTGTTAAAGATGCGGTGGAAAAAGCTCAAAAATACGGACTTAAAGAAGTTCAAGTTTTTGTTAAAGGAGTGGGAATGGGCAGGGAAGCAGCGGTCAGATCCCTCTATACTTACGGCCTTGAAATTTCAACTATTAAAGATACAACCCCGACACCTCATAATGGTTGCCGCCCGCCAAAAGTAAGAAGAGTATAAAGAGTTTTGTCTCCGGATGTTAAGTCGGAGCTACAAAACCTTTACCCCCTCCTTTATCCCAATGATAAACTTTCAATAATCGTTATGATAAAAGGCGAAGCCGCTTCGCTCATGGCGTATCTTAAAAAAATAAACTTTCAATGGAGTAAAGGAGGGGGTATGTAAAATTGTAGTTGAAAATTTCGCGTTTTCGCTCTGCTCAAACTTAAATTTTAAAACAATTTTAATATGAAATTCGGTCCTCAATGTAAAATATGTCGTCGTGAAGGCAAAAAACTTTTTCTAAAAGGCGATCGTTGCAATGCAGCGAAATGCCCTTTGCTTAAAAGGAAATATCCGCCGGGAATGCATGGCCCTAAAGGCTATGGTCGTTTATCAGAGTACGGCGTTCAGTTAAGAGCAAAACAATGCCTTAAACGTTCTTATAATATTTTGGAACAGCAAATAAAAAATTATTTTAAAAAGGCCAAACGATTAAAAGGGGATACGGGAGTCAATTTTATGAAATTGATAGAATTAAGATTGGACAGCGTTATTTACTTGGCCGGTTTTGTGAATTCCAGAAAAAATGCCCGTCAAACAGTTTCTCACGGCAATATATTCGTCAACAATAAAGCGGTTGATATTCCATCTTATCAAGTAAAAGTGGGCGATATTATCACTCCTCGGCCAAAGAAGGAAATTACCGATAAAGTTAAAGAACAATTAACTTCAAGAAAAGATCAAGGATTAAAATCATGGTTTAACGTTGACGCCAAAAATCTTCAAATCACGATTCTTAAAGAACCGGAGCCAGAAGATCTTCCTAAAGAATTTGATATTAAATTAATTATTGAGTTTTATAATCGATAGTTTATATATTATGAAAAATATTTCTTTGCCAGTTAAAATTGAATATCAAGCTGACGAAAAAAATAAAAATAAAGGTTCTGTTATTGTTGAACCTTGCTATCCGGGTTATGGAAACACATGGGGAAACGCTTTGCGCCGCGTCTTGCTTTCATCATTGGAAGGCGCAGCCGTAACAGCAGTTAAAATTAAAGGAGCGAAATATGAGTTTTCCGCCATGTCAAACGTTTCAGAGGATATTTTGGATATAATTTTGAATTTAAAATCATTACGCCTTAAAATTTTAAGCGACACCAGCGAACCGATTAAATTAAATCTTAAAGCAAGCGGAGAGAAAAAGGTGATTGCGGGCGATATTACGCCTTGCGCTGATGTTGAAATTTTAAATCCTGAATTGGTTATTGCCACTTTAACTGATAAAAAAGTTCATTTTGAAATGGATATCTGGGTTCAGAAAGGATATAGCTGGATTTCTTCTGAAGAGAAAAGCCGTGAAGGACTTGAAGTGGGGACAATCGTTACTGACTCAATTTTTACTCCTGTCGTACAAGTGGCGGTCAACATAGAAGATGTGCGCGTCGGCAAAAGAACTGATTTTGACAAGCTTATTATGACAATTGAAACAAACGGCGCCTTAACTCCTCAAGAAGCTTTTAATACTGCCAGCCAATTATTGACTGAACAATTTTCCGCCTTAATGGATGGTTCTAAATTGATAATGGAAACCAAGGCAACAAAAGAAAAAACTAAAGCTAAAAAAGAAAAAAAAGAGAAAAAAACTGCCGTAAAATCTAAGAAAAAATCGAAATAAAGAGTTTTGTCTCCGGACGTTAAGTCGGAGCTACAAAACCTTTACCCGCCCAGATCACAAACTAAAAATTTAATTGTCTAAATAATACAAACCAACCATTTAAAAAATTTAAATTATCTATCGTCCAAAGCTTGGGCGGGTACGCAAAATTATAGTTTAAAATTTTGCTCCGCCAACTGGCGGATTAAATTTTAAAATAATTTCGGTATATGAAGCATAGAAATAAAAAAAAGATTCTATCAAGAAAAATCGGTCCGCGAAAGGCCTTGATTCGGATTATGGCCATTAATTTTCTTTTAAAAGAAAAAATTAAAACCACGGAAGCAAAAGCCAAAGCGGTAAGACCGATAATTGAGCGCTTGATTTCTTCGGCTAAAACCAATGATTTGGCTACCAGAAGAAAAATTATTGCCTCTCTGAATAATATTGAAGTTACCAAAAAACTTTTGGAAAAAATCGGTCCGAGATATAAAGAAAGAGCAGGCGGTTATATAAGAATTATAAAAATCGGCCGACGTCGCGGAGACGCCGCAGAGATGGTTTTTATGGAACTAGTTAAATAAATTTGATATCATTCTATGAAAAATGTAATTCGTAAAATACATACAATTGATGCCACGGATAAAGCGATCGGGCGCTTGGCAACAGAAGCTGTCAGGCTTCTTTCAGGCAAGCATAAAGTTGAATATGTGCCGTATCTTGATCAGGGCGATATTGTAATTGTCAAAAATCTTGAAAAGGTGAAAATTACCGGTCAAAAATTAACCCAGAAAAAATATTATCATTACAGCGGTTATCCGGGCGGTATGAAAACAAGAACAATGGGCAAAATTTTCGTTAAAAATCCGCAAGATGTTTTACATCGAGCCGTTTACAATATGTTGCCCAAGAATCAGCTTAGAAGGGGAATGATCAAGAGATTAAAATTTATTTAGAATTTATTTTAAAATTAAAAAAACTTCCCCGTTATGGGGTTGTTTTTTTAGTTAAATTTGATAAAATGATTTTATGTCAAAAATGGATATCAAAAAATTTGGCAACTCTATCTTAAGAGTAAAATGCCAAGAAATAAAAAATATTGACGACCAAATAAAAAAAACCGCCATGGAAATGTTGGAAACAATGTATCAGGGCAGGGGAGTTGGATTAGCCGCTCCTCAAGTTGGTCTCAATTGGCAGCTTGTTGTGATTGACGCGGGCAAAGGGCCGCTGGTTTTAATTAATCCAAAAATTATTCAAAAATCAAATATTTTAGTTAAAGGCGAGGAGGGTTGTTTAAGTTTGCCAAATGTGAGTTTAAAAATAAAAAGGCCTTCTTGGGTTGAGATAGAAAATAGAAATATTAAAACTGATAATATTCAAAAATTTAAAGCCGAAGGATTATTAGCCAGAGTTATTCAGCATGAGATGGATCACCTTGAAGGGAAATTGATTATTGATCGAGTTCCATTTTGGGAAAAGTGGTGCGCCTTGGGAAAATTAAAAACAAATAGGAAATAAATCTTGTACCTTCCCAAGCCCCCACACCATAAGAAGGATATTTAATTTTTTGCGGGTGTAGTATAGTGGTAGTACATAACCTTCCCAAGGTTGGGGCGTGGGTTCGATTCCCATCACCCGCTCCACCACCAGAATGGCAATAAATGCTTGCTATGTATTTTTTAAAAAAAGATTAGATATAAAGAAAATAAATATAGATTTATTTATTAGAAGCAATAATTCCGCATTTATAAAAAATACATTGCCATTCAGGTGGTGGAGCCCGCTCTGTGCCCTCTTAGTTCAGCTTGCCCCGCCAAATTTTGCCAGCGTAGCTCAGTTGGTAGAGCAACGCACTCGTAACGCGTAGGTCGTCGGTTCGATTCCGACCGCTGGCTCTGAAAAATTTGGCGGGGTGAAGTAGAATCCCGACTCTCGACTAAAGTCGGGGTCGAGGATCCTCGATTTTCCTATCCCGCAGAGTGGGATAGGAAAATCGGGACAGCGGTATCGTAAACCGCATACGTCAGTTCGATTCTGACAGAGGGCTAAGATATGGTTGCTTTATGCATTTTAAATGTTAAAATGATAGTATGATCAAATTCGTCAATGTTACTAAATTTTATCGACCGAATACTTATGCCTTGCGCAATGTTTCTTTTCATATTAAACCGGGCGAGTTTGTTTCTATCGTCGGTCAATCAGGAGCAGGAAAAAGCACAATCATAAAATTATTAACCGCGGAAGAAAAAGCGGATGAAGGAAAAATTATTATCGGCGGGTGGGATATTACCAAAGTCAGGCCGTCTGAAATACCGACTTTAAGGCGGCAAATTGGCGTAGTTTTTCAGGATTTTAAACTTTTAGCCAAAAAAACGGTTTATGAAAATATCGCCTTTGCCTTGGAAGTGATTAATACGCCGCAAAGACAAATCAAGCCGATCGTCAAGCAGGTTTTGAAAATTGTCGGTTTGGAAAATAAAATCAATTATTTTCCGAGACAATTATCGTCAGGCGAGGCGCAAAGAGTGGTTATCGCCAGATCGCTTGTTCATCGCCCAAAAATATTATTGGCCGACGAACCGACCGGCAACCTTGATCCTATTACCACCCGCGATATTATTGAACTTTTGACGAAAATCAATGAATTCGGTACGACGATTTTATTGGTAACTCACAATCGGGAAATAGTTAATTTCTTCAAAAAGAGAGTCATTACTTTAGACAGAGGAGTGGTTATAGGCGATCAAATAAGAGGCAGATACGTAATTTAAATGCCAATCGTTACGAATTTTAATATTTACAAAACTATTACAAATGTATTATAATTTGTAGTGATTCACATTCTTATATAATTTGTAATTATTAGTAATTTATAGTATGGCAAGTGAAAAATTAATAGGCAGAATTACTCATTATTTTGGAAAAATTGGCGTTGGCGTGATAGAACTTTCGCAAGAATTAAATGTTGGCGATACGATTCATGTTGTCGGCGGAGACAGAGATTTTACTCAAGTAGTCACATCAATGCAAGTTGAACATCAAGAAATTCCAAAAGCTAAAGCCGGAGAGGCGATTGGCTTGAAACTTGATGGAGCCGCCAAAGGAGACGATAAAGTTTTTAAAGTAATCGGGTAAGAATATTTTTTAACATAATAATTTTTATTATGCCGCAAAAAATAGAAGACGCGGACAAGATTTTAATATCCAAACAAAAATGGATAATTATCGGTTTATTGATTATTATTTTTAATCCTTTGCCGGCAGGATTGATTTACGGTTTTGCTTTATGGCGGGAGAAAAAATTTCAAGCAGAAGGAAAATTAATGATGATTTTTTCTTTGCTTTGGGGCGGAATTTCTTTAGCTTTGACCAAACAATATTTAGGGTATTAAATTGATGTTTATTGAGTTAAAAAGGTCTTATAGGGCCTCTTTTTCTTTACCCCTATACCAAATTGGCGTGGGGTTGACAATGTTAAACTTTAAGGATATATTTAAATATAGAGGGAAATAATAAATTAAATTTAATTTTATGAGAAGAGAAGGAAGTAACAATTCATCACCTCAAAATTTGGTCGAAAAAAAATCAATAGGCGAGAAGCTTGCTTTAGATTTAGAAGCAGAAATTATGGGGCGCGATGTACCAGAGGTAATAGCTTCTATTGAGTCAATTTCTGAGCCAGAAAAGAAAAAGGAAATTTTAGAGAAAATAATAATTAGTTTTAAAACAGAATTAGAAAAATTAGGAAAGTAATTTGGTATTGTTTTATGCGTATTAAAATTGATTTAGACGATTCCGTTAATCCTATTGTTTTTATCAGGCGAACCGGTTATGCGGAAATTAAAGATTTTAGAAGCGGCCAAACAAGTTATATTCGCCGATTACGCGGCTATCATTATCCGCGTTTTCATATTTATATAGAAGATGGTTATTTTAATCTCCACCTTGATCAAAAAGCGCCAAGTTATGAAGGCACATCTGCCCATAGCGGCGAATATGAAGGCAGGGTAGTAGAAGAAGAAGCAAAAAGGATAGAAGAATTTTTATTAAAATATAAAAAATAAATTTATGACTCAAAAAGAAATTTACAATTTAGCCATTAAAATGGGTATTGAAGCTGATTTGCGCGGCAAAGCAATGGTTGATAAAATAATGAAAAGAATCAATCAAAAATATGAAGCAATGTCTAAAGATCAAAAAGAAGAATTTGATAAAGAAAGATTGACTAACCCGTATTCCGATTCTCGTATTTTAGTGGAGACAAAAAAACAAATCAAAAGAATTTTAGTCGGCGTTGATATGGAAGTAGGAGAGCTTCTATTGGCCGATAAATTAGGCAATATTGATTTAGTTTTAGCTCATCATCCGGAGGGCTGCGCCTTAGCCGGATTGGACGAAGTAATGAAACTTCAAGCCGATGTTTTAAATCTTTACGGCGTGCCGATTAATGTTGCTGAAAATTTAATCAATCTTCGCATAGAAGAGGTGAGTCGCGGAATTTCTTCAGCTAATCATAATGAAACAGTAGACGCGGCAAAATTATTAAATATGGGTTTTATGTGCGTTCACACCCCGTGCGATAATTTAGTAGCTGATTTTCTTAAGAAAAAAATAGAAAAAGAAAAACCGGAATTCGTGGAAGATTTATTGAAATTATTAAAAAGCATTCCTGAATATAAAGAAGGAATTAAAATCGGAGCCGGACCGAGACTTTTTACCGGCAGACCGGAAAATCATTGCGGAAAAATTGCCTTAACCGAACTTACCGGCGGTACCGAAGGCTCGCCTGAAATTTACGAAAAATTATCTCAGGCTGGAGTTGGTACGGTCGTAGCAATGCATCTCAGCGAAAAACACGTTAAAGAAGCTATTAAGGCCAATATTAACGTAGTCGTGGCTGGGCATATTTCCTCGGATTCGCTGGGCTTGAATTTATTCTTAGACAAGCTTGCTAAACAAAAAATTGAAATAATTTCTTGCTCGGGATTAATCAGAATAAAAAGATAAAATTATCCACAGATAAAATTTTGACAAATTTTGATTTGTAGCGATTCGCATTAGATTTAAATAATTAGTAATAATTTGTAATATTATGACAAAACTTCAACCATTGGGAAGTCGGTTAATTGTTCAGCCGATTGAAGTAAATGAAACAACCAAGTCCGGCATTATTTTACCCGATACTGCTGATAAAGAAAAACCTGTCAGAGGAAAGGTGATAGCAGTCGGTAAAGGCAAAATGTTGGAAAACGGCCAGCGTGAAATCATTGATGTAAAAGTCGGTGATGAAATTTTATTTGAAAAATACGGTACTGACGAATATAAAATAGACAAGGAAGAATTTTTGGTCGTTGATTACGAAAAAGTTGTCGCGTTAATTAAATAATTAATTAGCTTATTAGCTTGTAACTTTTTAGCTTATTAGGGCTAAGAAGCTAAAAAGTTAATTCCTAAAAACCTAATTTTATGGCAAAACAAATTTTATTTGATGAAAAAGCTCGCGCTGCTATAAAGCGCGGAGTGGATCAATTGGCCGCAGCAGTCAAGGTGACTATGGGACCGGTTGGCCGCAATGTTATTTTAGACAAAGGTTTTGGTTCGCCGATTATCACCAATGACGGCGTTACGGTGGCAAAAGAAATAGAATTGGAAGATAAATATGAAAATGTCGGCGCGCAATTACTTCAAGAAGTGGCGACAAAAACCAATGATATAGCCGGTGATGGCACGACAACCGCGGTTATTTTGGCTCAAGCCATTATTTCTGCCGGTTTAAAAAATGTGGCTGCCGGAGCCAATCCATTAGCCTTAAAGAGAGGTATTGATAAAGGCGTAGCAATTGTAGTTAAAGAACTTAAAGAAAAAATATCTAAGCCGGTTTCCACTAAAGCGGAGATTAAGCAAGTGGCTTCAATCTCGGCTAACAGCGAAGCAATCGGCAGCATTATTGCCGAAGCAATGGAAAAAGTCGGCAAAGATGGAGTTATTACGGTGGAAGAATCCCAATCTTTTAATATGGAATTGGAAGTAACTGAAGGAATGCAATTTGATCACGGTTATGTTTCTCCTTATATGATTACCAATCCGGAAAAAATGTCAGCTGAATATGATAATCCTTATATTTTAATCACTGAACGAAAAATTTCAGCCGTGAGCGAAATTTTGCCGATTATGGAAAAAATCGCGCAATCAGGAAAAAAAGATTTAGTGGTCATTGCCGATGAAATTGAAGGCGAAGCTTTGGCGACTTTTGTGGTTAATAAATTAAGGGGAGCTTTTAATGTTTTAGCTGTTAAATCGCCCGGTTTTGGCGATCGCAAAAAAGAAATACTTGGCGATATTGCTGCTTTAACCGGCGGTAAAGTTATTACCGAAGATTTAGGTTTAAAATTGGAAAATGTAAATTTAAACGATCTCGGCAAGGCTAGAAAAGTTATTGCCAACAAAGAAGAAACAACCATTGTTAATGGCAAAGGAAAAGAAGAAACGATTAAAAACAGAATTGCCGGCATTAAAAGAGAATTGGAAAAAACAACTTCTGATTTTGATAAAGAAAAACTTCAAGAAAGATTGGCGAAATTATCCGGCGGCGTGGCGGTAATTAAAGTTGGAGCCGCGACAGAAACGGCAATGAAAGAAATTAAATTTAAAGTTGAAGACGCAGTTCATGCCACCAAAGCGGCCGTGGAAGAAGGAGTGGTTGTCGGCGGAGGATTGGCTTTATTAAGATGCTTGTCAATCGTAGATAAAATAAAACTTGAAGGCGATGAAGTAATTGGGCTGCAAATTTTGAAAAGAGCTTTGGAAGAACCGATTCGCCAAATTGCCATTAATTCCGGCGAAGACGGCGCGGTGATTGCCCAAAAAGCCAAAGAAACCAAAGGCAATATGGGTTATAATGCGGCTACCAATAAATTTGAAGATTTGATTGAAGCGGGGATTGTTGATCCGGCCAAAGTGACTCGCACGGCTTTGCAAAATGCCGCTTCCATCGCTACTTTATTCTTAACCACTGAAGCGGTAATAACTGATAAACCTGTTAAAGAAGAATGCAAACACGAACATGGAATGGGAGGTGGAATGCCTGGAATGGGAGGAATGGGCGGGGAGTACTAATTGTAATATAAATGAAAAGAAGAGGTTATGCGCCCCTTCTTTTCATTTTATTAGAAATATGGTATAATTATAATAAGTATTAATTAAATAATTAAATAAAAATCATATGGACCAAAAAGAAACTTTAGAGAAAATTAAATCCGCGATTGAGACGACTAAAAACACCAGCTTTTTAAGCAAGTTTTTAGCCGCTATTTCTTATGTCGGCGTTTTTTGTTTTGTTCCTCTCGTGGTTAAAGTAAAAGACGAGGGAGTTAATATTCATGCTCGCCAGGGTATAGTTTTGTTTTTAGCCGAGATTATTTTTACTTTAATCTGGGTTATTCCGTTTATTGGCTGGATCGTTGGTTTTATTGGTTGGACATTCTGTATTATTGTCTCATTAATCGGGTTTATTCAATCTCTCTCCGGCCGTCTTTTTACCGCGCCTTTTATTCATCGTTTTGCCGACAAGATTAAAATTGTTTAATTTAAAAAGTTTTTAATATTTTTTTTAAACAGTGAACCCTGAAGGGACTCCCTTTTGGGTTTACTAAGTTTGTTAATTTTTTATTTTTTATTAAATTATATTTTTTATGACCAAAAAATTAGTTATACCTTTTAAAGATTTAACCATTAAAGATGTTCCCAGAGTTGGCGGCAAAAACGCTTCCTTAGGGGAAATGTATCAAAAATTAACAAAAGAGGGGATTAGAATACCAAATGGCTTTGCCACCACATCTGATGCTTATTGGTATTTTTTAGATGAATCGGGTCTTAAAAAAGAAATCAAAGAAATTTTGAAGGGCCTCAATGTGAAGGACATGAAAAATTTGATGACTCGCGGTAAAAAAATTCGCGAGTTAATTTTAAAATCAGAATTATCTCAGGATTTAAAATCAGAGATAATTAAATTTTATAAAAATCTTTCCAAAGAATACGGCGTGGAAAATGTGGATGTGGCGGTAAGAAGTTCGGCTACGGCTGAAGATTTGCCCGGGGCTTCTTTTGCCGGCCAGCAAGAAACTTTTTTAAATATTCATGGCGAAAAAGAACTTTTAATAGCAGTACTAAAATGTATTGCTTCTCTTTTTACCGACAGAGCTATTGTCTATCGAACAGAACAGGGATTTGATCATCTTAATGTGGCTCTCTCGGTCGGAGTGCAAAAAATGATTCGTTCTGATTTGTCTTGCTCCGGAGTAATGTTTTCCTGCGATACGGAATCAGGTTTTGCCGATGTGACGGTTATAAATTCATCATGGGGATTGGGTGAAAATGTCGTTCAAGGAAAAGTCAGCCCGGATGAATTCATAGTTTATGAACCGTTGAATAAAGGCCAATTTAAACCGATTGTCAGCAAGAAATTAGGTTTGAAAGAATGGACAATGACTTATGACAATAAAGGAAATAAATCGACAAAAAATTTGCGCACCGCTTTTGAAAAACAAAATAAATTTACTTTAACTGATGAAGAAGTTTTGGAATTGGCACGCTACTCGGTTATTATTGAAGAACATTATAAACGGCCGATGGACATGGAATGGGCGAAAGACGGTTATGATAAAAAATTATATGTTTTACAGGCAAGACCGGAAACAATTCAGTCAAAAAGATCTCTTGATGTCTTGGAAGAATATGTTTTATCAGGAAAAGAAGGCGCGAGAAGTTTAGCCAGGGGTAAGAATACTGGTGCGCCAAAAACGAAATTCAATGTTTTGACAACCGGTGTGGCCATTGGCAATAGAATCGGCACAGGCGAAGCTAATATTATTAAAACCGCAAAAGATATCAGTAGATTTAAACCCGGACAAGTCTTGGTTACTGAAATGACAGATCCTGATTGGGTGCCGATTATGAAAATCGCCAAAGCCATTGTTACTGATGCCGGCGGCAGAGTTTGCCATGCGGCAATTGTCTCGCGCGAATTGGGAATTCCTTGCGTGGTTGGCACGGGAAATGCCACTCAAAAAATTCATCAAGGACAAAAAATAACCGTCTCTTGCTCCGAAGGGGAGCAGGGTTTTGTTTATAACGGCTTGTTGCCTTTCAAAATTAAAAAGACAGTGATTAAAGGTTTAAAAAGACCGAAGACGAAAATTATGATGAATGTCGGCGACCCGGAACAGGCTTTTGCTTTTGGCTTGATTCCTAATGACGGCGTTGGTTTGGCTCGCGAAGAATTTATTATTAATGATTATATTAAAATTCATCCCTTGGCTCTTATTCATTATTCAAAAATAAAAGATAAAAAAATAAAAGATCAAATTGATAAAATTACCGTTGGCTATTCGGATAAAGTTAAATTTTATGTTGATAAACTGGCCGAAGGTATTGCTCATATCGGCGCCGCGTTTTATCCAAAAGACGTAATTGTCAGATTCTCGGATTTTAAAACCAATGAATACGCGAATTTAGTCGGCGGTTCTTTATTTGAACCGACGGAAGCAAATCCAATGATCGGTTGGCGGGGAGCTTCGCGTTATTACGGAGAAAAATTCAAGCCGGCCTTTGAATTGGAATGCCAAGCGATTAAAAAAGTCCGTGAAGTGATGGGATTGGATAACGTGATTGTAATGGTGCCGTTTTGCCGAACAGTTGACGAAGCTCAGAAAGTCCTTAAAGTTATGGCAGAATATGGACTTTCTCGCGGAAATACAAAAAGTCCGCGTCAGTCTGTGTCCGGTCAGCGTAAGTCAGTGTTAAAGCCCTTGAAGGTTTATGTAATGTGCGAAATTCCTTCCAATGTTATTTTAGGAGAAGAATTTGCCAAGATTTTTGACGGTTTTTCGATCGGCTCAAACGACTTGACTCAATTGACTTTGGGGTTAGACAGAGACTCGGCTTTGGTGGCGCATTTGTTTGACGAAAGAAACGAAGCGGTAAAAATATTAGTCAAAAAAATTATTGAAATTGCCCATCAATATAAACGAAAAGTCGGAATTTGCGGCCAAGCGCCGAGTGATTTTCCTGATTTTGCCGAATTCTTGGTTAAAGAAGGAATTGATTCTATCTCTCTGAATCCCGATACGGTTGTGAAAACTACTATGGATATTTTAAAAACAGAAAAGAATATTAAGAAAAAGA
Source organism: Patescibacteria group bacterium (assembly GCA_041649955.1). Lineage (GTDB taxonomy): Bacteria > Patescibacteriota > Patescibacteriia > UBA2591 > JAQUPP01 > JAQUPP01. Next base: position 20,534 of record JBAZMD010000006.1, on the reverse strand, counting down.
AATAATGGATTTTAAAAAACCGAAAATAGTTTTTGTTTTAAGCGGCGGGGGAGCAAGAGGACTCGCGCATTTGGGTTTTTTAAAAGTTTTGGAAAAAGAAGGAATTAGACCGGACGCAATAATCGGAGTGAGTATGGGAGCATTTATCGGCGGCTTATATGCAGATGGAATGAGTATAAAAGAAATGGAAGAAATAGTAAAAAAAATCAGTAAATTCCAAAAAGTTTTATTGTTTACCTCCAGGCCCAATAAAACAGGATTAATTCAAGGAGAACAGATAGGAAAATACATGGCAAATATTATTGGCAAAAAAAGAATTGAAAATTTAAAAATCCCATTTTATGCCGTAGCTACGGATTTGAATAAAGGGACTGATGTGGTGATAAATAAAGGGTCATTGGTTGAGGCTATTTTGGCAAGTATGGCTATTCCGGCGCTTATTTCGCCGGTTAAGTTGAAAAATAAAATTTTAATTGATGGCAGAATCAGTAATCCGTTGCCCATAGATTTGGCGCGCGATTTGGGGGGCGAGTTGATAATTGTTTCCAATACTCAATTTCCTTTGCAAAAAGTTAATATTTACCCGATTAATATGATCGGTATTTTGCGTCGCAGCTTGGAAATAGTTGAGAGTAAAAATTTAGAAAATTTACTCTCTAAAGAAAAAGAAATTATTGTTGTTATGCCGAAAGTGGCCAAAATTAACATAATGGAATATGAATTGGCGGAAAAAATAATTTCATTGGGCAAATCGGCAACTCAAAAAAAATTGGAAGAAATAAAAAAGCGATTGCAATAATCAAATTTATCTTTTCCACAAGTATTGTTTGACAATAAGAATGAATAAATTATACTTGTTTTTAGGGTGCGCTAGGAGGGGGAACGGAAACCTTAAAGTAAGTGGACATTATCGAACTGGTTTGTTGTTCATTGCCGCCATAATTGATCAATATAAGCAGTTAAGTGTAAGTCCAAATACTAGAGATATTGTCTCTAAAATCCGTTAATTATATACACTTTGAGCTGCCGACTGGCGCGCCTATCATTTTTTTTAAAGGAGGAAATTATTAAGAGGGCGTAGGAGAACCTACTGCCCTCTTTTCATTTATAAAATTTATGATATAATAAAATCACATGAGTGTAAATTTATTGAAATACCCGAAAAAAAGTCATCGTAAGCGAATTAAAATTCCTAAAGAATCAGTTCGTTTAGCTGAATTAATGGGTATAGAATTTGGTGATGGAGGAATTGGCAATTCTTGGCAAATAATAATTACCTTGAATGCGGAAAAAGATGCGAAATATGCGCGATATGTACAAAGGTTGATACTTGAACTTTTTGGTATTAACGCAGCGGTTAGAAAGCGGGGAGAAAGAACATTACAAATTGTGTCTTCCAGTACATCGTTAGTAGATTTTCTTGTGAAAAAGGGCGCGATAAGGGGTAATAAAATCAAGCAGCATTTTGATATTCCTGATTGGGTACGAAAGAATAGGAAATACGAGAAAGCTTTTGTGCGAGGGCTTGTAGATACCGATGGTTGCCTCTATATTCATCGTCATACTGTTAAAGGTGTTTTATACAAAAATATCGGATTTTGTTTTACGAGTGGTTCTCGAAATCTTTTGAATTCTGTAGCTGACATTTTTCGCGAATTCGGGATTAAACCGCACATTACAGATGGATGTAGACGAATCTATTTGTATGACAAAGATTCTGTGGTAAAATATCTCCATACTTTTGGTTCTGTTAATCCTAGGATTAGTAATTTATATAAAAAGTGGAAGGGTGCGTGAGTGGTTTAAACGGCAGACCTGGAAAGTCTGTGTACCGCAAGGTACCGCGGGTTCGAATCCCGCCCCTTCCGTTTTTGCATAGCGTATGTTTAATTTTAATAAATATACGATATAAAAATATATAAGTAAGTAGGATTCGAACCGCGGGCCGCAGTCCCCGAAGAGGGGAAGAAGGTTTCAAACCGCAGCAGCGGCGAGAAGCGAATTTTCCCTATTTGTCCAAGAGCGAAGCGATTGGCAACAAATAGCAATCCCGCTACGGGGCCCCCGTTTTTAAATATTTGCGTATTTATTAAATCTAATTAAATATATTTAAATTATGAAAAATAAATTATTCATATCAATACTCTTAATTTTAATTGTAATTTTATTGGGAATAATAGGCTGTCTTATTTTTACCAAAAATCAGCCCAAAAAACAAAACATCGTTAATTGCGGAAATAATTACGATTGCCTTTATGAACAAATTTCTAAGGGCAATTCTGCTAAAGTTGTAATTTCGGAAAAAATAGATTCACTTTCTCTGGAAGAAAAAAGCGAAGTTAAAATCGAACCTTCTAATGGTCAATATAAAGTTTCAATGACCATATTGGAATTAAAAAAGTCAGGAGAAACACAGCCAATGACTAAATCAATAGTTGGTTCAATTTCAGAAAACTGTCCCCAGATAATTGATAATTTGTCTTCAATTGAGTTAGCCAGCGCCTCATGTATCGTAAATACCGCGGAAGAGGCGAAAAACCTTGCCATAAATGGTTTATCAGAGACAGCGATTAACCAATATTCTTGCAACGGAAAACTGGTTGATGAAATTAAAAGAATTTGCGTTAGTCCGGATTTTCCGAATTTTCCTCCGGGTGTAAAAAAACCGGCAATATATCTTTATCCTTTACAAAATTCAAAAGTTAGCGTAGCCGTTGATTTAAAAGGAATAATTACAAAAAGTGAACCGAGCTATTATAAAGGATGGGAGGTAGTGGCAGAGCCAAGCGGTTTGATAAACGGCCAATATGATTATTTATTTTATGAAGCGCAATTAAATCAACTCCAGCTTCCAGAAGAAGGCTGGGTGGTTGAATATAAAGAATTAGAAAATTGGTTTAATTTAAATTTAAAAAAGTTAGGATTAAACGCAAAGGAAATTTTTCAATTTAAAGAATATTGGTTAGCCGAACTGCCGTCCGCGAAATATTATGAGATTAAATTATTGGAAGATAATTTTCTTAAAGAGAATATGAATTTGATCATTAATCCAACCCCCACGACAATCATCAGACGCAATTTTTATTTCAAACCACTTGAATCTCAGATTATTCTCGAGCAACCGAATATAATTACTCCGGAAAGAAAAGGTTTCACGGTTGTTGAATGGGGCGGATTATTGGATAAATAAAATATTTTTTATAATTTATTTGTAAATAATTTTTTATGGACGAAAAAAAATCACAAATTAGCATGCAGCCATCTTCTCGATCGCTTCGTTTAACGGCAATTATCATCAGCGCGGTTATTCTTATCGCAATAGCAGTTTGTGGTATTTATTGGTATCAAAATATTAAATTTAAAAATGGAATTGACGGCGAGAAATTTAATCAGGGCAAAATTACAGGAGATTACCAATGGAAAGACAAGACCTTACAATCACAATACGCAAAAGTTTCGTGGAATAAAATCACCACTTCCAGACTAACCGGATTTTCTCCGAATATTCCATTCACGGAGAAAAAAACAGAGGGTTGCGGAAATGTGTATAATGGCAGTTATCTTCGCATAGAAGGAGGTTTATGCGGTATTGGTTTTTGGTTGGAAGATTCAGATGGAAATAAAATAGATTCAAGAGAAAAACTTTCAAATCTTTTTGCTCCAATTGATAATGAAGCAGAGGCCATGTCTTTTATTGCTATTACGCAAAGCAATCTTAAAATTGACGAGAGTGGAATGCCGGAAGGATATACCAGCGCAATTGATGATGGGTTTTTAGTTCAGTTGGTTTATAATAATATGTTTGGTTGCGGCAATCATGAGCCGACCGGTGTAATTTTTAAAATTTTAAAGAATGGAGAAATTAACCAAATAGCTTCTGAAAAGGAAAAACCTTTAAAACCGGGCGAACCAGTTCTTTGCGTAGATTAGTTTAATATTTAATTAAATTATAATTTAAATTTAATCGAAAAAAATTATGACTGAATCAAAATTAAATACAGCTATTATTCTTGGAGTCGCCCTAATCATCAGTGCGTTGATATTTGGCGGATTTTATTATTTCGCCCAATCAAAAAATTCCACGGATGCGTTATCCGTTACCGGCTCGACTAAAATGCGCGTGACTTCAGATCAAGCTAAGTTGATAATCAATCTTTCAAGTATTGTTTATGCTAATGATTTATCTTCGGGTAATCGCGATATTGCTCATGATTTGGCTTTGACGCGCGATTTGTTAAAAAAATCAGGCGTGGCCGACGCTGATATTGTGGAAAGCCCAATTTCCATGAATCAAGTGTGGGATCAAAATAATACCGGTCAAATTCGTTATCAATTAAGTCAGATAATTACTTTGCAATCAAATGATGTCAATAAAATAACTGATATTTCCAAAAAGATTCCAACTTTAGCCGAGCAGGGGGCAATTATTTCGGTTCAGTCATTGGAATATTATTATTCTAAGTTACCGGATTTGCGCGTATCGCTTTTAACGCAAGCAGTTCAAGATGCCAAGGCCAGGGCTGAAAAAATTGCTGAAGGCACAGGCCGACACGTTGGCAGCGTCATCTCCGCCTCCAATGGCGTAGTGCAAATTTTAACGCCCAATTCGGTTGATATTTCCGACTACGGTAGCTACGATACATCCAGTATTGAAAAAGATGTGATGGTAACAATCAAAGCTTCATTTCGTTTAAAATAATTTAAAAAATTTAATTACCAAAATTATGAAAAACAATAAAGGACTCTCGGCTGTCATTCTCTTAATTATTTTAGGATTAGTAGTGGGAGGCGTAACATATTTTGTGGTAAAAAAACCTCTGATGTTCGGTTCTGTAGATAAAAAACTTGATTCCATTATTACTCCAAAACCGCCGATTGGCAATTTGACGCCCACTCGCGATTTAAGAGGAACATGGAAATCGTCTTTAGCTGGAAAAGGAGTGCAGGTGTACGGTAAATTTACAACCGGTCCCGGCATTACTACGGTTTATGAAGATGGAGACATGGAGTTGATAATTGATTCTGTGGAAAATAATATTGCTTCCGGAAAGGTTCGTTATACTAATTTATGTGCCTGGGGCCAAACTGTAGCTCCAAAACCTCTCGGCACTATTTCCGTACCCAAACAATGTACAAAAGATTTGGGATATCAGCCGATAGCAATACGAGTCAGCGGAAGCGCATTGGACTTTGGCACAGTTGTTACCGAGGGCGCCACATTTACCATGCAAGGCAGTTATACTACTGATATTATAACCGGGAGCGCGACTGTAACCATTCCTGCTTATGGAGTTCTGAAAGGAGAATTTCATCTTATGCGGCAAAAATAGGGTAAATTATATTAAAGTGTTAGATATTTCAATTGATGATTTAATGAAATAAATTTATGAAAAAAATTGTTGCAATCGGCGGCGGCGAAATAGGAAGACCGGGTTATCCAATTGAAACCGCGCAAATAGACAAAGAGATATTAAGATTAACGGGAAAGAAAAATCCCAAATTGCTTTTTATCCCAACCGCGACTTCTGATTCGGAATTATATTACGAAACCGTAAAAAAATATTTTGGCAAGAAACTCGGATGCAAAACGGATGTTTTATATTTAGTAAATAAAAAAATTAGCAAGAAAGAAATTGAGAAAAAAGTTTTTGGATCAGATGTAATTTATGTCGGCGGCGGCAATACTCTGAAAATGATGAAAATTTGGAGAAAAATCGGCGTTGATAAAATTTTAAAACAAGCTTATAAAAAAGACATTGTTCTTTCAGGATTAAGCGCCGGATCAATTTGCTGGTTTAAATGGGGAAATTCCGATTCTAAAAAGTCTGCTAATCAGAAAGCTGATCTGATAAAGGTTTCCGGTTTAGGTTTAATAAATGCTCTTCATTGTCCGCATTATGATGTTGAAAAAGATCGAAATCCAAATCTTAAAAAGATGATGAAGAAAATACCGGGCGTTTCTATTGCCATAGACGATTGTTGCGCGATTGAAATTATTGATGACAAATATCGAATTATCAGCTCCAAAGCGTCAGCTAATGCTTATAAAGTTTATTGGAAAGCGGATAAGTATCACGAAGAATTAATTAAAAAAGAAAAAAAGTTTAAATTAATAGAAAATTTATTGAGAAAATAAAAATTTGTCGTTAAGTCGAAAAATATTATAATAATTTAAGGAATAAAAATATGAATGACCAAACAATAAAATCAACCGGCTGTTGCGAACCGTTTAATCCAGAACCGTGGCAAGATAAAGAAATAGTCTGGAAGGATAAAATTTTTGTTAAAGACCATATTACGAGTTTTCTGCATGTCCCGCTGAACATGGGAAAGAAAATTATTAAAAATATGGAATTAATCGAGAAGGCCGGAGCTAAAGCTTCATACCAGCTGATGCTTACTGATGAAAATTCACTTTGGGGTGCTGATATTTATATTGATGTTTCAAAAGAAGTTCCGGGCGCGCAGATGGCAACACTTTCCGGAACATTTTTAACCAAGGTATTTGAGGGACCATATCAAAATGCCGGCAAATGGGCGGTAGAGATGAAGGAGTATGTTAAAAAAAGCGGCAAGGTGTTAAAAAAATTATATTTTTCATACACTACTTGTCCAAAATGCGCCAAAGCGTATGGGAAAAATTATGTGGTGCTTTTTGCGCAAATAAATTAAAAAATTGCCGACAAATGATTTATCGCCGGAGAAAAATGTCACTTCTCAAGAAATGACATTTTATCTATTATTCTATTATGCAAAAAATTTTTTGGAGAAAGTTGAAAAAACCCATTATGGCTATCGCGCCGATGGCAAATGTCACTGATGCGGCGTTTCGGCAAATGCTTTTAAAATACGGCCGGCCGGATGTATTTTTTACAGAATTTGTTTCCGTGGAAGGATTGATTTCCAAAGGCAAGGAGCGACTATTGGTGGATTTGTGGTATAATAAAAAAGAGCACCCAATCGTGGCTCAGATATTCGGCGCAAAACCCGAAAAATTTGAAAAGGCGGCAAAAATAATACGCGAGCTTAGTTTTGACGGCATTGATATTAATATGGGCTGTCCGGATAAAGATATTGAAAAACAGGGCGCTGGAGCGGCTTTAATCAAAAATCCGGAATTGGCGAAACAAATTATCAGAGCGACAAAAAAAGGAGCAGGGGATTTGCCTGTTTCCGTCAAAACGCGAATTGGTTATTCCAAAAATCAAATCAAAGAATGGATTCCGATTCTTTTGAATGAAAATTTGGCTGCGTTGACTGTTCATCTTCGCACAAAAAAAGAAGGGTATAATATTGCCGCGCATTGGGAACTTGCCTCTGAAATCGCAGCGCTGAGAGATTCTTGCGCGCCTGAGACGATTATTCTCGGCAATGGCGATATAAATATATTAAATGAAGCATATGAAAAAATAAAAAAATCCGGCCTAGACGGAGTAATGGTTGGAAGGGGAATTTTGGCAAATCCATGGTTATTTTCAAAAAAAATACCCCGTATTCAAGAACGGCTCAAATGCATGGTAAAACACGCCGAGATTTTTGAAAAAATGTACAAAACAGATTGCGATAAAAACAATGATAGCCTGAAAAGTTTTAATACTATAAAAAAGTATTTCAAAGCATATGCCAGCGGATTTGACAACGCAAAAGATTTAAGAGTTCTGCTGATGGAAGCAAAAAATGCCATTGAAGTAAAAAAGATTGCAGAAAAATTTACTAAAGAAACAAATATATTTTAAAAATGTTATGAAAAATAAAATACTGACTTTAATTCTTATCGTCTTATTTTGTGTAGGTATCGGCTATTGGTTTATTAAAAAATTTCAAATTCCCGCATCAAAAATAGTCAGCGAGTCCGCAGCAATTGAAATAGTAAAAAATCAATTTCCGGAATTTAAAGAATATCCAAGCAATCAACTGCCCCCAAAATCCATCAAAACCGAAAAAACCAACGATGGCTGGCATATTGCTTTTATTCAAGAAGGTTCGGGGCGGCCGATTATTTCCGCAAATTGTTTTTTCGTGGACAATCAAAAAAATATCATGAGCCAGAGAATATATAATCCTACTATAGAAGAAGATTCAACCGTAGAATTGTCGCCAATAACTTGTACTCCGGGCGCTTGTTCATTGGAAAATTGTCATGGATTGGACATAAAATGCGGTTCAAATCCACCTGATGTTTGCACGGAAATATACATGATAGGGGATAAATGTTTGCAATATGCCAAATGCGGTGTTCAAAATGGCAAATGCCAACAAATAGAAAATTCTCAATTTACAGAGTGCAAATCATGCGTTCAAAAATGCATAGACGCTAATGAAAATGATAATATAAAGTTGTTTGACTGCGAAGGAAAATGCAAGTAAAAAATATTTAACATGAAATCAACACATTCAAATATAATTTATCCAAAAGTATGCGTCAAAGACGTATTTAATTCGATTTGGCAAGGCGTACGCCGCAACTGGTTTTTATTAGTAGTCAGTATTATTGGTATTGGCGCTGCAAATATTTTTGCCATAATTGTTCCTCTCTATTACAAGCGTTTGTTTGACGCCTTGACCCCGGGAAATGGCGTTATGTCTTCAGAAGTTAAAGCGGCTTTGACGCCGCAGCTTGTACATATTATTTTAATCATTTTAGGCCTTAATGTTTTAAAATGGCTTGGCGCGCGCATTGGCTCATTTGCAAACGGGTATTTTCAAATAAAATCAATGGCCACTTTACGCGAGCAAGCTTATAATTCTTTGCAATATCATTCATATAGTTTTTTTACTAATAATTTTACAGGCGCTTTGGTCCAAAGAATAAGCCGATACGCGCGGGCTTTTGAGCGCTTGGCTGACCGTATTACTTGGGATTTATGGCCGCTTATTATCCGCATTACCGGTACGGTTATTATCGTCTGGACTATCAAGCCGGGATTGGCCATTCTTATTTTATGCTGGGCGCTGGTAAATATGACTGTTAATTATTTTTTTTCGCTTTGGCGCCTGCCTTATAGGATAAAAGCCGCCGAGGCGGACTCGCACACTACAGCCGTTCTTGCCGACGCTATTACCAATCAAAACAATATTGATGTATTTAATCGCCATGAAGACGAATTTAAATATTTGAAAAAAGCGACAACCGCTCAGCAAAAAATAAATCTTTTAAATTGGAATCTTCACAATTGGCTTGATGCTATTCAGTCCGGTCTTATTTTGCTGGTAGAATTTTTTATTTTTTATTTCGCCATTCATTATTGGCAAGCAGGCGTTGTAACCGTAGGCACTTTTATATTATTACAACTTTATGTCATCAGTCTTGGCGGAACCTTATGGGATTTCAGCCGTATTATCCGCGACTTTTATGAAAGCTATGCCGATGCCAAAGAAATGGTTGAAATTATGAAATTGCCTCATGAAATTAAAAATATTCCAACAGCTCAACCTCTCCGCGTTTCTTCCGGTGAAGTGGCCTTTAATGATGTCAGTTTTTCTTTTAATAATAATCGCAAAGTTTTGAAAAATATAAATGTCAGAATTAAAGCAGGAGAAAAAGTGGCTTTAGTCGGTCCTTCGGGAGCCGGAAAAACAACTTTTATCAGATTGCTTTTGAGATTTCATGATGTGACCAGCGGCGAGATTGCGATTGATGGACAAAATATTCATAATGTAACGCTGGAAAGTTTGCGAGAGGCGATTAGTTTGGTGCCGCAGGATCCGCTTCTTTTTCACCGTACGATTATGGAGAATATTCGCTATGGCAAGCCATCGGCCACGGATGACGAAGTGATAAAAGCGGCCGAGCTTGCTCATTGCGATGAATTTATAGAAGGTTTGGCTCAAAAATATAATACCTATGTCGGCGAGCGAGGCATCAAGCTCTCGGGCGGAGAACGACAAAGAGTTGCCATTGCCCGGGCTATTCTCAAAAACGCTCCGATTTTAATTCTTGACGAAGCCACTTCAAGCTTGGATTCTTATTCGGAAAGTTTAATTCAAGACGCTCTTGATAATCTTATGAAAGACAAAACGGTTATTGTTATTGCTCATCGTCTTTCCACAATTCGCAAAATGAATAGAATTATAGTGATGAAGCAGGGGAGTATTTTTGAAGAGGGCACGCATGAAAATCTTATTAATGAAAAAGACGGCTTATACGCCAAATTATGGCATCTTCAAGCCGGCGGTTTTATCGCAAAAAAATAATCAATAAATTATAAAATTATTTTTATATTATGGAAAATAAAATTGTTCAATTAAAAAAGGGTATCTGGTCTAATAAATATTTTTGCAAGGTGGCATTATTGGATCACTTGCGCGAATGTTTGGAAAAAGATAATTATCTAAAGGCGACCGATGCGCCCAAAAATTCAGATGGCTACAAAAATCTAGACAAAGAACTGATGGATCTTAAAATCATTTTGGATTTGTATTTTGATGATAACAACGAATTTTATGCGCAAAGAATTGATAAATTTATAGATAATTTGGAAAAGTAAAATTTACATCGCATAAAACGAATTGTACGAAATGAATGTTAACTACTAGTATAAATATTAATATGGATACAATAAAAAATTGCATATCTTATATCGCCGATATAATCACAATCGTAGTGGCTATTTATGGAATAGGATTAGGTTTATCAAAAAAAACTAAAACATTAACTGGATTTAAGATTAATTATTATGTTAGTCGTATATTTAAAACTGGTATAATAATCTTTGTGTCTAGTATAATATTTCAATTCACTAAAGACATTATACTTTCAATGATAAGAGATAACTCAATGTCATTAATTGGGGAATTAACAAATTCTATCTTTATAATTACGTTGGATATATTTTTATTTTGGCTTATAGTGCCTATAATTTGGACGTCATCATTTATGTATACTATTGAATTCATTAATTTATTTCTTCCAAATAGCTACAAAATTAATACTCAAAAATTCAAAAATGAAATTATTTTTAGAATAGATAAGGCTATTTATGGTAGAGACAATAAAGTGATAGATGTTACAGATAAACTACAGAGAATGATAAATAATAATTTATTAGAAATTACGGCAAGTAATGCATTAGCCGGAGATCCTTTTCCTGACACAATAAAGGATTTGATTATTGATTATACGGTTAATGGAGTTACCAAAAGAGAAATTATAAAAGAACATGATACAAAAATTATTCCAAATTAATACTCATATCACATAACAACGTATATCTGGATCGCAAACTAAATAAAATTTATTTTTTAAAATTATGACCAAAATAGAAATATTAACATTCATATTAGCTTTAACTGGAGCATTAGCTTGGTTGCCATCAATAGTTGAATTATTCAAACACCAAAAGTTATTTGGAAAAATAATTAGTCGTTATGATAATTATAACGATACGCAAACTTTTTTTCTTTTTAAACTATCAATTCTTTTAAAAAACAAATCATTCAATATTAGGGAAATAGAATGTTTAATTAAATATGAGGATAACCAAATTTTTTCAGACAAGGCTAGAAATATGAGGAAAATTATTTTTAATAGGAACGAAGAGTTAGGAATACTAGGGAAAGATTTTATTAATAATTTAGCGATATTGCCCAACGATCAAAATATTGTAGGTTATCTTTTTTTTACATTTGAACATGTTAAAAAAGAAACTAAAATTATAAAAACTACTTTTATTTTTAGATCATTTGAAAATAAAGAAATAAAGTTAGTTTTTGATGAAAAAGATATTGATGGAAAACAATTGTTTTATGATGATTCAATATGGAATAAAAAATAAATTTACATTCGATAATACGACATATGCGATTTTATAAATAATATATTAACTTTTTACTAATTATGGCACTGAATTTATACGAAATGGATCCTCAAATTTATGATGACTATATAGATACCAAAATTGAAAGAATAAATTTCAATAAAGTTTTTGATTTGGTTAAAAAAATTGCTAACAAAAAAGAATCTGTTGAAATTCTTGATTTTTGCTGTGGAACAGGCGTTTTTCCGAGAAAATGGCTGGCAAAACTAAACAACATAAAATATCTAGGAGTTGATATAAATTATAATTTTATCAAATTTGCCAAAAAGAAATTAAAAAATAATAGGTTTAATTTTGTTGTTGATGATTCGGTTTTATTCAAAACTGGCAAAAAATTTGATATTATTCTCGCTACTTCGTCTTATCACCATATTAAAGACAATAAAAAAAGAGCATTTCTAAAAAATATTTTTTCTCATCTGAAAAAAGACGGTATTTTAATTGTTTATGAAAAAATTATTGACACTTTTTCTAATAAAATTGAAGCAGTTGATAGTAGCACTCAATTCTACCTTGAAAGAATAAAATATATGATGAAAACCGAAAAACTTAGCAAAAATCAACTATTTGCTTTATTTAATGAACAATATCTCACTGCAATCCGCCATGAAGAATATAAAGTTGATTTTCAGTATTTTAAAGATGATATAGAAGCCAGCGGAATGAAAATTAAAGAATATATTAAGTTATGGCCGAAAGAAAATCTATTCCACAACGATAAAGTCGGTGATTTTGTATTTTTAATAGTAAAAAATTGATATAAGTCTATTTCTTTTAAAAAATTTATTAATACTAAGATTGTGTTATATCTTTAACATGAAAAAGCTTGAATATTATCCATGGAGCCCCAAAATATTGGACAATGCTCTGAAAAAATATGCTAAGGGAAAAATTCCTACAGCTTATCTTGAATTGACAGCCAAATGCAGTTATTGCCGATGTTTATATTGCGATTCAAGGTCAGGTATGGCAAATCGCGGCGAATTGACGTTTCCGGAAATAAAAAAACTGATTTTAAACCTCAAGAAATTGGGACTTCAATGGCTTTTTATTTGCGGTCTGGGAGAACCAAGAGAAGAAAATTATTTTTTTGACATTCTCAAATTTTTAAAAGACCAAAAAATCAAGGTTTCTTTTTTTACCAATGGTTTGGCTTATAAAGACGAAGACGTGAAATTTTTAAAAAAATATAATGCCAATATCATACTCAAATTAGACACATTTGACGGAAAAGTATTTGATAAAATTTTATGCAAAAATGGAGCCAGCAAGAAAATATATGATTTCGTGGACAAGCTTATTCAAAATAATTTCATAAAAGTAAATTCAGATAATGAAACCAACCTTGCGTTCTCCATTGTTGCGACAAAGCTGAATCTCGACGCAATCCCCAGTGTCATTAATTTTTGCAAGAAGCATAATATTTTTCCATGCGTTGATGAAATGGAATACACGCATCGAGCTAAATTAAATTATAAAGAGCTTGCCGTAAAAGAAAGCGACTTGATTGAGTTAAAAGCAAAAATAGATAAAATTTTGGGTTATTCGTACAAAAGAACTCTTTGCCAGGGAATAATACCCAGTTTGCACATAAATAATGTCGGAAAGATTGTTATTGACAGAAGAACGGGTCTCAGTTGCGACTGGTTTTTTCAGGAAGATCCCGCATATTTAGAAATGGGAGATGTGAGAAGCGATAATTTATCCGATGTCGTGCGCAAGATGAATGAATACAGAATGAAAAAACTTCCGGAGATTAAATCTTTATTTTCAAACAGAACATCAATAATATCCGCGGGCGGGGGCACAAAACCAAGTACTTGGTATAAACGATATGTTAATATAATGAATGTAATAAAAAAGAAAAAGTAAATTATTCAATTTTAATATTTTTTTTATGAAGCTTTATCAAGAGATAATAAAAAAATCTAAGCCCATTGATGATAAATTTGAGAAAATTAAAGAGTCTCAACTGAATGGGATAAAAATATTTTTTCATGTTCCCAAATTTCATCCTAGAGCAAAAAAAATTTCAAGCTATACTTTTAGTCCGTTGGATTTGGAAAATCTTACAAAAAATAAAACTTACAATTTAACAAAAAATCATATTTTTATTATAGATGAATCGGTCAGTAAACAATCATTTGTTAAAGAATTCATCAAAAAACAAAATATCAGTCCAATCATTCTTAAATCAATTGAGGGGAAAGTTAAAACCAAATTTTTTCTTGATGAATTGATAAAAAACCATAATTTGGATAAAAAACAAAATTTAACATTGGTTGTTATTGGGGGAGGCCTGCTTCTTAATGTCGGCGCTTATCTTGCGGAAAAATTGTCAGCAAATCTTATTCTTTTCCCGACTACTGTTATAGCAATGGCTGATGGCGCAGGAGGAAAAGTTAGAATAAATTTTGTTTCCAATAATCGCGCCTATAAACATTTTTACAAGTCGTTTTACGAACCAAATGCGATATTTATTGATAAAAGATTTCTTGAATCGCTTCCTAAAAAACAAATCAGTATTGGTTTAGTTGAAATTATAAAACATGGTTTATTTCAGAGTACCAAGCTTTATAATTATATTCTTCGCTCAGGAAAGGATTTTTTTACTGACATAAAAAAACTGGAAAAATCAATTTTCTGGGCAGCAGCCTTAAAGAATGTATGTATTGATATTGACGTAGAAGAAAACGAGAATGGTTCTAGAAGAATTCTAAGGGGAGGACATGATTTTTCTGATAGAACAGAAGAAGATTTAAATCTCAAAATTCCTCACGGAATTGCGGTAGCAATTGGAATTATAAAGCAGTTAGAAATGGAGCGTGAAAATAAGCTTCTTAATAAAACAAAAAAGTTATTTAATCTTTTAGATATTCCTTATACCATTGAAGATTTTAATAAATGAAATTAACTTATTTTTTTATCTTTAATTTATTACATATGCTAATTAAAAAAGAACAGAGAAAAGAAAAACAAATCGCGAAAGAGGGGATAGTTTGGGAATATCCCTTGCCTTCAAAAGATATCGGATTTGCTTTATCAAAACTTAATGGCAGAGTCCCGGATTCCGGCTGGATGCGGAATAAAATTTGCAATGAAATATATTATGTAATCAGCGGTTCAGGAACATTATTTATTGAAGATAAAAAACATGAATTAAAAGAAGGCGATGTTTTTCTTATTGAACCGGGTAAAAAATTTTATATCATTGCTGAAAATTTACATCTCGTTCTGCCGACCTCGCCGGCTTGGCGTCCGGAACAGTGGGAAAATATCAAAGAATAAAAGGTTGAATATTTTAATTAATTAATTTTAAACAAAATCTTATGGCACAATTTTTAGCGCAAAATACATGGGCGATTTATTTAATAATTCTCTGGACTTTGCCGTGGAAGGGAATAGCCCTTTGGATAGCGGCCAGACGCAATGATGTCTGGTGGTTTGTGGCGCTTTTAGTAATTAATACCCTAGGAATACTGGAAATTCTTTACATTTTCGTATTCAGCAAAAGAAAGGTTTAATTTAAGTGATTGAATTTTTAAAATAGCCCTTATATGTAAGTTAGAGGGGCTATTTTAGTTATAATTTGCATTTTTTAAATATGGTGGTATAATGAATTAATCGTATGAAAATAAGCAAAAAGTTAATTTTTAACATTATAATTATTGCGGTTATTGCCGGAATTATTTTGTTATGCTGTCTATGGAAAAGCGGTTATTGGCAAAAGAAAAAAATAAATCAAATTCAAAAGCAATTTGAAAATCAAGCGCAAACCGGAATAGCTAATCCTGCTTCAAAATATTGCGTTGAACAAAACGGAACATTGGAAATAAGAAAGAATGAGGCGGGCGAGTATGGGGTTTGTGTTTTTGCGGACGGTACGGAATGCGATGAGTGGAAATTTTTTAGCGGAGAATGCAAGGTGGAAAAAGGAAAATGCGTTGATTTATGCGGAGACCAAATATGCCAAGAAGTTGTTTGTTCGGACATAGGCAGTCCATGCGCGGAAACAGCGAAAACTTGTCCCAGTGATTGTAAAAAATTACCATAAAATATTAAAATAAAAAATATTATTTATGATTTATTTAGGGGCGGATCACGCCGGATTTAAATTAAAAGAAGAAATAAAAAAATATTTAAAAAATTCAGGTTTTAAATATCAAGATTTAGGTAATCAAATTTTAAATTCAGAAGATGATTATCCTGATTTTGCTTATCAAGTGGCGAAAAAAGTGGCTCAAGAAAAAAATTCCAAAGGAATTTTATTTTGCGGCACTGGCCAAGGAATGGCTTTGGCAGCCAATAAAGTAGAAGGAATTTACGCCATGCCGGCTTGGAATAAGTTAACTGCCAAGCACGCGGCAGATCATAATCAAGCCAATATTTTAACCTTGGGCGGACATATTACTTCAATTAAATCGGCCAAGGAAATAATTAAAATTTGGTTAAAAACCAAACCGCTGCAAAAAATGAAATATTCAAGAAGAATTAATAAAGTAAAAAAAATTGAAAATGAGCAGCGTAATTGATGAAATAAAATCAAAGTTGGATATTATTGATGTTCTCTCAGAATATATCCAACTCAAACAGGCAGGCGCTAATTTCAGAGCGATTTGTCCGTTTCATCGCGAAAAAACGCCGTCATTTTTTATTTCTCCGGAAAGGCAAATTTGGCATTGTTTCGGATGCGGCAAAGGAGGCGACATTTTCGGTTTTATCAGAGAAATAGAAGGAGTGGAATTTCCCGAAGCTTTAAGAATTTTAGCTCAGCGCGCCGGAGTTAAAATTGAAAAATATGATAAGGCCGAGGTCAGCCAAAAAACCAAACTACAGGACATCTGTTCCATCTCGGCGAAATTTTATCATAAAATTCTTTTGGAATCTTCTTCTGCGGAAAAAGCCAGACAATATCTTAAAGAAAGGGAATTGGATCAAAAAACCATTGCTGAATTTCAATTGGGTTTTGCGCCGGAAAAAGGAAATTTGCTTTTGGAATTTCTCTCAAAAAGAGGTTATAAGCCGGCTGAGATTGAAGCGTCAGGCATGATTGTCAAATCAACACGCCAGTCTTCATATTATGATCGTTTTCGCAATCGGATAATGTTTCCGATTTTTAATCTTTTCGGCCAAGTGGTCGGTTTTACGGGAAGAGTTATGCCCGCCTTCGCTGAAGCTACGGCGGGCAGGCCCGATGAAGAAAAAAATAAAGAAGTGGCGAAATATATCAATACGCCGGAAACTCAAATTTACAGCAAGAGCCGCGTTTTATACGGTTTAGATAAAGCCAAATTGGAAGCCAAACTTCAGAATAGTATTATTCTTGTTGAGGGAAACATGGATGTGATTGCTTGTCATCAATTCGGCACCAAAAATGTGGTTTGCACTTCAGGCACTGCTTTGACTTCGGAACAAATCAAGCTTTTAAAACGTTACACGCCGAATATAATTTTAGCTTTTGATGTTGATTCAGCCGGCCAAAACGCCACCCAAAGAGGCATAGATTTATTGCTCCAAGAAGATTTGAATGTTAAAATTCTTAATTTATTATCCGGCAAAGATCCTGACGAATGTATCAGGAAGACACCGGAGATTTGGAATAAAGCCATTAAAGAACCGTTGCCGATTATGGAATATTATTTTTCTTCGGCCATTGCCCGCGTCAATCCGGATTCAAAAATTTTGAGCATTGAAAATAAAAAACAAGTTTCGCAAATTTTATTGCCGTTTATTGCCAAATTGGGCAGTCCGGTTGAACAAGGTCTTTGGGTAAAAAAACTCAGCAATGATTTGGATATTTCGGAAATTTCTTTGCATGACGCTTTGAAGAAAATCAAGTTGCCCAAAAAAAATAAAGAAGAAGATAATTCTGAAATTAAAGAAAAGCCTTCGTCTGAAGAGCAAGTAGGCGATATGCTGCTCGGATTGATTTTAAAATATCCGGAAAAAGGAGAAATAGCGAATAAATTATTTTTTGATATGTTTGTCAGGCCCAGAGCCCAAACCCTTGCCAAAATCATAAAAGAATGTTATATTAAGAATAATAAAATTGAAGTTGATCAAATTAAGGAAGCGCTAAAAGACAAAGATTCGGAATATATTGATTTTTTGTTTTTTTTGGTTGAAAAAGAATTTGCAGGGCAAAAAGATAAAGAAATAGAAAAAGAATTCAATAATTTATTCCGCATTTTAAAAAAACGGCATTTGGAGAGAAGAAGAGAAAAAGTAATGCTGGAATTAAAGGAAGCGGAAAAAAATAAAAACAAAGAAATGGTTGAAAAAATTATCAGGGAAATTACGGAATTATCGCATGAGATAAATGTTTGCGATCATTCTTAAGTTTAATTTTAATTCCGCCAAGGCGGAAAAATCTAATAAAGTTCATGAAATTTAAAATAGTCAGTGATTATAAAGAGGCCAAAGAATTATGGCAGATGTTTAGTCCTAACCAATGCTTGTGGGATTTATGGGAAGTTAGGGATTGTTTTATCAAGGGTACGAATTACCCGTTGTATTTTATCGTTGGTTACGATGGGGATGAAATTTTAGGTATTTTGCCATTATGGTATAATCCGGAGCAAGAATACTATTCTTTTATCGGCGATGATTTGCCGGAAGAAAACAGATTATTTTTAAAAGATAAAAAACTTATATCTGAATTTTTAAAACAATGTCCGGCTAATACTTATTTGGATTATCTCAGTCAAGACGATAAATTTTTTTTTCCTTCTTTTAAAACAGTAGTTCACCCGGATGATTGTTATTATCATTTGAATTTAACAGACTTTTCCAGTTTTGATGATTATTTGCAAGGTTTCAGCAAGAAGCACCGCAATAATCTTAAATGTGATCTTAACGGTTTGTCTGCTCAAGGTTTTACCGCTTGTCTAGAAAATAATTTTGAAGAAAATATTATTGACATTATTTCTCGCTATAATTTAGAACGTTTTAAAGATGATTCTTTTTTCGCCACCCCCGGTTTCAGTAAAAGTTTATTGAATTTGATTCTTTGGGCCAAGGAGAAGGGGATATTGCAGATGGTTATTATTAAAAAATCAGATCAGATATACGGAGCGCAATTCGCCATTCTTTATAAAGGCGCTTATACTGTTATTATGGGTAGTCATGATTCAAGTATAAAAAATTTGGGCAAATTATTAACAGTCAGCCAAATTAAAAATGCAATTAATTTAGGCGTTAAAGAAATGGATTTTATGGCCAGTGGAGAATGGAAAAAAATGTGGCAGATGTCGGGAAGTGATGTTTACGAATGGGATAATTCGACTAGTGGTTAAAAAATAATAATATTTTGTTTTTCAAATTTAAATTTTAATTCCGTCAAAGCGGAAAAAAATCAATGAAATCAAATCATAAACAAAAAATCAGCAAAAAGAAATCGGTCAAAATAGTGAGAAAAGTTTCCAAAAAAGTTTATAATTCCGATCATCAAGACAGCGCTTCGCGAATAAAATGGCCGGAACAAGACGCTCAGGCATTAATCAATAAAGGCAGACAGAGAAGTTTTGTAACGGAGAAAGAGCTTTTTTATACTTTTCCTCGCTGCGAAAAATATTTGAATGAATACGAAGATTTTTTGGATTACATGGAAAGAATGGGGATTAAAATCATTGAATCTCCGGAAGGATTTTTGGAAAAACCGCACAAAAAAGAAGAAAAGAAATCCGGGAAAGACGGGGGATTAATGTTTGATTTAAGCCAGCTTTCTTCTGATTCAATTCAGATGTATTTGAAAGAAATCGGACGCGTTCCATTATTAACTCCGGCCGAAGAAGTGGAATATGCCAAAGCCAAGGACAAGGGCGATCATAAATCATCTCAAAAATTAATAGAAGCGAACTTGCGCTTAGTTGTCAGTATTGCCAAAAAATTTACCGGTTATGGATTAAGTTTTTTGGATTTGATTCAAGAAGGCAATATCGGTTTATTCAAGGCAGTTGAAAAATATGATTGGAAAAGAGGTTATAAATTTTCCACTTACGCCACTTGGTGGATCAAACAAGCAGTTACCAGAGCTCTGGCCGATCAATCGCGAACAATCAGAATTCCGGTTCATGTGGTGGAAACTTTAAGCAAGTTTCAGCAGGCCACTCGCTGGTTGGCTCAGCAACTTGGACGTCAGCCCACTCCGGAAGAAGTGGCGAGCGAGTTGAGTATTCCAATTGACGAATCAAGATATTTAATGAAAATTTCTCAAGAAACGGTTTCGCTTGAAACCACGGTCGGCGATGATGAAGACAGCGACACGGAATTGGGAGATTTTATTGAAGATGTTAAAACTTTAACTCCGGATCGTTCAGCCGCTTTAAAATTATTAAGAGATTATATTAAAGAAATTGTCGTTGATTTGCCTCAGCGGGAAAGAAAAATTTTGGATATGCGTTTCGGTTTAACCGATGGCGCCGCTCACACATTAGAAGAAGTGGGGCAAGTTTTCTGCGTTACTCGTGAAAGAATCAGGCAAATTGAATCTAAGGCATTGGAGCGAATGAGAGAATTCAAGGGTATTGAAAAAATTAAAGACTACTACTAACTTGCAAAGTAAATTAATAACTGATAATATAATAAAGAAATTTAAAAATTATAAAATTTTACATTTTGAGATTTACATTTTACATTTACAATATTCCGGCGTAGCTCAATGGTAGAGCAGCTGGCTGTTAACCAGCTTGTTGTGGGTTCGATTCCCTCCGCCGGAGC
>JBAZMD010000005.1:0-45990 GCA_041649955.1 Patescibacteria group bacterium | reverse complement strand
TTTAAAAATTATAAAATTTTACATTTTGAGATTTACATTTTACATTTACAATATTCCGGCGTAGCTCAATGGTAGAGCAGCTGGCTGTTAACCAGCTTGTTGTGGGTTCGATTCCCTCCGCCGGAGCTTACAAAAAACGGGTCGTGATGGCTCGTTTTTTTGTTATTAACAAACATGTTTAGGGCGGTATCTTAATTTGTCCGGTCGGTAATTTGACAAAAATAAGAAAATTTACTATGATACTAATAATTATCCAATAATGGATAATTCCCAACACGGGGAATAGTGGAACCAAAGTTCGTTAAAACAAAAAAAGGAGGAAAGATTATGAAAAAGAGAAAGATGCTTTATCTGATTTTTGTCATATTGGCAGTGTCAGTTATTATGTTCTTTTTTATCACTCGAGTTGCTATACTGAATTATAATAGTGGAGTTAATTTAGATAACGGAAAAGTAAATATTTCAGATTCTGAAGTTGACTGGGACGGCAGAGTAGAAATTATTCCACGCTTGATTGAAAAAAGTAACAGAGGAGGTTATCCAAAGTCTGTTGATTGGATTAATGGAGGAGGAAGTCTTCCACAGCCGGATCCAAATCCGAATCCAAATCCAAACGAGCATAATTATGATCATCCAGCAGGATGGTCAGAGAATAATGAAGGAAATCATTCAGAGTCAAATCAAGGATATCATTATCATCATAATGAAGAGTCAGGGAATAATGTATATCTTCCGCTTCCAGAGGGAACGCCTTATAAGGGACATCCTAATGTTGTTTGGAATGGCAAGGGCCAACTTATACCAGCAGAGGGTTATACATGGGGAAATTTAAGTAAACCTGGCGCAAATAACTATTGGGTAGTGCCACTTCCCTTAGGAACGCCTTACCAAGGACATCCTAATGTTGTTTGGAGTGGTGACGGCGAACATGTCGAGCCAGCTGAAGGTTATAAGTGGGAAAATTCGGATGATTTTAGTACGATACAGCTTACAACAAAAGAAAAAATAGAAAAAATACTTTATAGTGCAAAACGCGCATCAAAGGATAAAGGGATAAGGAATTGGATTGTTAATGTGAAATGGGAACTCAGCAAGAGACCCACGGACAAGGATTTTTTATCCCCGTGGGTAGGTGATTCTTGTCTCATATTTAACGAAAGATTTTTAACGGAAACCAAAGCTACAAGAGAGAATTTAGTCGCGTTTGAATCAGGTAAACTTTTTTTCACAATCATGAAAAATAAACCCGTTAAAGATGGTAACACCTTGGAGATATGGTGGGCGAAGTATTCCTTTTGGCATAGTTCTATGATTGCGAAAATGCAGTATGTCAAATCCAAAGATCAAAATGAAGATTTATCCATGATTCGTGATTTTGATAAAGAATCACAATTCGGGTATATATTCCGCGTGCAAGCGCTCCAACTGGATAAACCCAAGGATAAAAAGGAACGACAAGAATGGGACAAGAACCTTCGTGAATTTAGGACATATATTGATCCACTTTTGAGGGGTAAATAGAGGATAAATTTTGAAAAGTGAGGCGAGTCGGTAGAACCGATTCGCCTTTTTTATTGATGCAGTTTCGGCATTAGACCAAGTAGTTAAAAAAATTGAGACGACTTTCTTTTTTTATCAAAAAATTAATAAATTTTCTTTAACTAATTTACATTCAAAGGTTCTGAACCCGAGCAGGGGAGTCAAAAAGGCTAACGGGGATTAAATTTTATTAGCCTTTTTGTATTTTTAACAAGATGTAGAATTGACTTATTTGAACTAAATGATATTATAAGTTTATAAACATTTTTAAATTATATGTTATTAAAAAATTTAGAAATAGAAAGTTTAGATAATATACAGACAGAGGGGTTTATTAGCGAAAACAAATTGTTCCAATTTGGTATTGCAGAAAAAGGTGAAGATATTTTAAGTATATTTCATAGAGTTATAGATTCTATTGCAAAGATTGAAACTGTTTATTCAAGCGAAGAATCTATTGATCAATTTAAAAAAGAAACATTCCAACTTTTAAAAGATAAAAAATTAATCCCTTGCACGCCAATTTTAATGAATGCCGGGAGAATAGAAGGCGCTCCGCTGTCGGCCTGTGCTGTCCCTCCTGTTGATTTGGGCGGTGACTTAGAGAAAGTGAAGATGATTGTAGATTATTTTCATAATAGTGGAATGGGTACGGGATTTAATTTTGACGAAATAGACGATCCGGTGGAAATTATTCAATACTTAAATCAAATTGGGGTTGAAGGACAAAAGAGTGACAAACAACTTAGACCAGTAGGCAATATGGGATCACTGTCTATCACGCATCCCAAAATAATTGATTTTATTGAAATTAAAAACAACCGCAAAGATCATCCTTGGGTATTTAATTTTTCTGTAAATCTTGACGAAGACAAGATAAATAAAATTAAGCAAGGAACAATGATTACCCTAAAAAATGGCGAATTGGTTTCTTCAACAGAGCTTTTAAATAGAATTTCCATGTCAATACATACTAGTGGTGAACCGGGATTAGTTTTTGTTGATCGACTAAATAGGGATAATCAAGTGCCAAGTGCTGGAGAATATAAATCACTAGCCCCTTGTGGAGAAGTCGGCCTTGTCGAGGGAGAAACGTGCCAATTTTCTTATCTTAATCTCGGGAAATTTGTTGAAGCAGGTCAACTTAATTATGAAGGGTTAAGGCGGGCGGTTGAAATTGGGGTTAGGTTTCTTGATGATGTTGTTGATTATAATATTACTCGATATGAAAGTGATTTAAGTAAAGAAATAACAAAAAGAAAAAGAAAAATCGGTCTTGGCGTCTGCGGACTCGCAGATTTATTAGATAAGTTAAATATTGAATATGATAGCCCTGAAGCAATAGAATTAGCAGAGAATGTGTTTAGTTTTATAAACTTTGTTTCAAAAAAAATGTCGCTTAAATTAGCAATAGAAAGAGGCGCTTTTGATGACTTTAAAAAATCTAAGTATGTAACTGATGAAAATATTATTAGAAGGTTTTCTCAGCAAGAAACACAAACCGTATCAAAGAATGATTGGCTAGCCCTAGAAACAGAAGTGAAAAAATATGGAATTAGAAATTGTTCAACCACCGCGCTGCCTCCTACGGGCAGATCTAGTCTGATTATTATGGCCTCTCAGTCCATAGAACCGCACTTTACAGATATGCTAAAGATATCTCCGAAAGATCAATTGTTGATGATTTCTGCAATACAAAAATTTATTGACGAATCAATATCAAAAACTATTAACGTTTCGCAAATGACATCCGTAGATGAAATAAAAGAAATTTTATTAATGGCTATGGATTTAAATCTGAAAGGTATTACAATTTATAGGGATAAATCTAGAGATAATCAACCCAAAGAAATTTAATAATTAAATTTATAATTTATTATGGATAAATATAATTTTTTATATTGTCAGAAAATAGTTGTATTCTCTAAAGATATGAACAGTGTTTTATTATGTAAAAGACAAGGAGAGAATGATTATGACGGAGTTTACTCTTTTATAGGAGGAAAAATGGAAATTTCCGATAAATCTTTTATTAATGGTCTTCAAAGAGAAAAAAATGAAGAAGTTGGAGAAAAATTTAAAATTGAAATTTACCCACTTTTTACAGCTAACTGTCTTTTTATAAAGAAAAGCGGAGAATCTATGGTTTTGCCGCATTTTTACGCCCGTCATCTTGAAGGAGAAATAATTTTAAATGATGAATATTCTGAATTTCAGTGGGTAGAGATTAATAAATTAATTAATTTTGAGCCGAAAATTTCTTCCATTCCTGATATTGTTAATAAATTATTAGAATTAAAAAAAATAATTAAAAATGAAGAATTAATTATTATTTAAATTATTTTTTTATTGGCCATATAAAAATTTTAATAAATTAGGGATTGACAAAATCTATAAATTATTATACAATAACATCAGATCTTTTATAAAAATAATGCATTAAAATTTTCTTAGAAGGGAGGTAAAGATGGGCTATGTTTTTACAAAGAGACAAACAGATAAGATAAAAGCTACCCTTGAAGAACTTAAAAAGGAATTAGAGAAGGTTAGTGAGGCAAAATCCGATAGCGGTTCATATGGAGATAAGTGGCACGAGGAAGGATTTAAACAGGGCATTGACAATGAAGACAGGGTGGTAAGGAGAATAGATGAGGTTAAAGCATTGACTCACGGTGCGGAAATTATTTATCCGAAAGAGCAGGACAAAGAAGTTCAAATAGGAAATATCGTAAAATTGCGTTACGATGATAATTCTGAATATTTATTCAGAATTGAGGGTTATGTTTTTATCAGTTCTCGCTATGACGTTTCAATCTATAGTCCTTTGGGCAAGGCAATAGAAGGAGCGAAAGTGGGAGATAAGAAAGAATTTACCGTGGGTGACAAGATGCGCAGTGTTACTATATTAGAGATTTATCTTCCATCTTTGGACGATAAACTCTTGCCGCAATAATAAATTAAGATTAATTTAAGGGGTTCTATTTTTTAGAACCCCTAATTTTTTTTGTTATAATTTTAGAGACAGAGTCAAAAAAGCAAATGAAGCTTATATTTTCATTAGTCTTTATTATTT
Source organism: Patescibacteria group bacterium (assembly GCA_041649955.1). GTDB lineage: Bacteria > Patescibacteriota > Patescibacteriia > UBA2591 > JAQUPP01 > JAQUPP01. Next base: position 41,378 of record JBAZMD010000005.1, on the reverse strand, counting down.
AAGCCGATTTTTAAAGTGATATTTTGTCCACCAAAGGACTCTTGACAAAAACCGAAAAATCTGGTATTGTATTAGTAATATCCAAAATATGGATAGGTCTGGCCACGAGACATCGTGGTAAAAATGTACTTTGACAAGAGGAGGAAAAGATGAAAAAATCTTTCCTTTTAGTAGTATTAGCAGTAACTGCAATTTTTTGCAGTTCAATAGTTACGGCCAATTCGCAGTCAAGAGTTAACGCTCAACACACTGGATATTATGCGAATGTAAATGGTCCGGAAACAGCGAATGTGAAGTGGGTAGTAAACATTGGGACAAAGTGCGGTTTATATCCTTCACCGATTATTGATACAATCGGCGGCGGAGAAAGAATCATTTGCAGCACAGATTCCGGTGTTGTTATCTTTAATCCGAATGGAACTCTGTGGGAAAAGATTGGCACTGGTTATCAAATTTTAACCGGTACTGCGACTTTAAACGGATTTGTTTTCTTCGGAGCAAAAGATAGTTTGATAGTAATAAATAGTAATTTGAATGACACTTCGAATCATTGGTCTTATTATATAGGATCAAACGCTACTTCACCGACTGTTTTCAATAACAAGGTTTATATCTGTGCCGGAAAAAAACTTTACTGTTTTAACGATAGTACATTGGAATGGTCAACTGACGCAGGGAAAGGAGCTAATCCCACCTCTGCTCCGACAATAGGAGACAGCGGTAGGATCTATGTTGCGACAAAGCAAGACACTTCCTATGATTATAGGATATATTGCTTTAACCCAAATGGAATTCAGAGATGGATATATGAATCAAATAACGGTGAAAGGACAGGTATTTTTCCAACGCCTGTAGTTGATTCAAGTGGCAATATTTACGTCTCCACGTATGCGAGAGATTCAGCAACAAGTTCCTTCTACGCCGTAACTGAAAATGGATGGGAAGCTTTTGAAAGGTTTTTAAGAAATTGCTATGCTGCCCCGGCGATTTACGGTGGAAATATAATTTGCTGCACTCAAAATGGGATATGGGCCGTGAACCGTTCTAACAATACTACAACTTGGCACTGGACTTCATCTGACTCGGTTTTTACAACGTGTTCGCCAATTATTGATGCGAATGGAAAAATTTTTGTCGCAACCGATAAAGGACTATTATTGGCAATTACTAAAAACGGAAGTTGCCAATGGTTTTTAGAAACTCAAGAAGGTCCAATAGAGTCGGCTGTTCTGGGAGCAGATGGAACGTTGTATGTATTAACATGCAGCGGGAAATTATATGCTATCGGCAGAGATATAGCCACTGAAGAAAAAGGAAATATTGTAAAAGATATTATGGTATTTCCAACTGTTTCTTCTACCAAGTTTGCAATTCAAGCTCCGGAAAAATCTAAAATATGTGTATATGATATAGCCGGCAAATTGGTAAAAACAGTTAAAGGTTCTTTCTGGAATGGTACGAATGAATTGAACCAGAGATCACCAAGCGGTATGTATTTTATAAATTTTACCGTAGGTGAAAGAAAGGTTACGAAGAAATTAATATGGGTGAAGTAAAAACTCTTCATCTTGTACAGGGCAGACGTGAAAACGCCTGCCCTCTTTTATTTCTCCAGAAATGACTATTAAAGAGTGGGGGAAAGGGCTTATCCACAGCAGAAGGATTGACAAAGTGTTAATTTTAGTTTTATCCCCAAAAGGGGGGCTTGACAAATTCCCAATTTTATGATATATTATATAAATAAATAAAAGGACAGACCTATAACATAGATTTAAAGCTCTTTATAGCAATAATGTAAAATCAAGAAAATATAATTTATTTCGCATAATTAATTTATTTTAAATGTTTATCATTATGAAAAATATGAAAAAGTTAAGTTTATTTCTCACAGTCTGTTTAGCAAGTTTTATTATTTTAGGCAATTCTCCATTGTCTAATTTTGCATTGGCGGATACAACCATAGAGTTTAATGACGTATCTGTTAATTCAACATCTATAAATGCAGGAGAATCTATTGGTATAACCGTAGATGCCGATGATGCAGGATCAAGCATCTCATCCATTGAGGTGACTGTAGCCAGTCCATCGGGAAGCCAGACAGTTGTAGGCGAAATATGGTCAGCAACTTTGGGGCCATGGTCTGGTAATTTATTAATCCCGCAAAGCGCTGAAGGGGGACTTTGGAAAGTACAATCAGTTAAAATTACAGATGGTACTGGTTTTAGTATTTATAATAATGATGTTGATTTTTTCGGTAAAATTTTCAGTGTTTATCCTCAAACCACTAAAGCGATTACTTTATTTAAATTTGCCGAATTAAATCCAGCTGTTGTTGGCGTGATTAATGAAGCTGATCACACTGTTGCTTTAACCGTGCCTTATGGCACTGATGTCGCAGCTCTTGTACCAATGATCGTTACGAATGGAGCTTCAGTCAGCCCAGCTTCGGATGTAGCTAATAATTTTACTACTCCAAAAACATATACTGTAACTGCGGGTGACGGTTCAACTCAACCTTATGTGGTTACTGTTACTACAACGCCAGACTCAGCTAAGGCAATCACTGCCTTTACAATCCCTGACCAGGTTGGCGCAACAACTATTAATGAAGCTGATCATGCAATTAATTTAACTATGCCTTTTGGCACTGACGTTACTGCTTTGATTCCAACTATCACTATTGCCGGCGTTTCAGTCAGTCCTGCTTCAGGCGTAGCCATGAACTTTACTAATCCGAAAATTTATACGGTTACATCTGCTGTTGATGCTTCTGATACTCAGGCCTATACTGTGACCGTAACCGTGATGGCCAACCCAGCAAAAGCGATTACTGCTTTTACTATTCCGAATCAGGTTGGCGATACAACAATAAATGAAAGCGCTCATACAATTAATTTAACTATGCCTTTTGGCACTGACGTTACCGCTTTGATTCCAACAATCACAATTACCGGAATTTCAGTCAGTCCTGCTTCAGGCGTAGCTATGAATTTTACTAATCCAAAAACTTATACTGTCGTGGCCGCGGACGCAACCACTCAAGCTTATGAAGTTACCGTTACTGTAACTGCCGATTCAACTAAAGCAATTACATCTTTTAATTTTGCTAATCCGGCCGCTATTGGCGTGATTAATGAAACGGATCATACTATTGCTTTAAATGTTCCGTTTGGCACTGATGTGACTGCTTTAATTCCGACAATCACAATTACCGGAGTTTCAGTCAGTCCTGCTTCCGGCGTAGCTATGAATTTTACTAATCCAAAAACTTATACTGTTGCCGCAGCTGATACAACCACTCAAGCTTATGTGGTCACTGTAACTGTGGCAAGTAATTCATCTAAAGCAATTACTTCTTTTACTATTACAAATCAGGTTGGCGTAACAACAATAAATGAAAGCGCTCATACAATTAATTTAACCATGCCTTATGGAAGCGTGGTTACGGCGCTTAGACCAACTATCGCTATTACCGGAGCCTCAGTCAGTCCTGCTTCAGGCGTAGCCATGAATTTTACTAATCCGAGAACTTACACAGTCGTGGCCGCGGACGCAACCACTCAGGCTTATATTGTGACTGTCACAGTTGCTCTTAATCCGGCCAAAGCAATCACGTCTTTTAATTTTACTAATCCGGCCGCTATTGGCGTGATTAATGAAACTAATCACACTATAGCTTTAATTGTATCTTATGGCACTGACGTTACTGCGCTTGTTCCGACTATCACTATTACCGGAGCCTCAGTCAGTCCTGCTTCAGGCGTAGCCATGAATTTTACTAATCCGAGAACTTATACTGTCGTGGCCGCGGATTCTTCAACTCAGGCTTATATTGTGACGGTAAGTTTTACCGCTAATCCAGCAAAAGCGATTACTTCTTTTACTATTACAAATCAAGTTGGCGTAACAACAATAAATGAAAGCGCTCATACAATAAATTTAACCATGCCTTATGGTACAAACGTGACGGCTTTAATTCCAACTATCACTATTACCGGAGCCTCAGTCAGTCCTGCTTCCGGCGTAGCCATGAATTTTACTAATCCAAAAACTTACACAGTTATCGCTGAAGACTCTTCAACTCAGGCTTATACGGTTACGGTTGCTCTTGCTCTTAACCCAGCCAAAGCAATTACCGCATTTACAATCCCTAATCAAATAGGCGATACAACGATTGATGAAGTTAATCATACAGTTGCGTTAACTATGCCTTATGGTACAAATGTTACCGCTTTGATTCCAACAATCACAATTACCGGAATTTCAGTCAGTCCTGCTTCAGGCGTAGCCATGAATTTTACTAATCCAAAAACTTACACAGTTGTGGCTGAAGATTCTTCAACTCAGGCTTATACGGTTACGGTTGCTCTTGCTCTTAACCCAGCCAAAGCAATTACCGCATTCAGTTTTGAAGAATTAAATCCAGCGGTTAATGGAGTAATCAATGAAACTGATCACACTATTATTTTAACACTGCCTTATAGCACCAGTACTATTGACGTGACGGCTTTGATTCCGACAATTACAATTACCGGAGCCTCAGTCAGTCCTGCTTCAGGCGTGGCCATGAATTTTACTAATCCGAGAACTTATACTGTCGTGGCCGCGGACTCTTCAACTCAGGCTTATATTGTGACGGTAAATATGGCTGCCAGCTCTGATAAAGCAATTACTTCATTTACTATTCTTAATCAATTAGGCAATACAACGATCAACGAAACTGATCACACTATTGCTTTGACTATGCCTTACGGCACTGATGTGACAGGTCTTATACCAACGATCGCAATTGCAGGATCCTCGGTCAGCCCGGTTTCCGGAATGGTTCAAAATTTTGTCAGCCCTGTAACCTATACTGTTACTGCTGCTGATGCAACTACTCAAGATTACACTGTGACTGTTACTGTGGCTTTTAACCCAGCCAAAGCAATTACTGCATTTACAATTTTAAATCAGGTTGGTGATGCAACTATTGATGAAGTTAATCATCTTATCGCCTTGACTATGCCTTATGGCACTGACGTGACTGCGCTTATTCCGACAATTACAATTATCGGAGTTTCAGTCAGTCCTGCTTCAGGCGTAGCTCAAGATTTCACTAATCCTGCTACTTATACTGTTACCGCAGCCGATTCTTCAACTCAAGCCTACATCGTAACTGTCAATAAAGCTCTTAATTCAGCCAAAGCAATTACCGCATTTACAATTCCTAATCAAGTAGGTAATACAACGATTAATGAAGTTAATCATACGGTTGCTGTGACCATGCCTTATGGCACAAACGTAGCTGATTTAACGCCGACAATTACCATTACTGGTGTTTCAGTCAACCCGGCTTCAGGCGTGGCTCAAGATTTTACTGGTCCGAAAACTTACACTGTTACTGCTGCTGACACAACCACTCAAGCTTATGTGGTGACTGTCACTGCGGCTCTTAACTCAGCCAAAGCAATTACATCTTTTAATTTTGTTACTCAGGGTAGTAATACAATAATTGACGAAACAGCTCATACAATCGCAATAACCATGTCTTATGGCACGGTTGTGACCGCACTTGTTCCGACAATTACGGTTTCCGCTGGAGCATCGGTTAACCCGGCTTCAGGCGTGGCTCATGATTTTACCAGCCCGGTCATTTATACAGTCACTGCGGCTGATGGTTCTACTCAAGCTTACACTGTTATTATAACTGTCGCCGGCGGCGGCGGAGGTGGCGGCGGCGGAGGTGGTTCTTATAGCTACAGTTCTGCTAAAGCAATCACTGCTTTCAGTTTTGCCGGATTAAATCCAATTATAGGTACTATTGACGAAACAAATTATACAGTTCTTCTGGTTGCTCCTTATGGCACAGACGTAACTCATTTAGTACCAACCATCACCATTTCTGATAAGGCAAGAATTTCTCCGGCTTCAGATGTTGCTCAAAATTTCACCAACCCTGTTATTTACACAGTCACTGCCGAGAGCGGCGCAATGCAAGCTTATACCGTAACCATTGCCTTCACTCAGAATATTATAAAAGGTGATATTAATAGAGACGGAAAAGTTGATAAATATGACTTTTCATTAATGATGGCAAATTGGGGACGGACAGATTCCAATGTCGCCGACGTTAATGCTGATGGTAAAGTCGATAAATATGATTTCTCATTATTAATGTTAAACTGGTCTATATAAGATTAAATAAATAATTATAAATATGAAAAATATGAAAAATATAAAAATGAAAATTGTATTATTGACAACTGTCTTATTATTGTCGGTCGCCGGTTTTGTCGGAACAGCAGATGCTGCTACTACATTCTTGTATGTTTCGCCGACAAACGTCAGTAAAACCGCCGGAAGCGTCTTCAACGCATCCGTGGGGCTTAATAACGCCGGTGATAAAGTTTGCACCATTGAAGGTACGTTAGTCTTTAACAATTTAACTTGTCAAGGAATAACTCTTTCAAGCGGTTTGCAAGCAATATCTTCTCCAAGCTGTGTAAGTCCGTATTTCTTAGTCGGAATACCGAATTGTACAGTGTCGGATAGAACCTTAATGACCGTATCTGTTAAAACAGAAAATACTAAACCGTCTACTCTTAGTTTCAAAGGCGTTGATATTATCGGTGAAGGCGTTTCAGTTTCCAGTGCTTCTGTAGCCGGAAATTATAATGTCGCTCCGGTTGTCAAACCGGCGCCGGTTGTTGCTCCAACTCCTGTTGTAAAAGAAACTCCTAAAACAACTCCGAAAACAACAACTCCAAAACCAAAAGAAACCACGCCTGCTCCTGTTGTAAATTCAGCCAAAGCTATTACTTCGTTTGACTTTGCAGCTTATGCAGTCGTTGGCGCTATTAATGAAGATACAAAGACAATCGTGGCCACTTTGCCTTATGGCACTGATGTCACCGCGCTTGTTCCAATGATTACTACAACCGGAAAAACAGTCAGCCCGGCTTCCGGAGCGGCTCAGGACTTTACTGATCCAGTCGCTTACACAGTCACGGCTGAAGATAAATCCACTCAAACTTATACTGTTGCCATAACCGTTGCCGCTAATCCGGCTAAAGCAATCACTGATTTCAGCTTTAAAGGTTTAGGCGCAGGTGTTATCAATGAAACAAATCATGTCATTACCGTAACCGTTCCTTTTGGAACCAAGGTTAATGCTCTTACTCCGACCATCGTTATTAATGGAGTAGCAGTCAGCCCGGCTTCCGGAATGACACAAGATTTCACTCATTCAGTTATTTACACTGTTACTGCCGCCGATGATTCAACTCAAGCTTACACTGTTACCGCAACTGTTGCTGCTAAAAAAGTTGCGAAATCAAGCTTGTTAGGTTCAATGGCAAATGTATTATCTCTCGGAACCGGTAAAGTGTGGTTAGCTGTAATAGTGACTTTGATCATACTCGGTGTTATTGGCTACTTCATTCTTAAAGGAAATAAAAAGAAAGCTAAGAAAGAAGTAAAACAAGAACCACTGATAAAATAATTAAGTTTTAATTGAACCTCGGAAAGGCGGATGAGATTTTCATCCGCCTTTTCATTTTTATTTGACATTTCTTAAAAAATGTGCTAAATTTAAGATATAATTCAAATCTATGAACGAAAAATCTTTTCTTCAAAAAAAATATTTCGATCTGCCAAAATCTCCTGAAGTAGCGAGCGCTGTTCATCGTCAAGAAGTCAGAACCAATGAGAAAGTGAAGGGCGATTCGAATACTCAAATTGAAACATATCTTAATCGTTTGTCGGAAATTTTTGAAACGTTCAATCCAGCATTAAAAGAAAAAAGAATTGATATTCTTAAAGATAAACTTTACGATTCTTTCGTCATTAAGCCCGAGGAAGTTCCCGAGGCTTATTTTGATCTCCAAAAAAGAATTGCCCGAGAAAGGGGACATGGCGAGGTTGAAATTAACAATCAAACAAGAAAAGAAAATATTGACATAATTATTACTGATCAAAAGAAAAGCTTGGATTCGTGGATTGATTATCTTGGTTCAAGCGATGCGGCTTATCCGAATTGGTTTAAATATTTTGCTTTTCGCAGCATTACTAAAATGGCTGAATATGACAAAGAAAAAAAACAATTCAAAGACAGAAGCAATGGCACGACTTCAATTTTTCCCGATATCAACCGCGAAGCTTTGGCTTATGTGGCTGACGAGTTAATAAAAAAACAAAACAAACAGCCAATTACCGATGATCAAGAATGGCAAAAAATTATTCAAGGAGAAAATTTCGCTAAAATGTATGCTTATGCTATTGAAAAAATTACCCCGGCCAGCCAGGAACAGAAAGAAATTACTGACGGCCAATGGGTTAAATTTGATCAAGGCTCGGGCCGTCATCTTGAATTATCTCAATCGCTTCAAGGACACGGTACCGGCTGGTGCACAGCTGGTGAAAGCACGGCTCAAACCCAACTTGAAAATGGCGATTTTTATGTTTTTTATACCAAGGGTGATGACGGACAATACGCTGTTCCCAGAATTGCCATTAGAATGGAACAAGGCCAAATTGCCGAAGTGAGAGGCATTAATGCCCAGCAAAATCTTGAAGGCAATATGACTGAAATTGCCGAATCAAAAATAGCCACCTTGCCGGGCGCTGAAAAATACAAGAAAAAATCAGTTGATATGAAAAGAATGACTGAGTTGGAAAAGAAAGTGAAACAAAACCAAGAATTAACCAAAGAAGATTTGAAATTTCTTTATGAAGTTGAGGTAAAAATTGATGGATTTGGCTATAAAGAAGATCCAAGGATTCAAGAAATAAGAGAAAAAAGAAATCAAAAAAATGATTATATAAATATTTTTGATTGTTCAGAAGAACAAATCGTATCTGATTCATCAGAAATTAATAACCAGACGATTGTTTTAATTGGTGATCTTAATCGAAATATAATTTCTGATTGGGAAAATATGCCTTCAAACCTTAAACATATTAGCGGAGATGCATATCTTGAATATTCACAAATTAAAGATTTAGGCCAATTACAATCAATCGGTGGAAATATAAGTTTTAAGAACCAGCAAATTAAAGATTTTAGCCAATTACAATCAATCGGTGGAAGTTTTGACCTTATTACTTTTCCATACTTAGCCCAAGATCTTAAATTGCCCAAACATATTGGTAGAAATCTTCACCTTGATGGCTTAACTTCAGCTCAAGGTCTTGAATTACCAGAGCAGATTAATGGAGATCTTTACCTTCGAAGTCTGACTTCAGCTAAAGGATTGAAATTACCAAAATACATCGATGGAGATCTTTACCTTGATGGCTTAACTTCAGCTCAAGGTCTTGAATTACCAGAGCAGATTAATGGAGATCTTTACCTTCGAAGTCTGACTTCAGCTAAAGATCTTAAATTTCCCAAACAAATCAATGGAAATCTTGTCCTTAGTAGATTAACTTCAGTTGAAGATTTTGAATTGCCCGAACATATTGGCAGAAATCTTTATCTCAAAAGTCTGACTTCGGCTCAAGGTCTTGAATTACCAGAAAAGATTAATGGAAGTCTTAATCTTGATAGTCTGACTTCGGCTCAAGGTCTTAAATTACCTAAATATATCGGCGGAACTTTATACCTCAACAGTCTAACTTCCATTGAAGGTCTTGAATTACCAGAAAAGATTAATGGAGATTTTATTCTTAATCTGACTTCGGTTGAAAGAAAAAAATTAAGGAAACAATATCCTCATTTTAAAATTGCAAATTTTTAAAATAATTTAATAACATTTAAATATTTAGTTGTAAGTTTTTAAACCAATTCAGTAAATTAAAAATAGAGAGTAGAATCTCTTTTTTATTTGACAAATTTTTAAAAATTTGCTAATCTATTAAATCAAGCATTGTGGTAATATAATTTAAATTTTTTATGGCTGAAGAAGTAGTTTTGCGTTTTGATAAAGTTGCTTTTGAATATGTCCACAAAAAGCCCGTGTTGAACGAGGCTAGTTTTAGCGTGCGAAAAGGCGCGAAAATAACTTTAATGGGTCAGAATGGATCAGGTAAAAGCACGATTTTTAATTTAATCAAAGGAGACATTAAACCTAAAAGCGGCCAAATATCGGTTTCTTTGGGCGCCACAGTCGGCATTGCCAGCCAAACAATCAGCAGAAATGATTTAAATTTAAGCATAGAAGATTATTTTTCCAAAGCTTTTTCTGTTGTGCCAGCCGATTTACGCAGCCAGATAGCCAAAGTTATGGATGCAGTTAATATGTCTATCGGTCCCGAGGAATCCAGCGGAGCGATCAGCTTAAAGAGGCGAGTCGGCGATCTTTCCGGCGGCCAGCAAGCTCGGTTGTTATTGGCTTTTGCCATGATTAAAAATCCGGATATTTTATTATTGGACGAACCGACCAACAATTTGGACAAAGAAGGCATTGATCACTTGTTGGGATTTTTGATTATGTATCCGAAAACCGTGATTGTCATTTCCCACGATGCGGATTTTTTAAATTGTTTTACCGAAGGCGTAATTTATCTTGATATTTTTACGCATCAAACCGAAATGTATTTGGGAGATTATTATTCAGTGGTTGAAGAAATTTCCAAACGGGTAGAAAGAGAACAAATGAAAAACGCTCAGTTGAAAAAACAAATTCTTGATCGCAAAGAAAAAGTTAATTTTTTCGCCAACAAAGGCGGAAAGATGAGAAAATTGGCCAGTAAGCTTCGCGAAGAAACCGAAGAGTTGGAAGAAAATATGGTTGACGTCAGGAAAGAAGACAAGGTTATCAGAAAATTTTCAATCCCGGTACAGGAAGATTTAATCGGAAATATAGTGGAAATCAGATCAGTAAAAATTTTTAAAGACAATAAATTGGTTGTCAAAAAAGTTAAAAAAGATATTAACAAAAAAATTCATCTCTCGGTGGTCGGACCGAACGGAATCGGCAAAAGCACTTTTTTGCGTTCATTGGTTTCGGAAAAACACGAAGGCGTCAAAATTGCCGAGGATATCAGAATCGGTTATTACAGCCAGGATTTTTCAAATCTTAATTTTCAGGAAACCGTGCTTGATTCATTGAAAAATGTCGTGTTTGATAATTCTGATTCCCAGCATTTGCGAACAGTGGCAGCCGGATTTCTTTTGACAGGGGATATTATGGATAATCTTATTTGCGAATTGTCCGAAGGGCAAAAAGGACTTTTAACTTTTGCCCGGCTTGTTTTAATGCGGCCCGGTTTGTTGATTTTAGACGAGCCGACCAATCACATTAACTTCCGCCATTTGCCTTTGATTGCCGAAGCGATTAATAATTTCCACGGGCCGGTTATCTTGGTCAGCCATATGGAAAAATTCGTTGAATCATTAAAAATCAACGAAGAACTTGATTTGGGGAAATTATAGTTAGCAGCCCTTGACAAACATTATCAATAGTGTATACTAATATAGTTACAAAAGATGCGGAAACATAGTCGAGTTTTTCTGTATTAAAAATTATCAAAATTAAAATAAAAGTTTAAACGTATGAACGGAACTATTAAAACTCTTACGGATAGAGGATTTGGATTTATTTCTCGCGAAGGCGAAACAAAAGATCTATTTTTTCATTCCAAAAACTTGGTTGGCGTTACTTTTGCCGAATTAAAGGTTGGCGATGCCGTCACCTTTGAAGTCGAGCAGGGCGAGAAAGGCCCAGCTGCCATCAATGTAGCACGCGCATAGTCGTCGTGAACAAAAAAGACCACTTTCGTTTGAGAGGGGTCTTTTTGTTTTATAGACTTGACATTTTCCCTAAAATTTGATATGATTTTAACAGTAGTTTAAAATATAAAATTTAAAATAAAAAAAGGGGGGGCAAAATGAGGAAAATTGAATTTCCTTGGTGGGGCATTATTGGTGATCATATAGTGAGGGTTAATGTAGAAAGTAATCAATACATTTACCCTGAGTATGATGAGAAACAAAAAGGTGGGGTGCTACCAGTAGCGAAATCGAATAAGATATTTAGGGAGTTGAGGTTTAAAACAGTACAGGGAGCAATAAAAGAACTGGCGAAAATTAGACACCAAACAGAAGAAGAAGTTTTAAAAGAAGTACAGAGTAATTTTCCAAGTATGAAGATTATTTTGAAAAAAAGAATGTCTTTAAAGTCTTTCTTTTCAAAATTTTTTTCTTTTTTTCCAAAACAATTTTCTTTACTTCACGGGAAATAAAGAAAACAAAAATTGGGGCAGAGTAAATCTGCCCCATCTTTTTTTTATTTGAAAATTATTATTTTTTACCAATAATAATTCCTCCGCCAAGAACCATATCTTTATCGTAGAAAACAATTGATTGGCCCGGAGTAACCGCGAATTGCGGTTTTTTAAATTTTAAAACAGCACTCTTGTTTGTTTTTGATAAAAACACGGCTTCGGCGAATTCGGCTCCGTATCTTATTTTAGTTTTGATTTTGTTGGTTTTTATCAATTTTAACGGAATAATCCAATTGATTTTTTTCACAAATGCTTTATCAGAGAAAGCGAGATTTTTCGGCCCGGCGACAATAATATTTTTTTTGACGTCTATTTTTAAAACATAATAAGGTTCTTTTAGTCCGCCGATATGGAGATTTTTTCTTTGGCCCAAAGTATAATTTGATATTCCTTTATGCTGTCCCAAAATATTTCCTTGAGAATCAATTATTGATCCGATTTTTCCGGCCGGAAGCAAGACCGAATAATTGTCGCATTCAATGAAATTCTGGCTTTCATCTTTTTCCGCGTAATCGGCAAACCCGTTTTTTTGAGCGAATTTTTTAATATCATCTTTTCTTTTTTCTCCAAGAGGAAAAAGAATTTTTTTCAATTGTTTTTGTTTTAATCGGTATAAAAAATAAGACTGGTCTTTAGTTTTATCAAGTCCGGTTTTTAACAAATAAATATTATTTTTTTTGTCAAAGCTTGTTCTGGCGTAATGTCCGGTGGCGAAATAATCAAATTTAATTCCGCTGTTGATCGCTTTGTCTATCAATAATCCGAATTTTATTTTGGAATTGCACATCACGCACGGATTCGGCGTTTTTCCTTTTTGGTATTCTTCCTTGAAATAATCAATGACGCTTTTGTGATATTCTTTTCTAAGATCTATCACATAGTGGGGGATATTCATTATTTTTGCCGCTTTTTTAGCTTCGGCAATATCTTTTACTTCTCCCGGTCCGTAGCATCCGCTTCGGTTGCCCTTAATCAGAGGATTGTCATCCCAAATTTTCATTGTTAATCCGATAACGTCATAACCTTCATTTTTAAGCATCAAAGCGGTGATTGTGGAGTCAACTCCGCCGCTCATTCCCACGGCAATTTTGATTGTTTTTTTATTTTTCATTGAATCCATTTTAAATCTTTTTTTGATTATTGTCAAAAGTATTTTAAATCAGTTGCAAATCTTCTCTTGAAATTTTTGCGAAAATATGCCATAATGTATTTATGCCGGAAATAGATGACCAGCAACTGGTTAAAAAATATTTAAAAGGCGATGAAAAATCGTTGGAAATTTTAATTCAGCAATATCTTAAACCTGTTTACAATTTTGTCTATCGTTATGTAAACAGCGTTTCAGACGCTGAAGACATAACTCAAGAAGTATTTGTGCGAATGTGGAAAAATATAAGGAAATTTGATAGACAAAAAAAATTTAAAACTTGGCTTTTTAGTATTGCCAAAAATGCTTCAATTGATTTTCTAAGGAAAAAGAAAACATTGCCGTTTTCCGTATTCACAGATGAAAAAGGGGATAATATTCTCATGGATACATTGAAAGATGATTCTCTTTTGCCTGATGAAATTCTCGAACAAAAAAATGCAGCTCGATCTCTTTATTCCGCTATAAAAAAACTTTCCCCGAAATATCGCTTAGTGCTTAGTCGGCATTATAATGACGATCTTACTTTTCGTGAAATCGCTCAATCTCTTAATGAGCCGCTTCATACAATAAAAAGCCGGTACAGACGAGCTCTTATTTATCTCAAGAAAATTTTCACCGAATCAACATAAACAAAAAGACAATTAATTTTTTAAAGGGTGCACCAAAATGCGCCCTTTAAACGTATTAATATATACTAACATTATGCAAAATAAAAATTACAAAAAATTACTTGTACCCTCGGATGGTCTTTTTAATCAAATAATGTCCCGCATTCACGAGGAACAGAAAATAATAATGGTTAAGCGAAGATTCGCCATATTTTTTGTCGGTTTAGTCGGTTCTATGGCGGCTTTTGCGCCGGCTTTCAAGATAATGCAATCCGGATTTAATGAGTCCGGTTTTATTAATTTTTTCTCTTTGCTTTTTACCGATATCGGAATGGTTATGACTTATTGGCAGAGTTTTACTTTAACGCTTTTAGGGACATTGCCTTTAATGAGCGTGGCCACCTTTCTGGTTATTATTTTTGTATTTCTTGAATCGCTCAAATTTTTAACGCAAGATTTGAAAATTATTTTTATTCACAAAATAACCAATAATTAATAATACAAATATGGATTGTAATAAATTTTTTCAGTCAAAATCATTTCAAATTATTACTTGGTCAATTGCGGCAATTATTTTATTTTTGCTTATTTTTAATTTAGGAATGATTGTCGGATTCAGAAAGGCGAATTTTTCTTACAAGTGGGGAGAAAATTATCATCAGAATTTTGCCGGTCCTCAAGGCGGTTTTTTCAGAGATTTCGGCGGCAGAGATTTTATAGAACCGCATGGAGTATTCGGGCAAATTATTAAAATTGAAGATTCAACAATTATTATCAAGAGTCCCGATAATGTGGAAAAAACAGTTATTATTAAAGACGATACAGTTATTGAACGTTTCAGGGAAACCATAAAATTAACAGATCTTAAAATTGATGATCAAATTGTAGTAATAGGCGAGCCGAATACCAGTGGACAAATAGAAGCGAAATTTATCAGAATTATGCCTGGTCCTAGAACGGAAATGCCGATGGGCAAACCCCGCACCTTTGAACGATAATGCTTCGCATTTTAAAAATACTATCGTTTAAAGGTGCGGGGTAAATCACCGGAATTTCAAATGCCCGGTCGTCAGCGCTAAATTATATTAATTTTTTATTATATTATTTTTTTATGCCAGGTAGTGGACTTTGACTTGTCCTCTCGCAGCTAAAAAGTTTTACTTGGTATATATTCCGTGCATTTAACCTATTATTTAAGATTTAATTTTGTTGATTTTTGGTCGGACAAAAAATTCATAAAATAAACAAAGGTTTCTAAAATAATTTAATTAATAATTTAAAACTTTGATAATTGAACAAAAATTGTCAAAGTTCTACTACCTGGTATGAAGAAAAAAATTACATCAAAACAAAAATTTATTATCGCGCTGATTATTATTTTAATAGCCGGCGGAAGTTATTTTGGATATAAAAAAAATAAAAGCAGCACTGCTGAAACTCGCTATACATTAACCAAGGTTGAAAAGGGGACGCTTATCACTTCTGTCTCCGGAAGCGGACAAATTTCCGCTTCCAATCAAGTGGATATTAAAGCAAAAGCATCGGGCGACGTGGTTTATTTGGGAGTAAAATTGGGCCAAGAAGTTAAAAGCGGAACCTCTCTTGTCAAATTGGACGCCAGCGATGCCCAGGTAAAAGTGAGAGACGCTGAGACAGCCCTTGAAACAGCCAAGCTTCAATTGGAAGAATTATTGGCTCCGACAGACGAACTTACAATGTTGCAGGCGGAAAATTCTCTTGTTCAAGCAAAAGACAGCCTTACTAAACTTAAATTTACTCAGACAACAAATTATCAAAATGCTTTGGACGCGAAAAAAAGCGCCGAAGATGATCTTCAAAAAGCCTACGAAGACGGTTTCAATAATGTGTCAAATACGTTTCTTGAAATTCCGAATATTATAACAGGACTTCAAGATTTATTGTTTGGTTTTAATTTTTCAACAACTCAATACAATTTTGATTATTACACAAGCATTGCCAAAATATATGACGAAAAAGCAACGCAATACAGAGATGACACTTATACAAAATATCAATCTGCTCGTACGGCCTATGATAAAAATTTTCTGGATTACAAGTCCGCGAACAGGTCTTCGGATAAAATCGTAATTGAATCGCTGATCAGCGAAACTTACGAAACCACCCGAAACATTGCTGAAGCGTTAAAAAGCGCCACTAACTTAATTCAATTTTATAAAGATAAATTGACCGAACGCAGTTTAAGGCCGCAAACGCTTGCCGATACTCATCTTTCCACTCTTAGCACTTACACGGGAAAAACAAATACATATCTTCTTAATCTTCTTTCAATTAAGAGTACCTTGCAAACAGATAAAGATACGATTACGGATAAAGGAAGAGATTTAAAAGAAATGGATCAAAATTATCCTCTTGATTTGACGGCCAGCGAACAAAGCATAAAAGAAAAAGAGCAAAAATTGGCGGACTTGAAAGCCGGTCCTACAGAACTTGATATTAGAGCTCAAAAAATAATTATTCAGCAAAAGCAAGACGCTTTGACAAGCGCAAAACAAACTCTTGCGGATTATTTTATTCAAGCTCCTTTTGATGGAGTAATCGCCGAGTTAAGCGTTAAAAATGGCGATTCAATTTCTTCCGGTGCTTCGGTTATTACATTTATCACCAAACAAAAAATGGCCGAAGTTACTCTTAATGAAGTTGATATTGCCAAAGTAAAAACAGGACAGAAAGTAACCATCACTTTTGACGCGATTGAAGATTTAAGCATCAGTGGCGAAGTGATAGAAACTGATGCAATCGGAACCGTTTCTCAAGGCGTGGTGACTTATAACGTGAAAATAGGATTTGATACGCAAGATGAACGCGTAAAATCAGGAATGAGCATGTCAGCGACAATAATTACAGATGTAAAACAAGACGTTTTATTAATTCCCAATTCCGCGGTAAAAACCTTGGGAGACGCATCTTACGTGGAAGTTTTTGATTCAACGATTAATCCGAAAAATTCAACAACAAATACCGCCACTGTTACCGCAAAAAATTCTCCCACTCAGCAATCAATTCAAACCGGTTTAATTAATGATTCATCCTCGGAAATTTTAAGCGGCCTTGAAGAAGGCGATTGGGTGGTTAGCGGAACCAGCAGCAGCTCTTCAACAACGCAAACAAAAACGACCAACACAAAAAGTTTATTTCAAATGGGAGGCGGAGGACCGCGCGATTAAAACGCGGCAGCCGAAACTTAACCATTAAAATATAATCAATTATGTTTTACGTATATTTATTAAAATCAAAAAAAGATGACAGTTTGCATATCGGTTTGGCGCCGAATTTAAAAACAGGATTATTAAAATATAATATTAAATCATCTAATAATTTAAAATCGCCAAAATTGGTTTATTATGAAGCATATAAATCAAAAAAAGACGCTTTGATAAGAGAAAAAAGATTAAAACAATTTAAAAAAGGTTATGCTTCTTTAAAAGGACGTATTATAAATTCCATAATATAGGGTTATGATTGAATGTAAAAATATCACAAAAATATATAAAAGCGAGGTATTTGAGACTTATGCGCTGAAAGATGCTTCGTTTACTATAGAAGAAGGGGAGTTTGTCGCTATTATAGGACCTTCCGGCTCGGGTAAATCAACATTAATGCATATTTTGGGATGTTTGGATACTCCAACTAGTGGCCAATATTTTTTAGACGGTCACGATGTTTCTACATTTTCTGATGATGAATTGGCGGATATTAGAAAAAATAAAATTGGTTTTGTATTTCAATCATTTAATCTTTTGCCGCGTACAACCGTCTTGCGAAATGTGATACTGCCGCTTATTTATGCGGGTATTCCCAAAGAAGAACGCGAAGCGCGAGCAAAAGACGCGTTAAAAAGCGCCGGTTTAGATGAAACAAATTTTTATCATCTTTCTAATCAGCTCTCCGGCGGACAAATGCAGCGGGTAGCAATCGCTCGAGCGCTTATCAATAATCCTTCTTTAATTCTCGCTGATGAACCAACCGGTAATTTGGACAGCAAAACCGGTGAAATTATTCTTGAAACATTTCAAAATTTAAATAAACAGGGTAGAACAATTATTTTGATTACCCACGAAAAATATATTGCCGAACACGCAAATCGAATAATTTCACTTAAAGACGGAGAAATCATAGAGGATATTCACGATGGCCATTCGTCTAAAATAATTCTCAAAATTAAAGAATAAAGAGTTTTGTCTCCGGACGTTAAGTCGGAGCTACAAAACCTTTACCCTGTTAAATAATTTTGCCTTTGGCAAAATTGCTGCAGAGCAGCATTTAACAGGGTACGCAAAATTATAGTTAAAAATTTTGCGTTCTCCGAACTTAAATTTTAAAATAATTTTACTATGCTTATCTCTGATTTATTTCAAGAAACATCTTCGGCATTAATTGCCAATAAAGCTCGAACAGGTCTAACTGTTCTTGGTATTGTGATTGGTATTGGATCGGTTATCGTTATGATTTCCCTCGGTCAAGGCGCGACAGGTTCCATAGAATCAAGCATTCAATCAATCGGCTCAAATTTAATTATCGTAATGCCCAGTTTTCAAAGAGGGGTCGGCACTCAGGTGAGCGCGGGTCGGGGATCGGCGCAAACGTTAAAACCGGCGGATTCCGACGCTATTCAAGAACAACTTAGTCTCGTTAAGGCTGTTGCTCCCGAACTTTCCAGTCGCTATCAAGTTACGACAAAAGGTAAAAATACCAATACTTCAATTGTCGGAACAACTGCCTCCTATCCTTCAGTTAAAAATGTTCAAATTGATATCGGTTCTTTCATTTCTGATCAAAACGTGCAAAGTTCATCAAAAGTGGCGGTTATCGGTCCGACGGTCAGAGATGATCTTTTCGGTGAAAATGTAAATCCGGTCGGCCAAACAATTCGCATTAAAAAAATTGAATTTAAAGTTATCGGTCTTACAAAAGAAAAAGGCGGAAGCGGTTTCAGCAATCAAGATGATCAGATTTTTATTCCTTTATCTACTGCTCAGCGTTTTTTAGCCGGCAGCGAATATTTAAGCACGATTAATGTGGAAGCGATTGATCAAGAATCAATGACTGAATTGCAAGCTCAAATTACAACATTATTATTAAGCCGCCATAATATTTCAAATTCTGCACTGGCTGATTTCAGTACTATGAATCAATCCGATATTGTGGAAAGCGCGTCTTCAATAACTAAAACTTTAACAATGCTTTTGGCGGCGATTGCCGGAATTTCTTTGATTGTCGGCGGCATCGGTATTATGAATATGATGTTGACTAATGTTACTGAGCGGACAAGAGAAATCGGTTTGCGAAAAGCCATTGGCGCAAAAAGATCGGAAATTAATATTCAATTTTTAACCGAAGCCGTGATGGTTACGTTTTTAGGCGGAATCATCGGTATTTTGTTCGGCTGGCTTGTTTCGCTTGGCATTACTCAATTTGGCAATATTGCCACTAAGATATCATTATCGTCAATTTTGTTGGCTTTCGGCGTATCGGCCGCGATTGGAATTATTTTCGGTTATTACCCAGCCCGCCGTGCCGCAGGGTTAAATCCGATTTTAGCATTGAGATACGAATAAAATAAGTTTATAAGTAATAATTAAAAAATTATGAAAAAAATTTTACCGATTATTATAATATTAGTCGTCGTGGTGGGCGGGGGAGTTTTTTTGGGGGGTATGAAATATGCCCAAAGTACCCGCTTAAATTTTGCGAAACAAAATTTTGGCAGGCAACAAATGGGAAACGGCATGGCCCCGACAGGAAATAAACAAGGCGGCGCAAATTCTGCCAGTGGAGAAATTATTTCTCAAGATGATAAAAGCATTACCGTTAAATTGAATGACGGCGGATCAAAAATTATTTTTTATTCCGACACGACCCAAGTTATGAAATTTTCTCAAGGATCAGCTGCTGATTTAAAAATAGGGGAGAATGTCATGGTAAATGGTCCTGCTAATTCAGACGGTAGTATTACCGCTAAATCAATTCAATTAAGACCTGCCACGCCGCAAATTCAAAAATAAGTATTTTATATTTAAAAAGCGCTGTTTTGCAACAGCGCTTTTTGATTTGACAAAAAATAAATAAAATGTTATTATATAATTAACCAGTAAATAAAAAGGAGGAAAAATGAAAGAAGAAAAAATAAGTTCTTTGGAAAAATTAAGAAAAGATCACGTGTCTCATTTTATGCATTATAATTATCCCAGAATTATGGGATTAAGCCGGAAAGAATTTCTCAAACGAATTCCTGAACCAATTACCAATAATGATTCCATATTGGTAATTCCGGAAAATCATCTTTTGCTTAGACGACAGTTGCAATTGGTTGGCATAGAAAGTCTTCCCAATCTTCAATCAGCTAGGACAAGATTAAAAGAAATAAAAATACCGGATAAACCCTATTGGATTAATAATGTTCATGTTTTTGCAGACATTTATATAGGGAAAAAAGATGAGCCAACCGAAGCGGAAAAAATAAAGGCGAAAGGATTCAGGCCGTTAACTTTGACAGAGAGTGTGGCATTTTTTGTCCATCGAATAATTTTTGGCGACGAAATCAAAGGAGGAATGATAAAATGTTACTACACATTTCCCGGCGAAATGTATCATGAATATGATGATCGTTTGCAAGATTTCGAAGATAAAATAGTAGGTTTGAATTTTGGTCCCAGTTCCTCTAGTATTGCCGAGCCTCAATTAACGACCAATCTTGGCGGTAATTATGGCGAACCGCATTACTGCACGGTTGTTTGCAATCAAGAGTCGTAGTTTTTATTTAAAAACAAAGTAGAAAGCCCAAAAAACTTTCTACTTTTTATATTAATTGATAAGTTGACAAAACCGATTTTTTGTGCTATCATAATAATATGAATAAATATAAATTTCCAATTATTTTAATTGTCATCTCTTTTGTTTTAACTCCTTTGCAAGGGGCTCTTGCTGATTATCTTCCGCCCAGGGGAGCGGCGACAATTGAGACAGGTAGCTGGAAAACAGATTTTGGTTCTCAATCCGCTATCAATACGGCGCAAAGTACTGTTAAATGGTCAAAAAACAGCGTTACATTGAATAAAGAGTCGGGCAGCAACAATTATATGTCTAACGGTGTTTTATGGACCAATGAAATCAGTTTTAATCAGGATATTTTAAATGTGACTTTGGACGGCACTTTTGATCGGCCGGCTGGAACAACCATTTTAGGTTTTGTCACTTTTGAAAATAGCGTCAGAGAATATCCCTTGAATCCGTTTGATTGGGGAGATCCGTATCAACCGGACGGCAGAGTCAGAAAAATGCGTTTGAGAATATTTTTAGCCAGCGAAAATCCGCTTTTGACGCCGGTAATTCGTGAATTAAGAGTGAGAGTGGAATTAGAAGATCGTTCTGACGCCGGACCGACTAATCGCGACAATACCAGGGTCTCTGACTTGAAAAAATTAAGAGATATTATTAAAAATTATTATAAAGATTTTGTCATATATCCGGCCGTAAGCATATCCAATGACAACAGAGAAAATAAAGATTATCAATGGAAATTATTAAAAGACGTTTTGGATTCCGCTTCATTGACTTGGCGCAAAAGTTATACAAACGGTTTTTTCACGCAGCCTAAAGTAACGAGTAATGATTTTAAATACGGATATTTAACGGGCGATTCAGGCGGTTATTATATAATGTGGGTCAGACTGGAAGATATAAATTCCAAACATTTTGCCGAAGCTGATTCATGGAAAAGCAGTCTTTTGGGCGTGAATTGTATTCCGCCGATTTATTGTCTTTGTTCAAAAGGAATTCCCGGCCAAACGGAAATAATTTCAAAAACTTTTGAGACCAACAAAAATAAAGCTAACAAAATCAAAGGCACGATTTTTGCCAGAATTAAAAATGATCCGAAAGTTTGGTTTGTCTTGAACAATCGCCGATTTTGGATAAGAGATCCTCAAATTTTGGATAAACTTAACGCCACTTCAAAGGATGTGGTAATTAATTCAAGTATCAGTAAAGTTCCTTTATTTAAATTTATCAGAGCCAAAGATGATAAAAAAGTTTACTTAATCACCAGTTCAGGATTTAAAAGATATATGCCGGATATTAAAGTTATTAATTTTTATGGTCGCACAACCGAGATCGTTACTTTGCCGAATGACATACTTAATGTTATTCCGGACAATTGTTTAATCAGAGCCAAAGGAGACACAAAAGTTTACTTTCTTGATCAGAAAATAATCAGATGGGTGACTTCGCCTGAGGTTATTAAAAAATTAGGATTTACCACTTCAGATATAGTTAATGTTGATGCCAGAGAATTAAAATATTACACCGAAGCCAGTCCCATATTCTAAAGAGTTTTTTCTAAATTTTGGAGGACTGTAAGGACGAACAAAATTTAGTAGCAAAACCTTTACCCCCTCCTTTACTCCATCGAAAGTCTATCAATTTATAATCTTCCAAAAGCGAAGCGGTTTCGCCTTTTATTTTAACGATTATCGAAAATTTATCGTTGAGATAAAGGAGGGAGTACGCAAATTTCTAGTAAAATTTTTGCGTTTTCACTCTGTTTAAATTTAAAATTTTAAGAAATTTGGTATGATAGATACTCACAGCCATCTCAATTTTAAAGCTTTTGATAATAATTATGAAGAAGTAATTAAAAGAAGTTTTGATAATGGCGTCAAAGCGATTATTAATGTTGGTACTGATTTGAAGACAAGTCAAAAGGCCGTAGCCATTGCCAACGAATTTTCGGCCCAAGGCCGATCCGCCTCGAGCGGAGAAAATTGTTATGCCGCTGTCGGACTTCATCCTGTTCATGTTGAAAAAGAAAATTTTGATTCGGAAAAATATATTGATTTAATTCGCTTGAATTCGGATAAAATCAAGGCAATAGGGGAGACGGGACTTGATTATTATCACATAACGGATAATGCGGAACGCGAAAAACAAAAAAAAGTTTTTAAACAACATTTGGAATTGGCTCAAAAATTAAATTTGCCGATAATAATTCATTGCCGCGGCAGCAAGGAAAATCCGAAAGATGCTTACCAAGATTTATTAGATATTATTCAAACGAATTTTCCGCGGCAGTCAGCGTCAAGTCAATGTCAGTCAGCGCTTGCTGGCGTGATTCATTGTTTTACGTCTGATATGGAAATTGCTCAAAAATTTTTAGATTTAGGTTTTTATTTGGGATTTACCGGAGTTATTACTTTCAAGAATACGCATTCTCTTTCAGAGGTTGTCAAAAATGTTGATTTAAATAGAATATTAATTGAAACTGATTGTCCATTCTTGGCGCCAGAACCTCATCGTGGAGAACAAAACGAACCTTCTTATGTCCGTTTTATGGCTGAAAAAATCGCCGAAATTAAAGGATTGCCGTTGGGAGAAGTTATAAAAATAACCACTCAAAACGCAGTTAAATTATTCCATTTAAATTAAAATTTAATAAAATAAAATTTGATAAAAAGGGTTGCTAATAACTCTTTTTATCATTAAATCATTTTTCACGGCCGTGAAAAATGATTTAATTTAAAAATAGATATTTGCGGCGAGTTTCGTAATATTCGTTGCTATTTAGTATTTTTTGTGGTAAAATATTTTCATAATGGAACTCCCGCCACAAATCCAAAGGGAGTTTATAGAAAAAATTAATTTAATTCGCGGACGCGCCTTCGGCTTATTTTAACCTTAGATTGATTTTATTTTGAGATTTGAAGCGGGATGCTCATAATTGTAGCGAAATTTATTTCGCTACACTCATAAATTTCGACAATTATGGCAGAAATTATTTCTAAAATTATAGAAGAACTGAATCCTCAGCAAAAAGAGGCTGTTACTCATGTTAACGGCCCTTTAATTATAATTGCCGGAGCAGGCACGGGCAAAACCAGGGCCATTACTTATCGCATTGCTTGGCTTATTTTGAGCGGCCAGGCAAAACCGGAAGAAATTCTGGCTGTCACTTTTACCGATAAAGCCACTCAAGAAATGGAAGAAAGGGTGGATAGATTATTACCTTATGGCTATGTTGATCTTTGGATTTCCACTTTTCATTCTTTTTGCGAAAGAGTTTTGCGAGATTATGCCATAGAAATCGGTCTGCCCATTGATTTTAAATTGCTTGATACGGCCGGACAGTGCTTTTTGGTTCAGAAAAATTTTGATCGTTTTGATTTGGATTATTATCGTCCGCTTGGAAACCCGACAAAATTCATCCGCGAACTGGTAAAACATTTCGGCAAAGCCAAAGATGAAGTTATTTCGCCGAAAGAATATTTGGAATACGCCCAAGGATTGGAAATGGACAACGACAGATCAATGTCCGACAATTTGGTCAAAGGAGAAGCGGGGAGAATCAAAGAAGTGGCTAATGCTTATTATACTTATCAGCAATTATTATTGGACAACGGCGCTTTGGATTTTGGCGACTTGATTAATTACACCATTGAATTATTTTCAAAACGTCCGGAAATTTTGGAAAAATATCGCAAGAAATTCAAATATATTTTGGTAGATGAATTTCAGGACACTAATTGGGCGCAATATAAATTGCTTCAAATGCTTGCCCAGCCGAAAAACAACATAACCGTGGTAACCGACGACAAGCAGGCGATTTATAGATGGCGCGGCGCGGCTTACAATAATGTGTTTCAATTAAAAAAAGATTTTCCGAAATGCAAGATTGTTTTTTTGGACGAAAATTATCGTTCCCGGCAGGCGATTCTTGATTTGGCTTATAAATTTATTGAACAAAATTATCTTGAAGACAAAGATTCTGGCGTAAAATTCAAAGGTTTGTTAAGCAAAAATTTAAAATCAACCAGAAAAGGAGAAGCGGAAATCGCGCATATTCACGCCAAAACGCAGGAAGAAGAAGCGAAAGAAACAGTTAAAAAAATCATAGAATTGAAAAAATCAAATCCGAAGGCGAGTTGGAATGATTTTGCCATTTTGGTCAGAGCGAATAATCAGGCGGAAATTTTTTGCCAAACTTTGCGCTGGAATAATGTTCCTTATCAATTTTTGGCCAGGACCGGATTATTTTCCAAACCGATTGTGATGGATGTTTTGGCTTATCTGAAACTGCTTGATAATTATCACGAGAGCCCGGCTGTTTACCGTATTTTAACTTCGCCGATTTTTTTTGACAAGCTTCCAAATCAAGATTTGATTAATTTGACTTATTGGGCAAATCGGAAAAATTGGTCAATTTACGAAGCCATTGCCAAAGTTTCAACTGTTCCGAATATTTCACCGAAAGGAATTGAAGAACTGAACAAAGTTTTGGTTTGGATTGAAAAACACACCCAGCTGGCGAAAAAAGAAAATGCCAGCAAGGTTATTTACGCATTTTTGGAAGACACCGGTTATTTGAAACTTTTGTCCGAATCGGCGGAAAAAGGCAATGAACAAAATATTGAAAATATTTTTTGGCTGCGGCAATTTTTCAATAAAGTTAAAAATTTTGAAGAAGTCAATTTGGATAAATCAATTTCCAATTTTATCCAAATGATTGATTTGATGCTGGACGCGGGGGATACGGGCGCGGTCGCGGCTGAGGCCGAAGAAAGCGGTCCGGAAACAGTCAAAGTTATGACCATTCACGCCGCCAAAGGATTGGAATTCAATTGGGTTTTTGTCGTTAATTTGGTTGATCGCCGTTTCCCGACCACCGAGCGGCACGAAGCCATTGAAATACCGACGGCTTTGATTAAAGAAATTATTCCCGAGGGCGATATTCATTTTCAGGAAGAACGGCGCTTGTTTTATGTCGCCATGACCAGGGCCAAAGACGGATTATTTTTAACTTCTGCAGAAGATTACGGCGGCAAAACAGTTAAAAAGTTTTCCAGATTTTTATATGAATTGAGTTTGATTGACAAAAAATTTCCGCCTAAGCCGATTCCTTCTGTCAAAGATTTGCGCCAATTTTTAGCTCCAAAAGAAATAATGGTTTCATCAAAAAGCGATTATCAATTGCCGACTAAATTCAGTTTTACTCAGTTGATGGCTTTTGAAACTTGTCCGCTTCAATATAAATTCGCCCATATTCTTAAAATTCCCAGAAAAGGAAAGGGTAGTTTGGTTTTTGGCCAGAGCATTCACAACACGCTTCAAAAATTTTTACAAAAATATTTGGAATTAAAAGATGCAGAGCAAACTGGATTGTTTACCCCGTCGTCATTAACTGATAAAAAGAAATCAAAAAAAGAAATAACTTTCAAGGATTTGACTCAAATCTATAATGAATGCTGGATTGACGAATGGTATGAAGATAAAAACAATCAAGATGAATATAAAGAAAAAGGAAAAAAGATTTTGAAAGATTTTTACGATAATTTCATGAAAAATCCGCCGAAAATAAAATCATTGGAACTTCCGTTTAATTTCAAATTGGGGGAATACGCGCTGAAAGGAAAAATAGATCGGATTGACGAAGTTGAAGGCGGAATAGAAATTATTGATTATAAAACCGGCAATTCAAAAGAAAAAATAGACGCGAATGAAAAACAGCAGCTTTTGATTTATCAATTGGCTTCCAGATCTTTGTTTCGCGAACCGGCAGTGCGTTTGACTTATTATTATTTGGAAACAGGGGATAAGATTTCATTTTTAGGCGACGAAAAAGAACTTGAAGAAATTGAAGAAAAAATCAAGAAAATTATTAAAGAAATCAAGCAAAGCGAATTTCCGCCCAAACCCGGCCGATTATGCCAATGGTGCGATTTCAAAGACATTTGCGAATATAAGGCTGTTTAAAATAAATATAAGCCCCGTGATTGACAAGGGCTTATATAATGGTTTTTTAAACAAGTTTTATAGAGATAACCTCGCTAAATTGTACGCAGAAAAAGTTTACTTTATTTTTTTGAATACGGAATTCAGTCGAACAATTTTTCTTTCGTCGGACTATTCCTGTAAGTTGGTGATAGCGAGAGATGCTCGTACGTCCATAATCCTCGTAAATAACCACTTTTTTACCGAGATATGGCTTTAGTAAGGAATAGTTAGTCTTTCTCTTAAATTCTATTTGTTTTTCAGCAACCTCTAACCATTGTTGCCTAAAATTTTTTGCTTTCATTTTCCTCACCTCCTTTGTTTAAATAATATCATATTTTTTCGTTCTTGTCAAGAGTTTTATCAAGTGTTATAATATAATTATTAAGAGTTTTCTCTCCGATGTTTGTCGGAGCTAGAAAACCTTAACCCTGTTAAATGCCGCTCGGCGGCAATTTCGCCAAGGGCGAAATTATTTAACAGGGTACTCAAAATTATAGTTAAATTTCCTTCATTATAAATAATTCGTAAATTTAAATAATTTTGGTATGACTCTAAAAAAATATCTCAATTTAATGACAATTTTAACCATTATTTGCTGGTTGGCTTGGGTGGCGGTGATTATTTTTATCAATCCGAGAGGAATGGGATTGATTGGTTTTATTTTGTTTTATTTCAGTTTATTTCTGGCTATTTTGGGCGCGGCCTCGCTGCTTGGTTTTATTATCCGAACAAGATTGAATTTAAAACCGATTTTTGTCCAAGTGGAACTGGCTTTTCGTCAGGGAATTTGGCTGGGATTGGTAATCGTTTCCATGTTGATTTTAAAAGGACTTGATCTTTTGCGCTGGTGGAATTTTTTATTTTTGGTTTTATTTTTCGTTGTTTTGGAATTTTTCTTTTTATCTTCTCAAAGAAAATATAAGGTGTAAACAGTTTTGTCTCCGGACGTTAAGTCGGAGCAACAAAACCTTTATCCCCTCCTTTTGAGTGCTTTTGAACTTATGTATTATGTCTATCTAGTCAAATTACCGAATGAAACGATATATGTTGGTTTCTCTACGGACTTGAAGAAAAGAATTAAAACCCACCAACGCGAGAAACAAATTTTAGGCTTAATATATTATGAAGCCTACCAAGATAAAAAAGACGCAATGGAACGAGAAAAACAGCTTAAAAAATATAAAAGTGCTTGGGGTTATCTAAAAAAACGAATCAAGAGGAGCACTGAAAGCATCTAAAAGGAGGGGGTACTCAAAATTATAGTTAAATTTTCTTCGCTTCGCTCTAAAATTTAAATAATTTTGGTATGAATATGAATTATAATTGGTTTAAAAAATTTTTACAGAATTTTAAATTAACGCCCGGAAAATCGGTCAAAGGATTGGAAAAAGTCATTGCCGTGAAAATCATAGATATTAAACCGCATCCGAATGCCGACAGATTAAAAATTGTCACCGTGGATATTGGCAAGCAAAAAATGGAAATAGTTTGCGGCGCGCCAAATGTGGAAATCGGTCAAATGGTTCCCTTAGCTCTTAAAGGAGCGAAATTGCCTTGCGGCATTGAAATCAAAGAAAGCGTTATTCGCGGCGTTAAATCAGAAGCAATGCTTTGCGCCAAAGATGAATTGGGCTTGGGCCAAGATCATACCGGTATTTATATTTTGCCTCAGACGGCGAAAATAGGCGAGCGGGTTGATAAAATTTTAAGATAAGTAAATCAAAAATATGCAAAAAAATATTATAATCAAAGACGAAAAAGAAAATGCCTTAATTGAAGAAATCAATAAAAGAAGCGATGTTAAAGCCGAAAGAATTAAAAGATTATTAAAGCTTCCGGATTTGACGAAAAAAGAGAATTCTCCTATTAAAATTTTAGTTGATCAGATAATTAAATTGCCAAGATTTAAGGATTTTGATTTAATTGATTTTCCAAATATTGTAACAGTTGAACAAAGCTTTGATCTTTTAAATATGCCGGAAAGTCATCCCAGCAGAAAAGAAACAGATACTTATTATCTAGATGATACTCATATTTTGCGCACACACACGACAACTTTTTGGTCTTTTTATTTAAAAAATGCGGAAGTTCTTAAAAAATTAGAAACAGAAGGCCATATCGAAGCTTTGTGTCCGGGAATAGTTTTCAGAAAAGACGAAATTGACAGAAATCATTTTAATGCTTTTCACCAAGTAGATGGATTATTAATCTGCAAAAAAAATCAAAAAATTATTGCCCAACAGGATTTAATTGATGTCTTGGTTGATGTTGCTAAAAGTTTATTCGGGCAGAATATTGAGTGGAAGGTGGTTGATGATAAATTTCCATATACTATAGAAAGCCTTGAAATGGACATAAAGCGGGGAGACGACTGGATGGAGGTGGTCGGATGCGGACTCGTAAATCCAATCGTGATGAAAAATTTTGGGATTGATCCGGAAATTTACAACGGCTGGGCTTTTGGTTTTGGAGTAGAAAGATTGGCAATGGTAAAAATGGGAATTCCCGATATCAGAATTTTATGGTCAGATGATCCAAGAATCACCGGTCAGTTTAAAGATATAAACAGCCAGTTTAAAGAAGTCAGCAAATATCCCGGAACTTTCAGAGACATTTCATTTATTATTGATAAAAATATAAACTTGAATAATTATTACGAAATTGTAAGAGATTTTGTCCCGATGACTTCGTCATCGAGGATCCTCGACGGCAAAGCCGTCGGGACAGAAAACTTTATTCCAATAATTGAAGAAGTAAAATTTTTGGACAGCTACGAAAATGAAGAAAAATTCGGCAAAGATAAAAAAAGTTATACGTTCAGAATTGTGTATCGCTCGCCGGAAAGAACTTTAACCAATGAGGAAATAAATAAAATACAAAACAAGATCAGAGAAAAAACAGCGCAAGATCTAAACGCAGTTTTGCGCTAATAAAGGGCTTTGTCTCTGACGTAATCGTCGGAGCTACAAAACCTTTACCCCCTCTTTTATCTCAACGATAAATTTTCGATAATCGTTAAGATAAAAGGCGAAGCCGCTTCGCTTACGGAATACTATAAAACGAAAGGCTTTTGTTGGAGTAAAAGAGGGGGTACTCATAATTGTAGCGACCCAGCCTTTTTATGCGCTTAGTATATATAATTAGAGTAAGTAATTTTTAATTGATAATAAATTTAATAAACCTTAGCCGAATACTTAAAGGGCTGGGTCGACAATTATGGTATACGATATAATTACAATCGGCGGAGCCATACGCGATATTATTTTTTACACCAACGAAGGATTAGTGGTAAATAATCCTAATCCTTTGTGTGAAAAATTAATCGCTTTTGAATTAGGGGCTAAAATTTATACTAATGAAGCATATTGGTCTTGGGGCGGTGGAGCGAATAATACGGGCGTTGGAGCGGCTAAATTAGGTCTAAAAACAGCCATTATCGTCAGAATTGGCACTGATGGGGAAGGCAATGAATTAATAAAATATTTTAAAAAACAGGGCATAGAAACAAAATTTATCCAGCGCGATAAAAAAATTCGCACCGGTTTTTCGCTTGTGACAACTCTAAAAAATAAAAAAGCCCACACAATTTTTGTTTATCGCGGACCGGGCGAAGATCTCAATTCTTTGCCGAAAAATATTTCTACAAAATGGATTTACATTTCTTCTTTAAGCGCCAAATATTGGGAAAAAATACTGAATCAAATTTTAAAATATAAAGCGATTAAAGTTTGGAATCCTTCCATTGTTCAATTAAGGCTTGGTTATTTTAAATTATCCAAATACTTGAAACAAATAGATGTTTTGATTCTCAATGAAGATGAAGCGAGAGAATTGGTTCTATCGGCCAAAAAAACCAAAGATTTGTCAATAAAACATTTGTTAAATAGAATTTATCAGATGGGGCCGAAAATCGTCGCCATTACCGCCGGGCCAAAAGGAGTTTTTGCCTATAACGGCGATAAATTTTATTCTCACAAAATCAAGAATGTTAAAGTCATTAATACGGTTGGAGCGGGCGATGCTTTTTCTTCCGGTTTTGTTGCCGGTTTATTTTACGATAAAAATGATATTCAAAGAGCGCTTCGCTGGGGAATTTTAAACAGCGCTTCGGTAATTGCCAAAATCGGCGCTCAAGAAGGTTTATTAAATAGATCAGACTTAAAATTTTAAAAAATTTCGCATATGATTATAGAAATTCCAGTTGAAGTTTCCGCCAGACATATTCATTTAAGTCGCGAACATTTGGACGCGCTTTTTGGCGTTGATTATAAATTGAATGATATAAAAGAACTTTCTCAAAAAGGGCAATTTGCCACCGCAGAAACAATTACAATTCAAACAGAAAAAGATAAAATTGAAAAAGTTAGAATTTTGGGTCCGGTAAGAAAACAAACTCAAGTGGAAATTTCCAGGACTGACGCCAAGAAATTGGGCATTAATCCGCCGATCAGGCATTCAGGAGATTTAAGCAGCTCCGCAGGTTGCATATTAATCGGACCAAAAGGCACAGTTTTATTGAAAGAAGGAGTTATTATCGCGTGGCGGCATATTCATGCCACGCCGAAATATATGCAAGATTATAATTTGGACAGCAGGAAATTTGTCTCGGTAAAAATTATCACTCCTTCAAGAACTATTACTTTTCATCAGGTTTATCTTCATGTTGACCCGAGTTTTACGCCGGTTTTATGTTTGGATACTGATGAAGCCAATGCGGCCGGAATTGAAGGACTGATTTCAGGAGAAATTATTTTAGATTAAATTATGTCTAAAAAAATAGCAGTCATTATTGTTTGTTATAACGGCCGGGAATATCTCCCGGATTTGTTAAATAGTTTAAAGAATCAAACTTTGAAACCAACGGAAATTATTTTTGTTGATAATAATTCAAAAGATGATTCTATTGATTATGTCCGGAAAAATTTTTCGGAAGTGATTTTAATTGAAAATAAAAAAAACTTGGGTTTTGCCCAAGCCAATAATCAGGGGATAAAAGAGGCCTTCACCCGCCAAAATTTTTCTTCGGAAAATTTAAGCGGGCTAGATTTTATTTTTTTATTAAATCAGGATACGATTTGCGACAATAATTGTTTAGAAGAATTGGTAAAATCGGCGGAAAATGAAAATGCCAAAACTTTTGCCTTCCAACCGCTTGTTCTTTGCTGGCCGGAAAAAGATAAAATTCAAACCTCTGGCGATAAATTTCATTTTTTGGGCTTTGGTTATTCCGGCGGTTATAAGTTGTCAATCGCAAATGGTCAGTCGCAATCTAGGGATATCACATACGCTTCAGGCGCGGCGATGTTTATCAATACTCAGGCCTTAAAAGAGGTTGGCTTGCTGGACGAAGATTTATTTATGTATCACGAAGATCTGGATCTTTGTTTAAGAGCGCGTTTTTTGGGTTATAATATATTTTTAGCGCCTCAATCTTTGGTTTATCATAAATATAAGGCCGGCGTTTCACCTCATCGCTGGTATTGGTCGGAAAGAAACAGGGGATTGACTTTGCTTAAATTTTATAAACTGCCGACTTTAATTTTGATTTTTCTGCCATGGTTATTTATGGAATTGGGAGTTTTAGGCTATAGCTTAATGACCGGCTGGTTTTCCTTGAAAATAAAAACTTATTTTAGCGCTTTGCGCCTTGTTCCTAAAACTCTGATTAAGCGGGCAAAAGTTCAAAGAACCAGAAAAATCAGCGACCGACAATTTTCCAAATATTTGGAAGCGAAATTTAATTTTGCCGGTTTTGAACACCCATTATTGAAATATTTGGTTAATCCAATCTTCGGCTTATATTGGAAAATATTTAAAAAAATAATTTTTTGGTAATTTTTTTAATTTTAGCGCGTAAATAAAAAGATACCCGACTTTGAGGGTATCTTCTTGTCTTATAAGCGAAGCAGGGGAAATCAGAAGAATTGAATTTAGAGCATCTTGGATTTATTCCGATTTTTTTTTAATTTATCAACAAATGCCTTATTAAGATCTATTTTCAGGTAAGATGCAAGTTTTAAAGTTTGCCAAAATATATCTGCAACTTCATCTTCAATAATTCCGGGATCAGTACTATTGGCAAATTTTCCTCTTTTGGTTTCTTTGTGCAATAGCGCTCTTGAAACTTCGCCAATCTCTTCTATTAAGTGCAAAAAAGCGTGTACTGGCGTTGTTTCACTTTTTGTGTAGCCTATTTTAACTAAATGTTTATAAACTAAATTTTGTGCTTTTTTAATTTCCATAATTATAAATTATAGCCTGTATTAATTATTTTAATGTTTTTTGGAAATCAGCAACTTCGCCCAATAGTTCGTGTTTTTCATTATTCGGCGACTGGTAATAAATTTTAGCAGTGCCATTTTTAGCTACTTCCACGCTGATATAGCTTCCTGAATCACTTTTGAAATAGTTTGTGTTAACTCCGTTAATTTTTTCAATCCCCATAAGTCGTATAAGCGCTCTTTGCTCAAAATCCGAAGTAAAGCCGATAAAAATAGGTTTTACTTCTTGATTTATTTTGCCAAGATTATTTTGTTTTTTCCACCATCTTTCAAGAATTATTAAATAATTTTTTATTCTTTCTTCAATTTCTTCCATGGTTTCTATGCCCCTTTTATTCATTTCTTCATGGAAATTAGGATCTTTCACCGTGCCCCATGGATCCTGGATATTTAATTCTTCGGCAACTTCCATCAGTGGCAGCCAATGACTGTTGATATCGGTTAATTTATCGGTATGCGATAAAATCGGCTCATCAATATCCACTCCTTGCTTTTCCAAAGCATTAACAACAGAGTTATATGTGAAAAGATGCCTGGTTCTCGGACCAACCAACATAATCGGTTTAAAATTTTTTTCTTTAATCAGATCGGCTAAATAATTTAAATTTTTTCTTTCTTTAATTTCATCAGTTCCTCCTTCAAATTTAGCTCTAGCCATTAATTCCTCTTGTGTTTCATGTCCGTTTTCTTGGTAAATATTGTCAGTTGCAACATCGGGAATAATGATTTTTGATTTTGAACTTCTGGAAAGATTTTGCAGTTTCTTTTTTTGAGGCAGATCTTTTTCGGGAATTTCCGGTATTTCGAATTTTCCAAATTGAGCGCCGCCGTAATTTTTTTCTCCCGAAAATCCATGTTCTTTCATTTTTTCATCCGCCGCAGGATCATAAATTGGCGGGTCGTGGCGAAATAGATAAAATATTTCCACCGGCTCCTCGGGAATGCCTTCTTTAGATTCAATTCCTTTGTGTTCCAGCCACATATTTTTTTGATCATTTTTTTCCATAAAGTTTTTCTATTTTTAATTTCATAATTTCTTTTTCTATTTTAAAATATTTTTCCAAATTCATCATGAGCACGCCTTTGGAATTTTCGCCACCAACTAAATATTCCACCGTTCCCATGATATAGTTTCTCAGTAAAAGAAAATTTTTAATATTTTCTCTCTCCTCTTTCAATATTTTTCTTGTTTTTTCGTATTCGTTAATATAATAACTCGCATAACTCCAATCGTTATTTTTTACATAAATGTCCCAAAGCATATACGGCAATCCGATAAAAAGGGGACCATTGAATAAATCGTCAAAATCTAACACAGCGGCTAATTTTCCTTTATTTTCAATAATATTAAATGCGTGAATGTCTTTGTGTACAATTGCGATTGGCAGTTTTTTAAAGTTAATTGAAAGTTTTAAAGCGCGAGCCAAGAAATTTTTTAATTCTATTTTTTTTAAATTTTTAAGATTTATCTTGTCTACCGACAAAAGGTCGGTATATAAATAATTTTTTGATTTTTCCCCGGTATCGCAAAGTTTAAGCAGATTTGAATATTTTGAATTAAAAGCAGGCGCGAGTAAATGCATTTTTGCCTGAATAAAAGCCAAATCTTTAAGCAATTTTTTTGAATAAAATTTGGGGTGATTTCCTCTAAAAAATTTTGTAA
This sequence comes from Patescibacteria group bacterium, assembly GCA_041649955.1. GTDB lineage: Bacteria > Patescibacteriota > Patescibacteriia > UBA2591 > JAQUPP01 > JAQUPP01. Next base: position 6,665 of record JBAZMD010000005.1, on the reverse strand, counting down.
GTATGCTGTACCATAATTTCCCGTCAATTTCAGTCTCGGCAATATAATTATTTTTTTTATGAGGCACAACTTCCGGAACAGGCAATCCGCGATTAAACAAAAAATTTATATAATCAATTTCTAAACGTATTTCATTTTTAGTTCTTCTATTTTGGCAATAAACGCGCATGGCGTATTTATTGCCACCTTTTTCTGTAATAATTATAGTGGTATTATGCGCGCCCCTGGGATTAACTGAAAAATTAAAATTACTGATAGAATAATTTTTTAGTATTTTTGCAATATTCTTTTTTATGGGGTTAATTTGTCCTTGATCTAATTTCGACATAATTACAAAATTGCTATTAATTTACAGCCTTATTATCAATAATAATACCAAATATCATCTCAGTCAAGATATGAAAATTAAGAGTTTTTCATTTGCTTTAAAGCTAAAGGGCGGTAGACAATTCTTGTCCGCCGCCCCTTTTTTTATTATTTTTCAAGTCCTCCATTAAATATGGTCAATAACCCCATGGCTGTTAAGAAAATAACCGAAAATGTCAAAATAAACATCAACTCTAAAACACCAGCAAAAAAATTATATATTCGCCCGCATAACCATAACATTTTCACCCCCTTTTACTAATGAAAAAATTTATTTTGAAACCAAATCCAGCTCATAAATAGCCCTAAAAGCGTAAGGAATATAATTATCAATTCCCATTCCAGAGGTATTTTATTTATCAAATTTCCGGCGCCTTTTAACAGTAAAAAAATTTTATAAATCATCAGCACTACTCCAGTTATTATTCCTGCTATTAGGATACTGGCCGGAATACAAGGGAGAACGATACACAGAATAACAACTCCTATATGCGAGATTTTCATCTCAAATCGTCGTTTATATAATTTTTCCATTATTTCCTCCTTATTTGCCTATTGGCAAATAATTTAATTTTAATTTCAAAGGACTATTTTCTAAGCTTTTATATGAATATTTTAGCGTATTTTTTAAAATTTGTCAAATTATTTACCAAAAGTTTTTTGTTCTTCCACTTTGGTAAGATCATGCGCTTCATTATAATTAAAACCTTGTTTTCTCAAATCAGCTTCCAATATTTCATGAAAAAGCCTTCTTTTTTTATCTTCAATGGACAGGCTTTTTAATAAATAAATATCAAAATCAGTGATATGAGAAGGTGATTGGTAGGAAGCGGCATCCTGATGTCCATCGCTTTCGGAAGTTTCATCCGAGAAGAAGAGTAAAAAAGTTGTTCCATTATATTCTATTCCTTCTCCTTCCTCCCATTTTACGTTCTCAATGATTTTTAACAGTTCTTGAGAATGAATTTCAGGAGTTTTAAATTTTTCTTTATTTTCCATATTTTTTTGTTAAAACTAAGATTTCCTGATTCATTGATTCACCGCCTTGATTGTTTTGTTTAACTAAATTTTTCCAATCACCGAGAAATATGTCAAAACCATAAAATTCGGCAAGTTGTTTCATTTTTTCGGCAGAGTGAAAATATTTTATTGTTTCAGCCCCTTCCAGATAACCGGAATTCGGATCGCCTGAAACCTTAAAAAATTTGACCGTAAAATTATCGCCGTCTTTTAATATCCTGATTTCATTATCGGGAAACTGTTCGCCATTATATAAAAAACGCGCGTTTGTTGAATAACTTTTTAATTCCGGACTTGAACTGCCGATTGTGGCGATAAGTTTGCCGCCCTTTTTTAATTTTAACGTAAGTAATTCAAACAATTTATCAAGATTATCCAGATGATCAATCGTGTATTTCATCAAAGCCAAATCAAGTTTTTCATTTTCAAGGCCTTGTAAATATTCCAAAATTTCTTTTTTGATAAATGTGATAACTTCTTTTCGGTTTTGATATTTTTCATCGGAAATATATTTTTCCGCCAGCTTCAGCATATACGGCGAAATATCAACCCAATCAATATGGCCGCGCGGTTCTTTCAGTAACTTGTTGAAAAACTCATGGTATCTGTCTGGATGAGCGCCTCCGCCCAATTCAGCGGCGTAAATCTGGTCAGGCATATCTTCTATTTCCTGCATAATCGTTTGATCAACAATTTCCGCAACTCTGAAATTTTTATCGTTTTGTTCAAGTTCGGCGAATTTTTCGGCAATTTTCGGCGAAAAATACATTTCTAATCCTTTGTGATTATTGAAATGATTTTTTATTTTTTCTTGATCCATATTAAGTTTTATTTTTTAAGAATGTTTTTCATTCATTTTATCCCAATCCCAGTCTCTTTTCTTGTTTGAATTTATCTTTTTTAATATTGACTTCTCAACATCTATATTTAAAGTCCCGCAAAGATGCAAAATGCGCTGAATGGCATCACCTAATTCTTCTTTAAGGCCGTTTTTGCCATTAATATTTTTATGGCGATAAGCTTCAAACGCTTCAGAAATTTCCGAATGAATTAAGGCGATTTTTTCCGCCACATTAATTTCTTTTGGTTTTACGCCAAATCCTTTTTGTTTAGCTTGTTTCATAATTAAATCTATTAGTTGTTGTATGGTCATAAAATATTCAATATTAGGCGACGTAAAAATTTTTAATAATTTATCACTGAATTTAATTTATATTTTGATATGATTTTGTCATTTTTTGCCTGATCATCAATATTAACGCAAGATATTCCGACGATAATGCCTTTCGCTTGCTCAACTAAAAAAATTGCTGCTTTCAATTGAGATGCGGTTTCAGACCAATCATCAACAATGAGTACCTTTTCGTTCGGCAATATTGCGCTTTTGGCTATTTCAAAACACTTTCTTTGTTTCGTATAATCAGTAAAGTCAATTGATTCGGTGCTCCAAGCTATTTTATTTGGTTTCCTAATTAAGCATAAACCCGCTTTTAATTCTCGGGCGACTCCTGTTCCGAAGATAAAACCCATTGCTTCTAACGCAACCACTTTATCAATTTTAGAATGAAGAAAGGGTCTGGCCATGTCTTTAATAAGATTGTCTAATACTTTAAAGTTAGCAAGCAGCAATGTTAAGTCACAGCGATTTTTTGTTTTCATTTCGCGAATATATTTTTTATAATCCATAATTATTAAAATTTTTTATTTCGCCTAATAAGTTTATGTCAACTTGTTGACTTTGACCTCTAATTATGATAAAATTTTAGCATAATTTAAGGCTTTTTGTCAACTAACGCTTAACGTCAAAGAATTTATGAATATCGCTCATATTGTTTCAACATTTCCTCCTTATTTCGGCGGAATGGGTAATACTTGTTATTATCAGGTTAAAGAATTCGCAAAAAGGGGACATAATGTTTTAGTTTTAACGCCAAGATACGGAGGTAAGAAATTACCGACCCAAGATCCCGATTTTCGGACTATTTATTTAAAACCGTTTTTGAAATTCGGAAACGCCGCCATGGTGCCGCAAGTTACTTGGCATTTGAAAAATTTTGACATTATCCATCTTCACTGGCCGTTTATCGGGGCTGAATTTATTATTTTCGCCAAACTTTGCGGTTTGATTAAAAAGTCATTGGTTGTTCAATATCAAATGGATTTGATTGATCGCGGCTGGCGCGGAATATTTTTTAAACTTTACAGTTTATTTTTTATTCCTTTATTGGCCAAAGCGGCGGATAAAATTTTAGTTTCTTCTTTTGATTACGCCAATTATTCCCATATCAGACGATATGTTGATCGTTTTGAAAAAAAATTTATTGCCGTGCCGCTGGGAGTTGATACAAGCAAATTTTATCTTCAACCAAAAGATGATGAATTGTTGAGAAAATATAATTTGTCTTACAGAGAAAAAATTGTTTTATTTGTCGGCGGGCTGGATCGGGCGCATTATTTTAAGGGGATTAATGTTTTGATCAAGGCCATAGCTGACGTAAATTGTAAATTAATTATTGTCGGCGAAGGCGATTTAAAACCGAAATATCAATCCCTGGTCAATAATTTAAATATAAAAGAAAAAGTTATTTTTGCCGGCTATGTTCCAGACGAAGATTTGCCTAAATATTATAACTTGGCTGATGTCTGCGTTTTGCCGTCAATCGGCCGTTCTGAGGCGTTTGGCTTGGTTTTGGTTGAAGCTATGGCTTGCGCCAAGCCGATTATTGTTTCTGATTTGCCCGGACCGAGAACTTTGGTTCAAAATAACGGTTTTAAAGTTAAGGTTGGCGATGTCAATGATTTAAGGCAAAAAATATCTTTAATCTTGGAAGATCAAGTTTTGGCCAATCAACTTGGCGCGCAAAGTTTTAAATTGGTAAAAGAACAATATAATTGGCCGACCTCGGTTCAAAAATTAGAACAAATTTACCATGAAGAAATTGTTTTTAAAAATTAGAGAAGACAAAAATTTTGTTTTTACGTTAACGGCGATACTCTGCGTGGTTGGTTGGTTTTTGCTTGTAATACACGGAAATTTTTCCCGTTCATTACAAATCAGCCTTGGGCTGATATTTTCTATTTTTTATTTTCTAATCAATTCCGTTTGGCTGGCAAAAATTTTGGCGCGTTTGGGTTTTGAGAAAGAATTTCAATTTATTTTCGGTCTGTTTCTGCTGCTTTTTTTAATCGCTTTCGGCATGGCCGTGCCGATTGTTTTTTATAAAATAACGCCGATTTATTTGGCGTTTTTATTAATTTCACTGACAATTATTATTTCTTTATCAAGTCGCTTAAAAAGAAAAGGGGAGAAAGAAGAAACGGAGAAAGAATTGGTGCTGGTTGAAAATAATGAAAAAATTAAAATCCCCAAATTTTGCTATTTGCTATTTGCTATTTGCTATTTGCTATTATGGTTCTTGCTTTTCAGAGCGCGAACAGGCGCTGATATTCGCTCGCCCTGGCTGGTAATTCATCCTTTTTATCTTTACGGCTGGCTGTTTATAATTTTTGTAATCGGTCTTTTAATTTTTTCCAAATGCCGTTTAAAGACATTTTTATTTTTTATTATTTTAACTTCTTTGCTTTTGCATTCTTATTTATTGGTAACATATCAGACCGGTTTTGGCGGGGATAAATGGCGGCATCTTGGCGCGGAACAATGGCTGATGGACGGGCATATTTACACGCCGGCTCTTTTCGGCGAACAGATTTCTTACAAGCAATTGGGGCCGATTAAAATTCCGGAAGTTTTCATCGCGGGCAATAAAACTTCTTACGCCAATATGTGGGGAATGACAATCGCTCTTTCTTGGCTGACGAAAATTGATATTTTTTATATTGATCTTTTCTTGGGCTTATTGTTGTTTTCAATATTTTTGCCGTTTCTGCTTTTAAAAATCGGCAGTTTATTTTCCAAAAAGAAAGAATTTTTGTATTTATTGGCTTTATTACCGTTTTTATTTTTTCCTTTTCAAATTTACGGCAGCATTACCGTGCCTCAGGCCTTCGGATTTTTGCCATTTTTATTTTCTTTGATTTTTATTTTGGAATATTTCATGGATAAATTTTCTTTCCGCCAGCTGCTTAAAAGGCTGGTTTTTTTAATTCCATTTTTATATTTTAACTACGTTCTTTATTTGATTGTTTTTTTGGAAATATTTATTTTAGTTTTCTTACTGAAAAATTTTTATGAATTCAAGCGCAACAAAACAGTTTGGCTGGCTTTGATTTTCATTTGTTTTTTGGCTTTGGTATTTTTAATTCCCTTGCTTGATACGAATAATCAATATTCATCTTTCAAAAAGAATTTGGCTCCAACTGATTTTAAAAGCACTTTGATAAATTTCCCAATCAGAATTTTAACTTCAGATGCCATTTTCCCTCGTCTTTATCGGATGGAGCAGGATAATTGGCTTTATTCTCAGACTGGCGAATATTTGTCCAGGGCGACCTTATTAAAAGCATTGCCTTGGCATTTGATACTCACTCCAATAATTTTATTTTTAATAATTTTGGGAATCATTAATTATCGCAAATTATTCCAGCCGAAAATCGGTTATCTTTTTATTTTGATTTTAATTATTTTCTTGCTGAACCAATTTATAGGTTCTTATTTTATGGAAGGCAATCATATTTTTTCCAAGCGCTTGGTTATTCCGATTTCTTTTTTAATGATGATTCCGTTGGCATGGGGGATTTATTGTTTAACTGAATATTCCAAACATATTTTTTCCCGCAAAGTTGTAATTTTTGCTTTGATAATGATAATCGGTTTGACTTCAACCACTGTTTACGCTTCCGGACCAAAATTTCAAACTGTTTCTTCGGATGAATTGGCGGCAGCCAAATATGTCTGGGAAAAAATTAATTCAAGCGAACCGGTGAATAAACACTGCGTTCTAGCCAATACTTGGCCGCTTTTGGCTTTGGAGGCGGCTTCTGGAAAGAAAATCGTTACGGGCGGATTTCCTTATTATGTTGAGTATCGCCAGCCCGAGAGAGTTCAATTGTTTGATAATATGAATACTGTTCCGTCTGTCCGTTATATTGAAAAAGCCATGGAGGTAACCGGCGCCAGTCAGTGTTATTTTATGACCGAAGGAAGATGGATGTTATTTAATCGCAAAGATCAAATTATTAATCAGCTTGATTCCATATTGGGCAATCATCAAAATATTGGACAGGTAATGATTTGGTTATATCAGCCTAATATAGTTAATAGTTATTAGTTAGTGGTTTTAGTTTATAGTTTTCGGTTTAACCCTTAACTAAACAACTAT
>JBAZMD010000004.1:0-62671 GCA_041649955.1 Patescibacteria group bacterium | reverse complement strand
TTGCCTCTTAAGCAATTGATATAGGTTCGATCCCTATTGGGGGTATTTTATACTTTAGCTCAATGGTAAATCCGCCAGCTGGCGGACTCTTAAGCAATTGACGAAGGTCTGATTCCTTCAGGGGGTACCAGCTAGTGACAAGTCAAGAGACCGTGAGGCATAGCGTTTAAAGCATTGAAAAATCGTACCTCTCTAGGACTCGAACCTTGTCTCTTGATTCAAGATAAACAAAAAATCACCAAGCTTCCTTGGTGATTTTTTGTTTCTAGTTATTCTACACAAATCTTTTTGTCTTTTAATATTAATTTACTTTGTAGACAAGACAGTAATTCTCTCTTTTCAATCAGTGATCCCTCTTTGAGAATGTATTTGGCATAATTCCTAGTGTTGATTTCGGTATTCATTTTAATCTTATTGATTGTCCCCAAGACGCCCATTTGAAATTTATTGTATCTGATCATTTCATCTTCAATTTTTGTTTTAATACCCAATTCATCAAGATTAATTTTATCGATCATTTCAATTAATTCTTTGATTAGATCTTGCTCGTTAATAGCTTGATTTTTGCAATCGATATTCTTAACCTTGGTACACCGATAATAAACATGGCGATTGACTCCGCCATCTTTTAATTTCTTAAATTTTTCGTCAGCGGTAATACCCGATCCGCAATAGCCACATTTAATGAGTTTAGTAAAAGCGAATTCTTTGCTCTCTGTTTTGGGTACATAATTCTGGTCTAAGGCTTCTTGAACTTTATCAAATATTTCTTTGGTAATAATTGGCATGTGTTTACCTTGATACCAATGGCCGCTATTGGCCGGAAACTCAAACTCGCCATAATAGAAAGTATTTCGAAGTAGAATATAGACGTTACCCAACGATAGACGTTTACCATTTTTAGTTTTGAAACCAATCTCTAATAGCCAATGATATGTTTTTCTGCCACTCCAGTTTTCGTAAACAATTTTTTCAAACACCTGTTTTATAATAACCGATCTTTTAGGGTCCAATCTAATTTGGCCTCGTTTATCAATATGATTTTCCATTAAATAGCCCGTGGGTGGAATAGATGGTTTCCAACCCATCTCGCACTTAGCCTTAAGTCCTCGCTTAACATTAACTGATTTATTGTCGTTTTCTAATTTAGCATTACTGCCTAAAATCATCAGCAAAAACTTCTCATTTGGGTTGTTGGTGAATTTCTGACTATAAGTTTTAATTTCTATTAGTACTCCCTGATCCATTAAATCAACTAAGGATCCTAAGTCTCCAGCGTTTCTACTTAACCGATCAGGGGCCCATGTTAGAATGGCATTGAATTTACCCTCTTTGAGTTCACTAATCATCTGATTAAAGACTGGCCTTTGGCCCACTGCTTTGGACGAATGGGATTCGCGCTTAATCTCTACCACTTGCAAATTATCCCGCTGGGCGATCTCTGTCATCTCTTTAATCTGTGAATCAATGGAAAGTGCCTGCATATCATCTTGCTCGGTCGACTTGCGAGCATAGAGACAATACTTGATTACTACTGCCGGTGCTTGAGTCAGTTGTCCAACCCTTATTTTTGTTGTTTGTTCCATAGATTTAAAATTATTAATTAATCTCTATGAAACATTGATGACGCACGGCTCAAGGGAGTCCAGATGGGGTGAGTTGATAACTTATAGTAATCCACAAGCTGATACTTCCATTTTCGTAAGATTTTCGGTATAATAGTATCATAAGTAATTATAGTTAAAACATCAACAATTATTCATGCCTATTCCAATAACAAAAAGACAAAAAGAGGCCTTGGATTTCATCAAAAAATTTATTAATGAAAAGGGTTATTCGCCTACTCTTGAGGAAATAAAAAAAAGACTCAAGCTATCTGCTGTGTCTACTGTTCATCAGCATATCAACGCCCTAATTAATAAAGGGTATATAAAAAAATTTGATAATTTGGCCAGAGCTATTGAAATTAATTCTGAACCAAAAAAAAACTATAATTTTATAGAAATTCCCCTGCTTGGGATAATAGCAGCCGGCGAACCAATAGAAGCAATAGAAATTCCGGAAACAATCTCAATACCAAAAGAATTGACACTTGGACAAGGCCGACACTACGCCCTAAAAGTTCGAGGAGATAGCATGCAAGATGATGGTATTTTTGATAGCGACACAGTAATCGTCCGAGAACAACCCATAGTAGACAACGGTGAAATTGGTGTTGCTATTGTCAATGACAATGAGGCAACGCTAAAGAGAATTTATAAAGAAAAGAATCAGTTTAGGTTACAACCAGCTAATCAATCTTATAAACCAATCCTTGTAAAAGATGTACAAATTAGGGGCAAGGTCACTGGTGTATTCCGAAGCCGTTTTGATCCATTACCAAAACCTGCTCAGCTTCCATTATTTATGTTTCCTCAAAATCAAAAAACTGAGCAACTCCTCCAGATACATAATAGGCGTTTCTTGGGCAATAAGACAAAATTATTAGGTTTTATAGGAGATATCGTCGCAGACAAATGTCGTGGTTATTATACTTTTTGTGATATCTTTGCTGGAACAGGTGTTGTTGGACGATATTTCAATCAGCCGGACACTAAAATTATTTCTAATGATATTTTAGATAGCAGTTATATCTCTCTCCACTGCTGGTTGAAAACAAAGAATTATAATAAAGAAAAAATAACAGCCATTATTGATTATTTAAATGATCTAAATCCAAAAAAAGAAAACTACATGTCTAAAATTTTTGGTGGATCATATTTTACCGAAGAAAATGCTTTAAAAATCGGGGCAATCAGAGAAAAAATTGAAAAACTTGATAAAACAAAAAAAATTAATCAGGAGGAAAAGAATGTTTTACTCACTTCTTTGATTTATGCGATAGACAAAGTAGCGAACACCGTTGGTCATTACGAAGCTTACAGAAAGAAGCTCGATACTTTACAAAATATAAAACTTTTAGTGCCAGATATTAATCCTAAAAATAATATTAACAATGAAATATACCAAAAAGATGCTAATCAATTGGTAAAAGAAATAAAATGCGATGTTATTTATATTGACCCACCATATAATTCCAGACAGTATGGAGACGCCTATCACCTACTTGAAAATGTAATTACTTGGAAAAAACCAAAAGTTGAGGGCGTCGCCAAGAAAATGATAGAACGGAATCACTTAAAAAGCAGGTATTGCCTTAAAGGAGCGGATCAAATATTACATGACCTAATTAAGAACGTTCAAACAAATCATATATTACTCTCTTATAATAATACTGGGGAAAAGAAAAATGAAAGATCAAATGCTAAAATATCAGACAAAAGAATCATGGAGATTTTAAGAGAACGAGGTGAAGTTGAGGTTTTTGAGAGAGATTATAAAGGATTCACTACTGGTAAAAGCGATACTCAGGGTCATACCGAAAGAGTATTTTATTGCAAAGTAACAAAATAAAAATATGAAATATTTTCAATGGACAATTGGCTCAACTACAGTCCGCAATCCCAATAGATTACGGGAAGGATTACAAATATTAAAAAATTATTTTAATAGTCAAGAATGGAATACGTCCCAGCAAGAAAAATTATTTAACTTATTTCGTGAACATAAGGTTTACGAAATAGATGAAAGTGACTATAGGAGTATGACCAGTGCTAGAAAACAGGAGCACGCAAGAAAATGGGTATCAGTGTTAAATCAGTTAGGGTTTTGTTTTGCTTATGAATCTTCAGAAAAACCAGTGATCATAACTAAAGCTGGCGAATCTCTTATAAATAACCCCGAAATAGAAGATGAGGTCTTCTTACGACAATTATTAAAATACCAAAAACCATGTACCCTACCGAAACAAAATGGTGCATCATTTAAGAATGTTTCCGTGTTGCCTTTTATTATTAGCTTAAAAACAACCTATGAATTGCAGGGACTGTCGAAAGAGGAAATAAGTATATTTTTAAATACCACTGTGAGAATGAGTGATGTTGATAAAATGATTCAACAGATTAAAGATTATAGAATTCAAAGAAGCAAAATTGAAGGTCGGGTGAAAAGAAAGGAATTCTATGTAAAAGTTCAACTCGCTCGTCTTGAAGAAGTATTTAATGATGAAATTAGTGAAAGAGTAATTTTAATAAAAAAACTCGTTGCTGGATATAAAAAGAATCCTGCCTTTATAATTTCTAATCAGAGTAAACAATTATTAGCAGATATCACTAAAGGCGGGAAAGGATCAAACACCATAAAAGCAAAAAAGACTCAACTCGCCATAACTCAAACAATAAAATCTGGAAGGGGGGCGATTGAGGTTAAAAAAATATTTCTTAATTATTACTTATTTCTTAAAATAGCAACTCTTCGAGATTATGCGGATCTAACCGCTAGATATTTAAGAAAAAGCGGATTATTTTCTGTAAGTAGAGACAAACTTATAACGATAACCGAAAAAGATGATCTTATTAAATCTTTACTTTCTCAGAAATGGAATTTAATAGGAGATAAGGAATATCTCGACTATCTTTGGAATGATTCTTTGCCGGCCCTCCCAAGTGATAAAACGGATTACCTCAAAAATCATTTATCTGTCATAAAAGCCAAAGAAAAAGTATTGTTTAATAAAGTTGGAGCAAGAGAATTATTGACTTTAGTTGGAAAAGATATTGCGCCCGCTCAAGATGTTATTGGATTAAAACAACAGACCAGAAGTATTGAAACAAACTTACTTAAATTAAAAGAGATAGAATTTTATTATTCACAGAGAGAAGAAAAACAAGTAGATGACATAATTAATTTTTACGACTTAATTCTCACTAAACAAATTCTGGGAGGCGAAGCTTATTATCCAGCATATCTAGAATGGAATACATGGAGAGTATTCTTGGCGATTGACACCCTTACGAATAAGCCTTATGAAGCAAGAAATTTCAAACTTGATGATGAATTACAACCTATAAATCATGCTGCTGGAAACCAGCCAGATATGGTATTTGAATATGAAAATTTCGTTTTAGTAACAGAAGTTACTCTGAGTATGAGAGCTAATCAGTGGAGTAGTGAATCAGAACCTGTCCTAAGACATGTTGCCAAAATACAATCAAAATTTAATGGTCAAAAAGATGTATTCGGCCTTTTTATTGCCCCTAATATCGATACTAATTCAATACTTACATTTTTTAATAACAGACAATATTCCATTGACGATGATATAATTGAAATGACAATTATTCCACTAAATATAGAACAAATTAAGGGCATTCTTAATGTCTTTAAACAAAAAAGATTCTCTACTCAAGACATGAAGCGTTTGTTTGAAATTATTAAATCTGAAATACCGAGTTCTAAAAATGCTATCGAATGGGGTAAAAAAATACCCGTATTAATTAATGATTGGACACAAAAATTATGAAAACAAATATAATTTATAAAGGAGATTGCGTTGAGATAATGAAAAAAGAAATAAAAGAAGGATCTATAGATCTTATTTTTGCTGATCCTCCCTATAATCTTTCAGGAAATGGACTTTATTGGAAAGGAAATAAAACTGGCGGTGATTGGTATATGGTCAATGAAGAATGGGATAGAATGTCTGCACCCGAATATCTTCAGTTTACTAGAAAGTGGATCAGTGTATCTTTTAAAATTTTAAAAGATGGTGGTTCTATATATATATCTTGTACGCATCATAATATTTCAGAAATTATAATGGTTCTTAAACAGCTTAATTTTAAAATCAATAATATAATTACTTGGCAAAAAATAAATGCAATGCCAAATATGACACGAAGAGTTTTTACCCATTCTACTGAGTTTGTTGTTTGGGCTGTTAAAGGGAAAAAATGGACTTTTAATTACGAAGATTTAAAGAAACTGAATCCCGAAAAACAGAAGGATGGATCATTAAAACAAATGAGAGATGTTTGGCAATTACCATTAGTACAAGGCAAAGAAAGAGTTAAAGAAAAAAATGGAAGAGCCGTTCATCCAACACAAAAGCCTGAAGAAATGCTAAAGAGAATTATAATAGCTTCAAGTAATAGAGGTGATGTTGTGTTAGATCCATTTTTAGGTAGTGGCACCACGGCTGTAGTTGCAAAAAAACTTAATCGAAGATGGATTGGTATTGAAAAAGAAGGAAAATATGTAAAAATTAGTAATTTAAGAATCAAAAAATTATGATAATAAAAAACTTAAATGCCAAATAGACGAGGCAGTTTATAAACTCTATGGCCTCACGCTGGAGGAAATAAAAATTATTGAGAATTTTTAAACATATCATGGAATTACCAAAATTAGTTTATGATGACTTCTATAAGTTTTTAATGTCTTTGGGGACTATTTTGTTTGTGGTAAGTGGAATAGGAATTTTTATTTCTAGCAACTTAGCATTAAATATTTGGCCTGGTTTTGTAATTGGACTTAGTCTGGTTTTTATTATTAATATTTGGATTATGGTATGGGCTGGAAGAAGATGGTATCAGAATCAAAAACTACTAGATAAAAAGTTAGGAGCCGAAGTTAAACTAATTGAACAAGAAGCTCAAAAAACTTTACAGCCCACGAGTGAAAATGTAGCTGATAAAAATGATTCTGCGTTGGTAAGTTATCAGATTGCCTCAGTATTGTCGGGTACGATTTATTTTGACTTTTTGAAAGATTGGAAAGTATGGTTTGTAATCCAAAATCAAGAAACAAAGAAATACAAAGCATATGTAAAAATAAAGTTTATCTCAGGCGATAAAGTAGAAGAAGTATCCGAAGGTTATTATGGAGGAATTAAAGCCTGGAATCTTAATGCATTTTCTCAAATAATGGCACCCGGATTAGGAATACCTAATTGGGTTAAAGAAAAAGCAAAACAAAGAGAAAAAATAGAAATAAGGATCTCATGTGAAGTTAAAGATGAGGCCGATAGGTTAATTGAAAAAAAACTTCCAACGGGATTTGTCTATAATTATGGAAATAATAGCTGGTATTATGAACCATAAGCCCTTGACTACCTGGCTAATAAAATACTTAGTAAAGTAAATTTATGTATATTCCTATACCTGACAACTTTATTTCAACACTCTTACACCAAACGCTGATAGTTATTAATCAGTTGACTTTACCCGTATTGAATAAAATAGAAAATCACCCAGTGATTTTTACTTTATCAACGATTGATCTTATTTTTGGCACTTTTCTTATTCTAAAAACTAAAATTAGGTTAAATCAAAAGATCCTGGCTTTTTAATTGGATAGAAAGAAAAACAAAGGTTAGTGACCTTATACATCAGATAGACAGGCTGATGTATAAGCTCTATAGTTTAATATATGAAAAAAAGGAAGTAATTAGAAATTATTAAGTATGGAAGATGAAGTTTTAGAAAATCTTAATAAAACTACTGATCCTGTTTTGCAAAAGCAACGAGGGTATTCTTTAGATGTAGAGTCTACTCTAGTTGGAAAAAGGCCTGAATTATTCACAACAATTAAGAAAGGAATAATCAAAGCAGTATCCCTATATTTACAATTGCTATGGAACGCGAGTTCGAATGGAAAAACAATAAATGTAATGGATTTAATATTGAACTCACAAACTCTTTTTGGTACAAAATTTGAAACAAAGGATTCTTTCACAATTCGACATATAGCGGCAGATCTCCGGGAAATTTATATATTTATAGACCCAACGAGTTTAACAAAGTGGTATAAAAACATTGATACGGAGAGACCAGACATTTCCTTAAGACTTGATCTGAATAAAAAAATAAAAAACTTCCTTAGTGAGATTGTTCATCTTAATTATGAGAGAAGTTATAATGCGGCACAAGAGATATCGAAATTGGTTAAAGATTTAGACAAAGAGGAAATTCAAATCCCAGACCAATTTGAAAAATATCTTGACCTTGAAACATTTGAGAGTATTTTTGAAAGCTTTTGTATAATTTTTGTGTTTAATTTTTATAAAATTTTTTCAGAGTTCCTTTATGATGAAAAAAAAATAAAATATGAATCAACTTGCATTACATAAAAAAATAGAAGAATTTTTTAAAGCAGGTGTTGAATCTGCGGACGTTAAAGTCGCTCGAGGTTTACTCTTAAACGATGATGCTAAACGATTTTTTTTCTCCCAAGCTGATGAATCTTGGCTCGCTTGGCTTTGGCAAGAAGGTTTTCTTGATGAAATAAAAAATAATGCAGAAAATTCTACTCAACGCTCTTATCGCATTTCAGGGCTTGATTATTTAGAAAGAATGGCCGAGAAAAACCCCACCAAGGTTACGGAAATTATACTTGATAAAGACACTGCTACCAAAAAAGAAAAGTTTAATTCTGAGGTTATTGAACGCTTCTTGTGGATCATAGACAAGCTTCCAGCTGAACAAATAAAAATGCTCACGGCTAAAATAAGAGACGAAAAGTGGGTTTGCTTAATAAAAAATTTGCGCAAATCCGGTTATGACTTTGAAAAAATTATTAAGAAATTAGTTGAGAAAAAACAAGACGATGCAATTTTAGAATTAGCTCAAGCCATTCTTACCATAAGAAGCAAAACAGAAATTGCGAAAAAAGAAATTGGCTGTAGTATGGATAACCCTTTTTATATCAGTGATTTAAATGATTCTGGTATTTTTGAGGCACTGACGAACCTCGATGAATCTTACATAGAAAAAGCGCTTCAAATTACTACCGGCATAATGGCGGAGATTATAAAATTGTCTGAACTTAACGAAACAAAAGTTTTTGATTATGTAGATTTCTTCTCTTTATTTGATGTTGATTTCTTCACGCTTGAAATTCAGAACAAGAGAAGTGTCTCATATCGAGAGGATGTAAAAAATCTCGCCGCTACTATTAAGAAGTTAATTGAGAGAACTATTGGCAAGAAATGTGGTGATGTTAATGAAGCAAAAAGATTATTTGAATATATTAATAAACTGCCTTCATGTCGTTCAATGTGGCGGTTGAGATTGTTCGCTCTGGCACAGTGTCCAAAAACATTTAAAAAAGAATTACAAGATGCATTCTTTAAGGTATTTGATGTTGGTGAGCGATATTTCGAGATTGAGAGCGGATCCGAATATCATCAAGCGTTAATTCGAGGTTTTGGCGTCCTTGATCCAAAAACAGAACAAAGAAAATATGTTGAAAAAGTGTTTGAATATTTTGGATCGGAGCTTGAAGATAAAGATAAGAAAAAATGGAGAGAACGAGATGGTATAAAGATTCTCGGTTTTATTAAGGATCACCTTACTCCCGATGAAAAAAAACAGGCAGAGGGAAAATTTGGAATTTCCCCAGACAAAATTAATAACACACCAGAACCATCAATTGGCGAAATAAGAGGTGGTACAGTACAACACAGGTCCCCAGTAAATCTTAATGATTTCATGATTGATCAAATTGTCGCGAATTTAAAAACTAAATGGACAGCAGAGAAGCTAAATGAGCAATTTAAAGATGATGATTTTTTAAATCCTCGTGGCGTTGAAGGCCTTGGTGATGCCCTAAAAGAAGATATTAAAAAAAGAACGGAGGAATATTTAAATAATATTAATTCTTTTTTTGATAGGGATGATATTCATCCTCACTATTTATATTCACTTTTACGTGGCATTGAAGAAATGCTTCGCAATAAGCAATTATTAACCTTTGATCAAATTAATCAGATCTTTGGTCTATTCGAAGTGATTAAAAACGAGGGAGAGAAAACACCATTTAAAAGAAAAAATGACAAGTCTTGGTTAGCCGATTGGGTAACTGTCCATAAAGTAATTGCAGATATTTTGCTTTATATTTTGGAAAACAAGGAAATGAAAGAGCAAGTTCGTAAAGAATACAGAGAAAAAATCAAGAATTTGATTTCATACTTGTTTACCATTAAAGATAGTCCATCAAAAGAAGACGAAAAACCAGAATATGGTGAGCTATATCATATAGCCATTAATTCTGTCCGGGGACGAGCCTATGAAGCATTTGTTGTGTTTACCGAAAATGATGGGGAAACCCTGGCAGATGATGTTAAAGAATTTTATAAAAAGGCTCTTACTGATGATTCTCTTGCTGTCCGGTTTGTTATCGGCCGATATTTAGCACCGTTTTATTTTCGAGATAAAAAATTTATAGCTGGTCTCTTTCTCGAGATTTTTCCCAAAGATGATCCGAATAAAAAAGATACCTACTTAGCGTCATGGGAGGGTTATCTATCAAATACTTTATACGACAAGTTATTCGTTAAACTTAAAGATTACTATAGCCACGCAATCACGCTTGATCCTAAAGATTACACTCAAAGGAAATATTCAAAGGGTCTTGATGAATCTTTGGCAATTCATCTCGCACTTGCTTTTGCTCACTTAGGTTTAAAAATAAGCGATCCTTTATTTATACAATTCTGGAATACTCCCAACACAACCCGACACCAAGAATTTATATCGTTTATCGGACGTAGTTGCTTAACACGAGATCAAGCCGGAAACAAATGGTTAAAAGAAAATAAGGTAAGTAAGGAAAAACTTATTAAATTTTGGAATTGGGCCTTGAAAAATGTTTCAGAGCCAAAAGCTTTATCTGGTTTTGGTTTTTGGATAAATCGAGAGATAGAAGTATTAGATGATAAAATCGTGGTTGAGAAAATAGCAGAGACGCTTAAAAAGTCTAACGGCGAGATTGATTGGGACTATGGGCTTTTAAAGCGATTACCTACCTTTGCAGAAAAAAATGGGGGGAAGACATTGGAAATTATTTCAAACTATCTACTTGACTCAAAAAACAATCTGATCCAGAACCGTCGTGCACCTCTTATACATCATACTGAAATCAAAGAAGCCTTAACGACTATCTATAAAAACGGTGATAATACGATAAAACAAAAAGTGACAGATTTAATAAATACGCTTATTGAGAAAGGAAGTAGCGCATTTTGGGGACTTAAGGATATTCTTGATTAAAGTATTTTTTCTGGCGACTTGTTTTAACTACGTAATTAAATATAAATTTATGCTAAGTCAAATATTAATTGCAATAATTATAGTCATACTAGTTTCATGGTTAATACGTATTCTTTTTACTAAAAATTTTTGGAAGACCGTGGGCGACCACGTTGTTAATGGAATTGCGAAAAAAATAAGTAACGTTTTTATTGTCTTAATAATTTTATCAGTGGTTGCACTAATAGCTTCTATTCTTAAAAAATGATTCAATCTTCATAAAATATCTATTAAAAACGAGATGCTTATAGCACCTCGTTTTTAATTAGAGTAGATAACTTGTAGGTAACTCAAGTTTCACTTTTTAGTTTTTTATGCTATATTTAAGTTAACAATTTAATTTGCCTAAACTCATGGATTCTCCGTGGGCATGGCAGAAAAAATCCGGTAAAGGATATTAGGCTCGTCGTTAGAGCTACCTTTACCGGTCATATTCTCGAAAGGGAGTATGGGTGACGCAAGTCATCGCTAGCGGCGGGCTTTATGTATTTACGCCAATTCTGATCCATCTCTAATAATTTAATAAATTAAAAATATGAATATAAAAGAAAAATTAAATAAAGTTGAGAAAGCTCTTTTCATTAAATTAGGTCGTGGTGGAGAATTTGAAAAAGAATGTATAGAAAAAAACATTTTGAAAATTGGTTATAATGATGCTGATAATACTCTTTGTTCTTGTGGCCAATGGCAGAAGATAAAGGATTATTATCATAAGAAACGTGGCCTCTCAAACCAAGTGGTTACTTTTCATGCTACTCAAATTAAATATTTTTATGAAGAAGATAAAAATGTTTTGTGGATAACTTTTTATAATAATAAGCTCTATTGGTGTTTTTCCGACAAAAAAGTATTTGTTCAAAAAGATAAAAGTAGGGCTAGGAAAGTAATTGGCAGGTGGTCTTGCCAGGATTTAAAAGGTAAAACCTTATTTTTAGAAAATATTAGCGGTCAACTTTCAAAAACCCAAGGTTTTAAGGGAACGATTTGTTCTGTACATGAAAAAGATTATTTGATTAAAAAAATTACCGGAGAACAGTCAAAAGAAATAAAAGAGGCCGAAGAATCTTTTGGCCAGCTAAAAGACAGGCTAATTTTGTTAATTAAGAAGCTTAATCCCAAAGATTTTGAGCTCTTAATTGACCTTATTTTTAGAGCTGGCGGATGGCAAAGATTGGGGGTGGTGGGTAAAACCACAAAATTAATAGATTTAGCTATTTTCCATCCCATTACCGAAGAGAAAGCGGTGGTACAAATAAAATGTCAAACCAATGTAGCTGAATTTAATAAATATAAAAAAATATTTACCAGAATGACTGATTATGACAGATTTTTTTATGTGGCCCATACGCCACAAGGAGATTTAGAAAAATATATAAATGATGTTGATAATCTAAACTTATATTTTTCTGATAAGATTGCAGAATTAGCCATAAACTCCGGACTTTTTGATTGGGTCTTGAAAAAAGTTGAATAACTTATATCTTGAGTCACAGACTCTAATAGAAGTGAAAATATTAAATGGTAAAATGGTCGGACATAGTGGTTGGGTGCCACGTTAATTTGTTCCGACAGAATAATAATCATTATTCATCACATATCTAATAATAAATAATTTGTTTTAAAATATCAAAATTATGGGTTATGTAATATTTTCCGTCGCAATATTCATCTTTCTATTTTTGATTTTTCGTGATGTTGTACACTGGTATTGGAGAATCAATGAAATTGTTCCATTATTGAAAAAAATCAATAATAATTTGGAAAAAATTAATGATAATTCCCAAGTTAAGAAGATTCCCGAATAAACAAGCGTCAAAGATCTATAAATAGATTAATTACTAAACCGTGAATTAGAGAATAACAAAAACCATCCTTACTGGAAGGTTTTTGTTATTGGTAAATTATTAATATTTAATGTCTGATTAAACCCTCAGAAGATTTTTTTCTTCTCTCGTCCAATAATTTTCTTAGAGAAGCGGCAAGTTCATCGCTAATTTTTTTCGACACTTCCAAATATTTTTGATATATCGGATATCGCAGATCATCAGACTGAATAATAATTTCGGGGTCAGGTTCAATTTTCGGAGCGCTGATACTGAATTTTTTCATTTGTTTTATCAACGGGAGTTGAACCCTAGAATCACATAATTCATTCTCATATTGATGTGATAATTTTACCAATTCCGAATCAACTGTAAGTTCGGACAGTTCATCTTTAATGTCATCTGGTGTGTCCGGACCATCGAGCCTTAAAAGATATTCTCTTGCCCATGTTTGATTCGATAGTTTAGCACGTATTTTCTCAATGATTTCAATATCTGAGAATTTATCCGGCCATAAATTTTCATAATTATCATCGAGAAGAGGATAAGCTCGAAAGATACCATTATTCTTATTTTTCTCAATTATTTCTTTCAATCGCATCATGAAAGAATCTTTGGAGATTAAATTACCCAGAACAACAATTCTGGTATTATTACTGCCCAGAGGAATTATTTCGTCTTGAAATTTTTGGAGGAAAGCCTTACCGTCTATATTATTATCAGCCGTTAAATCGGTGTCTTCTGCTTCGTCGAGGATAATAAGATCTGGCCTGAACTGTCTATATCTTAATCCTCGGATACTTTGATCTCGAGTAGCCGATATAATTTTTGCGCCGTGATATTCAAGCTCTAAAGAAAGTCTATTCCAAGCGTCTTGGCTTTCCTTAAACGGGCCAAAATCCTCTTTTAATTCTTTATTATTTTCAAGCTCGGACTTAATGTTAGCGAAATGATTTTTAGCCTGTTCCTGAGTTTTACTAATAATAATGACAAATTTTTTCTGCGGCTTGCCTAAAATAGACCAGAGGACATTGGACATGTTCATAATGGTTGATTTGCCGGATCCGCGAAAAGCCATCATAACAATAAACTCGTATTCTTGATGCTTAATAAGGTGAAACATTTCCAAATGGAAAGGGGCCAAGGGATAAGTGAAATGATGACGGAGATAAAAGAGACTAAACCAAAGCGGATGCTTAAAGGCCAGGGATTGTCTTACCTTTTTATTTTCCCAGATTTTCTGGATGTATTTTTCGTCTATTTTCATAATCGTTGTTTTTTAATAGCGCCCCCTGAAGCTAGTCTCATAGCTTCGGCGATAATTTTTTCTTCCTCTGGAGATAATTCTCCCAATGAGCCAGTGATCCGCCTACTGATCTCAACCTTATCAGAGTATGAATGATGATGTGATTTTAACCAGAAGCTTATAGCTGACCAATTTTTTTCTTTGATTAAGGAAATAACCTGGGCCTCACTCATATCATTAATCAGCAAAATTCCTTCTGCCATGGCTGAGTCCGCCGCTTTTCTGAAATCCACGCTTTTATTGCGCAGCCTGTAATACGTTGCCCGGCTTACGCCAGCTTGTTTACAGGCAATTTCTATGATCGGCGTTTTACTTAGATGTTCCAATAATAATTTCTTTTCTTTGGCGCTGATCATATTTTTTTAGCTTTTAAACCAGTTAATTTTTCCCAGCGACGCTTTATCACTTCACAGTACGTAGGAACTTTTTCCATTAAGTTGCAACGTCTTTGCATTTTTGTTGCACTGATAAGCAGACTTCCACTTCCCCCATAGGGTTCAAAAATTAAATCATTTCTTTCGGTTAGAACCTTAATGTATGGGATAAGAATTTCTATTGGTTTACAGCCAAATATAATTCCTTGTCCAGAATGTTTGGCATCATCCGCTTTAAATTCAATAAAGTCTGTTGGACAAATCTTTTTTCCTTTTTCATATCCTTCCCAGTGCGGTTTGCCGGAAATTCCAAACAAAGCCGTTTCATATTCGTTCTGCAGTAATTCTGTTTCGGATTTCAGGTTTAAGTCAATTTTTTCCGAACCGCCGACCATAGCGATGTCATGCTTTGAAAAAAATTTGTATTTTGCGGCAAAACCCTGCGTTCTATTCGGCAAATGCCAGACCAACATATTTTTAACTTTCCAATATTTTTCCATCTCGCCCCAAATTGTTCTGATGTTTTTCCAATTCTCGTAAACGATAATGGAAAAATCGGGTTTAGCAACTTTGGAGACATTTGCCATCCATTTTTCAGTAAAGTCGGGCGGTAATTCATCTGTTTCTAAATATCTCCGATCTCGTTTATATCCGAATCCCGTGGCGGCTTGACCGTGTTTTTTCTTACCCTTCAAATAATTTAATATATACGGAGGGTCGGTCAGACAAAGAGACGCCTTCTCTCCGGCCATCAGTTTTAAGACGTCGGATTCAATGGTCGAATCTCCGCACATCATCCGGTGCTGTCCAAGTTGGTATATGTCTCCTTTTTGAACTTCAACTTTTTCAATACTAAGTTTCTTTAGTTCTTTCTCTAAGTCGAAAACTTCCGGGTCATTATCAATTCCAAAAACTTGATCTAATGTTTCAGATGAAAACCCTATATCTGCCAGAAATTTTTCGTCAAAATTCGCTAACAAATCCCAACCCCAATCGCCTAAATTTTTATTCAAGCGAATGTTCAGCTCTTTTTCTTTTTCAATATCCGGGATGTTGATATATACTACCGGTACACTTTCTATTTTTAAATCTTTGGCAATTTTCCATCTAAAGTGTCCGCCGATTAAAGTATTTTTTCTGGCCGGAGTGCTATTAACTAAAAATGGATCAACAATGCCGAATTTCTTTATGCTTTCAATTAAATTCTTAATGGCTGCTTGGTCCCATTTTCTGGGATTATAATTTGCAGCCTTTAAAGAATTTATCGGAACGTAAACGATATTAAGTTTGTTTGTTACATCGATCATATGAATTTAATTAAAATTAAAAGTTACTTAATTCTTTATTAAATTTTTTGAGGTGGTGGTTTATTTTTAAACATAAAAATACCCTGCCCTAAATAAAGCGGAGTATTTACTAAAAACCAAAAAACCACTGGTTAATACTGGAAATACTCACCTATTTAGGTGATTATTCCAATACTTACCAGTGGCTTTAACTATGCCAGGCATCGTGGCCCGCCAGTTTTTATAACTGAATAAGAATAATTGGATCGATTAATTAAATTGTTCTAAAGTACCGTACTTTTAAAGTGTAGCAAAACAGAAAAATATTGTCAACACGGAAGGAGTTATTTTTTTTGCCCTCTTATTATTTAAGACGTCAAAAAATGGAAAATGTGACAGCCCTGGCTAGTAGAATTTCTTGCTTTTATTAAGCCTATAATTTAAAATAACGTTTATGGACGAGACAAAAACAGAAACAAACCTTAAGGACGAACCGTATTATCGTGGTCTCTACGACCACTCTACAATTGAAGAATGTAGGAGTTGGGAAAAACGTGGTATATCCAAAGATTGGATTTCAACTAAAGACAGTGAATCTAAAAAGAATAAAATTAAAAAAGAATTTAAGGTAAAAGTTTTTATTCCAACTGTCCTATATTTTGTTAAAGGAGAACGCTACGCTAAAAAATCAGAAACTATTAATAAATGGATAGATCGTGACCGGCGAAGAGATGAAAGATTTAAAAATACCCCACCACCAGAAAGTATTTCTTGTTTTATTTGTGGTTCAATTATGACCGTGATAGATAAAACTTTACACACAGAGCTTGATGAGAGCAAAGATAGAGTATTATTTTTCTTTGAATGCCCGAAGTGTCATAAACGCAGGGCTTTTTGGGATAATGGTGAAGAATGGAGATTAAAACCAACCCGATGTCCTAAGTGTAAAACCGAGATGAGGGATAAAAATACAAGAGAAAAGAATAAGATCACTACTGTCTATAACTGCCCCAAATGTCATCACAAAGAAAAAGAGGTTTTAAATTTAGATGAAAAACTTCAACCAAAGAAGATTGACCCGTATCTTAAAAGAGATCGCCAGAGATTTTGTTTATCAGATGAAGAAGGTCAAAAATATCTTGAACAAAAAATTAACTTAGAAAATGTTTCTAAATTTTTAAAAGAATTTAAAGAAAAAGAAAAAACCCAAAAAATATTGGTAAAAATAAAAAAGCTCACTATTGTTGAGCTACAAAAACTCTTGGTTCCGGTTCTTGAAAAAAATGATTATCTTAAATTAGATTTTTCTAAACCAGAAATAAATAGAGATGTAATTATTAATTTTACGGTCCAGGATAATAAATCAGGCCGGGTTGAATATGATAGCCGAATAAAGTTACAAAGGTTAATTAAAAAAATACTCTTAGATACCAATTGGCGATTAATGAGCGAGGGGATAAATTATAGACTGGGAATATTATCGGGCAGATTAAAGGGTTATGAAAGCGAAGAGGATTTGTTGAAATTAATTAAAAAATAATTTACATTAATTTTAGTTATTAGCACTTGACTAACTTGAGTGCTAATTATATAATTTTAATGAAAACGGGGCACGCCCCATCATCATTTGACGATTATACTTTTTGTCGTGATACGGTCTTTTACAGATTTAGCCGTTTAAGCGGTGAGAAAGGAATCGTCGAGCCTTCCTTAATTTAACTTATCTCTTTTAGAGATAAGAAATGATAATTATATGGCTACGGATGCATCGGGCATGAAAGGATATCGTTCACGGAACCAAGATGGAGAATTGCGTGACAAACGCGATGATACCCACATGGGTACTATTGAGGAGAAGTACGGCATCAATCTTAATGTCCGTAGTGACATGCACCTTGGGACATTTCTCGAGGAGCATAAAATAAAATCCCTTAATGATTTAATTAATCAATAAGGAAATTTTATTGGGTCTTGGGGCGCTTCTGCCCCGTTTTCATTATAGACGAAATAAACTATTTTATCAATAATTTATCCACAACAATTAAAAATGAGACACATAGAATTGCCCCCTTTCTACTGTCGCATTTGTCTCATTTTACGAACAAAACCAGAAAAAATGAGACACGACTAAAATCTTTTAATTTACCCTGAATCCATTAAAATTAAACCTAACCGAGAGGCCTCAGTTCGGCTCTTGATAAATTACCCCAAAACCCTTACACTGATTGATAGTTCTCTGTCCCAGACCGAGACGGGGTATATATATTTATTAATTTAAATAGCTTTACAAATTATGTCTAAATTAGTTTTTGATATTGAAACAATTGGAGAAAATTTTGATGAGATGGATGCCGCGACTCAAGAAATTCTCAGTAAATCAATTAAAAAAGATTCTAAAGATAATGACGAATATGAAAAATCCCTGCAAGATTTAAAGCAAGGACTTGGATTTTCGCCTCTAACCGGCGAGATTGTCGCAATTGGCGTTTTAGATTGTGAGAAAGATAAAGGGGCGGTTTGTTTTCAAGCTCCAAATGCCAATCTTAAAGAAACAGAAGAAAACGGCATTAAATTCAAACCAATGACTGAAAAAGAAATGCTGGAAAATTTTTGGAACGGTGCAAAAAATTATCAAGAATTCATCAGTTTCAACGGCCGAGGATTTGATGTGCCGTTTTTAATGATCAGGTCGGCGATTAATAATGTTCTGCCGACAAAAGATTTAATGTCTAACCGATATCTTGGAAGCCAAAAATATGATTCTAAACACATAGATTTGTTTGACCAGCTTTCTTTCTACGGCGCTGTTTGGCGAAAAGGAAGTTTACATCTTTGGAGCCGCGCATTTAATATTGAAAGTCCCAAGGCCAATGGAGTAACCGGCGATGATGTAAGCGCTTTATTTAAAGAAAAGAAATTCTTGGATATTGCCAAATATAATGTCGGTGATTTAAGAGCAACAAAAAAACTTTACGAATATTGGGAAAAATATTTTAAATTTTAGGATTCATTTTTAAGAATAGATAATTTATATAATAGTAAAAGAGGAGACACCCATGGGGTATCTCCTCGTAACATTCCTCCTTTTTATTTTTTAAAGAATGGCTATTTCGTCGACTCCATCTGGAGCGACATACTTTATGGCTACTGGATAGCCCGTTACTTCGTCTGTTAAAACAACTTTTTTTTCACGCAACCCTTGTTGCGCGTTTGTATTTTGTGATGCTGACATCCTTCCCCCTTACTTATTTTTTTCTGGTTATTATATTATTTATATATTAGCATAAAAATCATTTTTTGTCAACCCCTAAATTGTTGATAAAATAAAAGAGTTTGTTATTTTTAATATAACAAACTCTTTTAAAAAAATTTCAAATTTATTTTACAGAAGTTTTGAATTCTTTACCAGCCTTAAATTTAGGAACTTTCATTGAAGGAATTTGAATTTTAACCTGAGTTTTTGGATTAATGCCAGCTCTTGCTTTTCTTAATTTAACGGAAAAGGTTCCAAAACCGGCAATTGCCACTTTGTCTCCTTTTTTAAGAGCGGCTATAATGCTGTCAATAAAAGTATCAATCATTCTGGCCGTTTCAGCTTTAGAACAATTTTTAGCTTTATTGGTTACAACTTCAATTAATTCAGCTTTATTCATAATTTTTTAAAGATTTATTTAATTGTTCGTTTTTAAAACGAATAGTGAGAATAAACGACCTTTAAAATATTTTTATGTCTTATTTATTTTTAATCGGCATGATTAAATATAAATAAGATTCATCAGAAACAGATCTAATAACAGCGGCCGTGTTGTCATTTGTCACTTCTATATTCACTTCTTCACCGCCCAAATTAATCAAACCATCAAGTAGATAACGATAATTAAAAACAATTTCATTGTCTTCTCCTGAAATTTCTCCTTCTAAAACAGCTTTATTTTCTCCTATTTGATTGTTTAAAGAAGAAATTTGAACTTGATTTTTCTTGGCGATTAATTTTAAGAAAATGTCATTAATGCCGCTTTTTGTAAAGAAGCTGGCTGCTTTGACTGTTTTCAGAAAATCTTCTTTATTAAGAATGGTTTTGGTTTTAAAATTCTGGGGGATAATTTGCTTGTAATCCGGATAAATACCGCTGATTAAGCGAGAAATTAATTCTGTATTTTGATAAATAAATAAAATTTGATTTTCCAATAAATAAATTTCCACGTCATCTTCATTCTTAATAATTTTTAACAATTCTTGCAGGGTTTTGGCTGGAATAATAATATTTTTTATTTCTTTGGCGGATAATTCTTTCAGAGAAATTGATTTTTCCGCTAGTCGGTAGCTGTCTGTTCCCACAATGGTTAAATTTTTATTTTTGGGATAATTCAAGGTGAATAAAACGCCGCTTATTTCCATTCTTGTTTCATTGGGCGAGATGGTAAAAATAATTTTCTCCAAAGCATCTTTTAAAACCTTGCTTTCTATAATAATTTTTTCTTTTTTTTCTATTTGAGGAATAATTGGAAATTCTTCAGATGAAGATCCTTTAATTTTCGCTATTTGATTTTTGGCTTCAATGATCAGTTCGTTGTCCTTAATTTCCAAATTTAAAACTTCTCCTGGGGGTAATAAATTTATATAATTATTAAATATCTGAGATGGGACTGTAAAAGTGCCTTCTTCTTCTATTTTAGCCCTAATTATGGTTTCTATGGCTATTTCCAGGTTAGTACTGCTTAATTTTAAGCCGCCCTTTTCGGTTGAAATTAAAATATTATTTAAAATAGGCAGTCCTGATTTATTAATTCCCGCTAAATGACTTACAGTGTTAAGACCCTGGGATAAATTTTCTTGTAAACAGGAGAATTTCATATAATGATTAATATTATGAATTATTTTTTAATTTATAAATATATAATAATAGTAATAAGCTATGTTGAAAAGTGGGAAAATTAAAATTATCAATAGAAGTATGCTTTATAATAAGCAATGCTTGTTATAAAGCGGTAGATAAAAACGGGAAAATAAATGGATAACCCGACACCCTTTAGAAATGGAGAAAATAGCCACATCTTATCAACATCTTATTTTTTTGTTTTTCCACCCTTTTTTCACAGCTTAAAATTCTTCTTCCGGATGAGATATTTGAAGAAATAAATTATTCCAAATTAAAAATTGAAGAGCGGAAAGAATTGAGATTAAGAATATTAAAATAATCGTTAAAAGAAGCGCCCAAAATAAGAAAACCAGCCAAAATCCAAAGGTTAAATTAAACTGTAGGAATATATAAAACAAAAAGAAACAAGGCCAAGAAACGCCGATAGATATTAATAAAATTACCAATCCGAATAAAATGGTGATTATAAACAGAATTAAAGAGGTCTTAAGGGTAATAAACCAATTTTTTATAAAGAAAACAATGCCTTTTTTAATAGCCGAAGAGAACTTCTCTTGTTCTAAAACCAGAAAGCAGACAATATAACGGGAAACAAAAGAAATAAACACTTCAATTAGGATAAAAAATATAATATAGACAAAAACAGGAATTTGAATTTTATAAAGCGGTGTTAACCCAACCAGGCTTAGAAACCCGTAAATAATGAAAAAAGAAATAAGATTAAGCCCGACAACCGGAATAATATATTTTTTGCTTTTTTGTAAAATTTCAGAGACAATAATATCTTTTTTGTTTTTTAAGCGTTGAGCGATAAATAAAAAGGCAATATAAACCAGGAAAGAAAGATAAATAAACAATAAGGTGATTAGGGTCGCTAAAATAAATTTGGAAAGAGCAACAAGATTAATTGATACAGGAGAGGAAATAGAGGAAAAAATTTGTCCAAATTGGGAGCGGATTACTTTAAGGGTGATTAAATTGTTTATCCAATTATTAATTTTTTCAATATTAATGATAATCAAGCTGATTTCGTTAACCGCGAAAGGAATGCCTAAAAAACCCAATAACCACAAAATCGGCTTGTCCCAGATGATTTTTAAAACTTGTTTTAATGTCTTGATTTCCATAAAATTAATTTTTCATGATTTTGGCGAATTCATCTTTTTCAATAGTTTCTTTTTTAAGCAGAATTTTAGACACTTCTTCCAATTTTTCTTTATTTTTTTCAAGAATCTCTTTGGCTTTATTATAGCAAAGATTAATGATTTTAGAAACCTCCTCGTCTATGGTCTGAGCGATTTTCTCGGAATAATCGCGTCTTTCGGAAATCTCGCGGCCCAAGAAAATTAATTCTTCTTTTTCGCCAAAAGTGCGAGGACCCAAAACATCGCTCATACCGAATTCAGTTACCAATTTGCGGCTTAAATGAGTTACCTGTCGCAGATCATTAGAGGCACCAGTGGTTACTTCTTTAAATGTAAGTTTTTCGCTTATATAACCGCCAAGATAAACGGCAATATTGTCTAAAAATTCCGGTTTGGAACGAAGGTATTTTTCTTCTTCCGGCATGCGCAGAGTATAGCCCGCCGCTTGTCCGCGAGAGATAATAGATACTTTATGAACCGGATCGCAGCTTGGCAAATTCCAGCTGACTATGGCATGGCCAGCTTCATGATAAGCAACGATATTTTTTTCTTTATCCGATAGAATATGGCTTTTTCTTTCCGGCCCCAATAAAACTTTATCTATGCTTTCTAAAATTTCTTCATGGCCGATTTTCTTTTTATTATTTTTAACAGTTAAAATGGCTGCTTCGTTTAAAAGATTTTCCAAGTCTGCCCCTGAGAAACCAGGCGTTCTTTCGGCAATTTGATGCAGATCTACATTTGATGCCAATGGTTTGCCGGTGGAATGAATTTTTAAAATAAATTCGCGATCTTTAATATCGGGTATGTCTAAAATAACCTTTCTGTCAAATCTCCCGGGTCTTAATAAAGCCGGATCTAAAATATCAGGTCGATTTGTCGCAGCCATAACCACTAATCCGCTATTAGGTTCAAATCCGTCAAGTTCAACAAGAATTTGATTTAAGGTTTGTTCTCTTTCATCGTGAGATCCTCCAACCCCTGACCCTCTTATGCGGCCAACGGCATCAAGCTCGTCAATAAAAATAATGCAAGGAAGATTTTTTTGCGCTCTTCTGAAAAGATCTCTGACGCGCGAAGCTCCGACGCCGACAAACATTTCCACGAATTCAGAACCGGAAATATGAAAAAACGGGACATTTGCTTCTCCGGCTACGGCTCTAGCAAGAAGAGTTTTTCCCGTGCCCGGCAAACCGATTAAAAGCACTCCTTTAGGAATTTTAGCTCCCATATTGATGAAATTTTTCGGACTTTTTAAAAATTTTACCACGTCTTGAAGGGCCTCTTTGGCTTCATGAACGCCGGCCACATTTTGAAAGGTTACTTTTGTTCTTTTGTCTTTTGGATTAATCTGTCTGGCCTTGCTTTCTCCAAATTTAAAAGCTTGCATTCCCGATCCCTTCATTTGATTTGATAAATAATAAAAAAAGCCCACCAAAAGCAGGAAGGGCAATAAAATAGGCAAAATAACGGTTAAGAAGACATTGCGATTGCTGGCGGTTTTAACTTTTATGGAGAGCTTTGAAAGTTTGTCCGAGCCGACCCCATAGTTGGTTAAAAGTTCAACCAAGGGCTGATTGTCTTCTTTTAAAGTAAGTTGTTTTTCTTGATTAACTAATAAAATATTTAAGGAATTGTCAGTAACGACAATTTCCTTTACTTTATCTTCTTGAATTTCTTGGACCAACTGGCTTATGCTTATTTCTTGAATTTTTTTGCTATCAGAACTTGTTAAACTGAAAATTCCGGCAATTACCAAAAAAATAATCAAAAAAATGAGAAAATTCTTTAATAAATTTTTCATAGTGTTTATTTCTCGTCGCCAGATTGTTGATCTTGAGGCTTATCTTCTTTATTATTTCTCAAAGAAAGTCCTAAACGATGATTTTCCGGTTCTACAGAGACAATTTTGAATTTTATTTGATCACCGATTTTAGCAATCTTAGACATATCCGTTACCGGCTGGTCGGAAAGCTCGGAAATATGGGCCAGCCCGTGAATATCAGGATCTAATTCCACAAATAAACCAAAAGGATTAATTTTTAAAACAGTTCCTAGAACTTCTTGCCCCACTTTATATTTTTCTGATACTTTAACCCATGGATCTTCTATTAATCTTCGGGTGGATAAAGAAATTTTGCCATCCTCGGTAATGCCGATGATTTTTGCTTTTACTTTATCCCCAACGTTAATTACATTCTTGGGATGATCTATTCTTTGCCAAGCTAATTCGGAAATATGAATTAATCCTTCTTGGCTTTTATCAAAAGTAACAAATGCGCCAAAATCAACTATTCCGCTGATTTTTCCTTCAACAACATCGCCAATTTTATAATTTGATAAAATAGATTCTCCAGTCGGTGTTGAAATATTTTTTTCCGAAACAATGAATTTTTCATTTTCCTCATCAACATTGATAATTCGGACGGAAAATTCCTGTCCGATATATGTTTTGAGTTTTTCCAGAATTCTGGTTTTGTTGCCGCCGTCAACCCGGGGATAATGTTCGCCGCTTAAATGGGAAACAGGTAAAAATCCGGCCACTTTTCCAAAACGGATAAGAAGCCCGCCTTTATTGGCTTCTAGGGCTTTTACCTTTATTGGTTCACCTTTTTCCATCAGTTCTATTAACTGATCCCATGCTTTTTTGTGACTGGCATAACGGAAAGATAATTCCATTAAACCTCTTTCATTTTCCAGATCAATGACGGTCGCCGAAGTTGTGTCCCCAACTTTTAAATTGGAAAATTCTCCAGATTCGTCAAAAAGCTCCGGACCACGGATAATACCGGTGGTAATTCCATCGATGTCTAAATAAATTTCATTTCGGCCAATTTCTAAAATTTGGCCTTCAACCAAATCGCCCATCTTGGGAAGCAATTTAGCCGATTGAAGATACTCTTTTTTAATTAATTTTGTTGTGTCGCTAATCATATAGGATTATTATAAACATCTTTAAAAATCAGTCAACCCCCTCACTATTAAATAAATA
This sequence comes from Patescibacteria group bacterium, assembly GCA_041649955.1. GTDB lineage: Bacteria > Patescibacteriota > Patescibacteriia > UBA2591 > JAQUPP01 > JAQUPP01. Next base: position 37,899 of record JBAZMD010000004.1, on the reverse strand, counting down.
CCAGATTGACATCTCTGCTTTAAGAGTTAAAATAAAGGACAAATAAGAAGCTTTTCCCAATTTAAAATTAAAAATGTTCAAAAATTTTCATAAAAAATATCTTTTTTTGGCACTGGCTGTTTTAATACTGGCCAGTTTTATTATTTCAATTTATTTTTTTTATTATAAAACGGACAACCTGATAAATTATGCGCCTTCCAATACGCTTTTTTATTTGCACCTTGATTTAAATAAATTTCACCAAGGCGGCTATTTGGGCGATAAATGGTTAAAAGAACATTGGCCGGAAAAAACAATGAATTCTTTTTTAACCAGCCAGTCAGATTTAGCTATTATTGGCGCTAATTTTCGCCAAGAAACCATTTCTTTATTAGACGAAGTCGGCTGTTTTGTTTTTTTTGATAATAATTCTTCTCAAAATCCTTCTCTGGTTTTTATTTTTAAAACTAAACCTCGGGTTGCTGGTTTTCCCTTGATTATGTCCGGCGCCGGTTCAGAGATTTTTCATTATAAAAAATTGGCTCCCCATATTTGGGCGATAGCCACTCGTTCGGAAATTTTAAATGATATTCAATTGAATTCGTCAGGGCTCAAAAACCAAGTTGCTGATTTTTCTTTTTCTTCTGATTTAGTTTGGGGAAGGGGATATTTTAATTTAAAAGAATTCGTTGATTCCCCGCTGTTTAAAAAAGATGTTTTAGGGTTAAATCTTGAAACAATCGGCAAAATAAAGGATTTTAAGGGCGCATTTTTAAAAATTAATTTTATTCCTTACCAAAATTCTTTAGCCCTGGATTTCGGCGGTTCTTCAAAATATTTTTTAAATTCAGACAACCAAGAGTTTAGCTGGGAACAAGGAAAAAAATTTATTGCTCCTTTTTTTCAAGATGATTTTAAAACCATTGCTATCTTGTGGGGTGGCTTGGATTTATTTTCTCCGGATATTCAAAATTTTTATCCAAGTTTGGTTTCTCTAAATCAAATAAAACAAGAATCAGCATCATCGGACAAGTTAAGTTTAACCGTTATTTCTCCCAATATTAAAGCCTTGGACGATTTGGAAGGAAAAATTAAAGAAAATCTGGCTTTTAAAAATCCAATTGAAAGAAAAGTGATTTTACCGGATAAAACTTCTTTTATTGAATTAGTGGCCGACCCGAGTATTTTTGATTTTAATGAAAAATCGGTTAATAATTTAAAATTATTTTATTTTTTAGACAACAAGACAGAAATAGCTTTAGCCCAAGATGATAAATACGCTTTTATTTCAAATAATATTCCATCTTTGGAAAAAATACTCATTAATTATCAATCAAATTCTCAAATAAACGATAATTTAAATATTTCAAATTATTTTTCTCCGGATATTTTAAAGAAATTTTTTTCTCCGGTTTTGTATTGGAAAATCAAACAGTTCGGAGTAGAGGATATGGTTATCATTAATCAGGGCCTGAAAATCAAAGGCTGTTTAAGATTATTTTAAATGTGGATAACTTGCCTTGAAAAAGATGTGTTATACCCTAATATGAGAGCATCAAAATAAAGGGTATTAACCCTTTGATATCTGCTCCCGCTAACAGCGGGATCAGAAGATTAATCTCGCCAGTAGGCAAGTTACTCTTTATTTCACTCGTTTAATAATAAGATTATTATCAAGAGAGGGCTTTTAATAACTTTAATTTTAAAAAAATTATGTTAAAAAACTTTTTAGCTTCAATCAAAGAAGACCTTTTAAAGCAGAGACAAGAATTAAAAAAACAATTGGAAGAAATTGCCAACAAAAGCGCTCGCAACCAAAATGGTTATGAAGCTAAATTCCCTGAATATGGCGATTCTGAAGATGAAAACGCTGATGAAGTGGCGACTTTTATTGATACTCTTTCTTTGGAAGATACGCTTGAAAATTCTTTAAATAATGTGGAGACTGCCTTAAAAAAAATCGAAAAAGGCAAATACGGGCTTTGTGAAAAATGCGGACAGCCGATTGATATAAAAAGGCTTAAAGTTTTACCCCAAGCCAAGCATTGCCTTGATTGCCATAAATAATAATTTTAAAAATGAAAAATAAATTAATATTAATCAATATATTGGTTTTGTTTTTTTTTATTTTAGACCGATTGTTTAAAAAAATAGCCCTTTTGGACAGGACTATTGATAATTTATTCTTTAATTTTTCTTTATTTAAAAATCCAAATTTGGCTTTAAGTATTCCGTTTAACGGAATACTTTTTTATTTTTTATTAATTATTATTTTTTGGTGGTTGGCAGACAATTTGATTAAAGGTTATAGAACAAAAAATGTTTCCAAAATTTTAGCTTTCAGTTTGATTTTTGCCGGAGCGATTTCCAATCTTTTGGATCGTTTGGAATACAAGGCAGTGATAGATTATTTGAGTGTTTTTTATTTTCCAATTATCAATTTGGCAGATCTGATGATTTCAGGAGGAGTGATAATTATTTTTTGTCAGATGGTTTTTGGCAAAAACGAAAAGCGGCAATTGCAGAAATAGATCCTTCGGCACTGGCAGTAATAATTTGTCGTAATTTATCCGGTTCGCCGGCAATATCTCCGGCGGCGAATAAACCCGGAATATTGGTGCGCGTTAAATAGTCGGTTTGAATATAACCGGCTTTATTTTTTTCCGGATTGGCGGAACTGTCAAATAAAGACAAATTTTTACTCGGTTCATAGCCGATTTCCACGAATACGCCGTCAAGTTTTAAAATTTCAGTTTCTTTCGAAGGAGTATTTAAAATAATTTCTTGAACCATATCTTTACCCCTGATTTCTTTAATTGAATGATTGACGATTGGGATAATCTTTTTTTCTTGCTGAATTTGTTCTTGCAGAACAGTTTGGCCCTTAAATTGTTCATAAATACTGATTAAATAAACCTTGGCCGCTTGTTTGGCCAAGAAAATGGCACTGGAAAGAGCTGAATTTCCGCCGCCGACCACGGCAACTGTTTTATTTTTATATAAAGGGCCATCGCAAACAGCGCAATAACTCACGCCTTTGCCGGTAAATTCCTGTTCTCCTGGCACGTTTAATTTTCGGCGCTGATTGCCATAAGCTAAAATTATTGTTTTTGATTCAAAATTTTTATTATTTTTAGTTTTAATTTTAAAGATTTCTTCTTCTTTTTTAATATTAATTACTTCGTCGGATAAAATTTCGGCATTGTATTTTTTTGCTTGGTCTGAAAATTTTTGCATTAATTCCGGTCCGGAAATATTTTCAAAACCGGGATAATTTTCAATAGAAAAAATGGTAGCAGTCAGTCCTTGCTCCATTTGGCCGATCAATAAATGTTTAAGTCCGGCGCGAGACGCATAAATAGAAGCGGATAGGCCGGCTGGTCCGGCGCCGACAATGATTAAATCATAAATCATAAAATTGAATCAATTTCTTGTTGTAAATTTTCTTCGCTTTGAGCTCCCCTTAATCTTTTTATCTCTTTTCCATTTTTAAAAAAAATCAAAGTTGGAACAGTGCCGATATTATATTTTTGGGCCAATTCCACGCTATCCTCAATGTTGAATTTGCCGATTTTAATTTTTTCTTCCATTTCTTGGGATAATTTTTCAATAATTGGAGCAATCATTTGGCAAGGCGGACACCAAGTGCTGAAAAAATCCACCAGAACGGGCAATTTTGATTCTAAAACTTCTTCTTGAAAATTTTGATTATTGAAAATCATAGGTTTATATTATTTTTTTAAGTATATTTTTTAGTTTTTCAGAGGATTCAGTTTTTCGCGGTATTTTTCTTTTAAATGAAAAATTTTTTCCAAAGGCTCGATTAATCTGGCATATTTAGCAAGTTCATAAAAAATTTTTTCAGCTGTTTCTGAATTTAAATCGCCATTAAATTTATATTGATCTATTTGCTGTATTGATTTGTGGTTTTGGGGGTCTTTCTCCAAGTGTGGATAATAAAATTCAGTGGTTGGATTAAGCGGTTGAAGAGGCTTGGTTTGATCAAAAATTTTAGAAGAAACCAAAAGAATTAAACCATATTCTATCGCTTTATTGAGAATTTTGGTTTGAAAATTTTCTTTAGTAAATACATTAAGGCCAAGCTCTTTTCGTTGGGCAGACAAAGTTGATAATTCGTTTTCTTTCAGGATTTGTTCTTGATTTTGAAAATCAAGGGTTTCCAAAAGTCCAATTAAATTATTAGCATCTTTTATTCTATCGGGTTGGTTAGATTGAATATCCTTACTAATGAAGGCATAAAGATTCCAAAGTAATTCCGGAACTGATTTTTGTTGCTTTTTTTCTGCCAGATTATTCAGCTTCTTTAAAACCTCCCGGGGCTCCTCTAAAATTTCATTTAAATTATTTATTAATTCTTGCTGTTCATTTTTCTTCTCTATTTCCACGTGCGGGCGGGGGGAAGAATTAAAAACTTGTCCCACAGGATTTTTGTCAGTTGGATTTTCTTTTTTATTTATTTTTTCTTGGTCTGGGAAAAAATTATTTTCACCAAATTGTTCAAATTCTCTCATAGATTATTTAGTCGTTTATACAATGTAGGGTATTATAACATTTTTTATTTTTTTTGTCTATTAAAATATAGGGGTTGACAAAAACGAAAAAAATGCTTAAATAAATACCAATAGTAGTTTTAAAAAAGGAGGCGAGAAATGTCACAATATTCTGGATTTATTTTGTTGGTAATTATCGGCGCGGGGCTAATGTTTATCGGCGATAAACTGAGGCTTGGAAACCCTGAAGCAAAAATCAGAAAATTTGAAATTGATTGTGTGATTTTTGTAGTCGGGATGGGTATGATTGTTTGGGGAGGAGGGAATATTATCGGATTATTAATAAAATATTTTTGTTAAAAGGAGGAAATATGAAATATTTTAAAAAGGGGTTGCAAAAACAACCCCTTTTTGCTATAATAAAAACATAATAATAACTTATATGATTTTATGACTAAACCACGTTTGTCCTACAGCCTTTGCAAATTTATCCGCAAAGAGAAAAATCGCTTAAAAAAAGAAACTCCCGATAAAGAAAAATTAAAAGAATCGATTAAAGAAATATATAAGAAATTGGGACTTTAATTATTTTTTTGTATGGAAAAAAAGGGAATTATCATTGGTTATTTGGTTTTTGTCGTTATAGCCATCGGCTTGTATTTTTGTTTTAATCATTCAAAACCGGTCGTTACAGAAGGCCAGGTGCAAACTTTTATTGTGGAAAAAGGAGAAGGGCTTAATGATATCGCCGCTAAATTAAAAGACAAGGGTATTATTAACAATGTCAAATTATTTGAATTGTACGCCTTTTTGACCAATACACGCAATAAATTTTTAGCCGGAGAATATTCTTTAAATAAAGGAATGACATTAAACGATCTGATTAAATCTTTAACTAGTCAGGCAATAGCTCAAGAAAAAACAGTCACTATTATTGAGGGTTTAACCAATAAAGAAATTGGCGCTGTTTTAGAAAAAGCGGGATTAGTTTCTCAGACAGATTTTTTGGCCGCCTTGGAAAAAATAAGCCAAGATCAAACTTTATATTCCACTTATGATTTTTTAGCCAGTCAGCCAGAAAGTAATAATTTAGAAGGTTATCTTTTTCCTGATACTTATAAATTTTTTAAAGACACCACCTCCGAAGCCATTATTAAAAAAATGTTGGATAATTTTGGTAAAAAATTAGACGACCAGCTGAGGACTGATATTAAAAAATCCAACAAAACTATTTTTGAATTTATAACCATGTCTTCCATAGTGGAGAAAGAAGCGGCCTTAGATCAAGACAGGAGATTAGTGGCAGATATTTTTTGGAAAAGATTAAAAGAGAATTGGGCATTAGAATCTTGCGCCACAATTAATTATATTTTAGGAGCGCCAAAAGCGCATTTGAGTTTTGAAGATACTCGCACTCCTTCACCTTATAATACCTATCTTCACCGCGGTTTGCCGCCCGGACCGATTAATAATCCAGGTCTTTCGGCGATCAGAGCGACAATTTATCCTTTAAATAGCGATTATTGCTGTTTTCTTTCCACTCCTGAAGGAAAAATTATTTTCAGTCAAACAATTGAAGAACATAATAAAAATAAAGCAGAATATTTGAAATAAATGAAAAGAATTATTGAAAAAATAAGAAATCTTTCAATTGTTCAAAAATATCCTCATCTCAGACAGTTTATTAAGTTTTTTATTACCGGCGGGATCTGTACGATTTTAGATTTCGCCGTTTATATTTTTTTGACTCGTCTTTTTCCATTTTTCAGAATTCATTATCTTTGGGCCAATTTTTTCGGCACAGTCGTCGGGGCAACGGTTAATTTCACCATGAATAAAAAATGGACATTTAGAAACGAAGAAGTTGGAATTTTTCGGCAGTATATGAAATTTTGGGTGGTGGTAATTATTGGATTGGCAATTTATCAATATTTATTCGGATTTTTGGTGGAAAAAATAAATTTATACGATCTTTTGGGTAAAGCGATCAGCGCTTTGTTGGTTATGTTTATCCGTTTTTATTTAAATAAATTTTGGGTGTTCCAAAATTCTTCAAAAATTAGAGGTTAATAACTGAAGAATTTTTGATTAGAATTTTGAGAACCCCGCCCTAAATCTTTAAATAAAATTAATCTAAAACTAAAATAAGCCGCAGTCCCAACAAAGTTGGGATGTAGGCGTTCCCGTGAATTAAACTAATTATAACGCCTAAATCTACTTCGGATTTAGGGCGCGGGTTAAAAAATAATTTTATATTTATGAAGAAAATTTTAGTCACCGGCGGAGCCGGTTTTATAGGAAGTAATTTTATCCATTATATTTTTAAAAAATATAAAAATTATCAGATAGTTAATCTGGATAAATTAAATTATTGCGGCAATTTGGAAAATTTAAAAGATATTGAGAAAAATCCGAATTATAAATTTATCAAAGGCGATATTTGTGACAAAAATTTGATTGATAATTTATTAAAAAATGAAAAACCGGATGCGATTATAAATTTTGCCGCCATGACCCATGTTGATCGCTCCATTTTAGACGCGGAAGAATTTATTAAAACCAATATTTTGGGTGTTCAAATTCTGCTTGAAGCTTCAAAAAAATATAAAATCAGCCGATTTATTCAAATCAGCACTGATGAGGTTTACGGTTCTATTTTAAAGGGTAAATTCAAGGAAACTGATATTTTAGACCCTTCCAGTCCTTATTCTGCCTCAAAAGCATCAGCAGAATTATTGGCTTTGTCATATTTTAAAACTTATAATTTGCCGGTTTTAATTACTCGCAGTTCAAATAATTACGGCCCCTTTCAATATCCGGAAAAATTAATTCCGCTTTTTGTCACTAATTTATTAGAAGGCAAAAAAGTGCCGATTTACGGCGATGGCAAACAAGTACGCGATTGGCTTTATGTTTTAGACAATTCCATAGCCATTGACTTGGTCTTGCATAAAGGAAAAATTGGTGAGATTTACAATATTGGCGGAAATTCCGAAAAAGAAAATATTGAAATCACTAAAAATATTTTTAAAATATTGGGCAAAAATGAATCATCTATTGAATATGTTAAAGATCGTTTGGCTCATGATCGCCGTTATGCCATAGATTCGTCAAAAATAAAAAAATTGGGTTGGAAACCCGAATATAAATTCAGTGAAGCTTTAAAAATAACAGTTGATTGGTATAAAAATAATCAGAGTTGGTGGCAAAGAATCAAAACAGGAGAATATTTAAAATATTATCAAACTCAATATGGCAAAAAATAACAAAAGAATTGCTCAAAAAATAATTATTATTTTCGTAACTATTGCCACGGTTTTTGTTTTTGATTTTTGGTTATTTTCGCCCAAAGATTTGTCAAAAAAAGAAGTAGTGCCGGCCGAAACAAATCAAACTGAAAAAATAAACACCAATCAATCTATTCCGGAACAAAGTAAAATAGTAAACAAAGAAACTCAACCTTTAGTTGAAGAAAATAAAATAATTCCTGAAACCCGCGAAATAAAATCAAGCGTTAATTTATCTGTGCCTTTTGTTTCTCAAGCTCCTTTCGGTAAATGGGATGATTTGCACAATGAAGCTTGTGAAGAAACAGCTTTAATTATGGCTAAATATTGGTTGAATAATCAAAAATTATCTTTGGCTGCGGCAGATCAAGAAATTTTATCTTCAGTCAGCTGGCAAATGGATAATTTCGGCGGACATTATGATTTGAATTCGGAAAATATTATTAAAATGGCTCAACAATATTTCGGTATTGAAAAAATATATTTTACTTCCATTAAAAATATTGACGATATAAAATATCAGCTCAGTCAGGGCAATTTAGTGATTGTGCCGACGGCCGGACGATTGCTTGAAAATAAATATTTTAAAAATCCGGGGCCGGTTTACCATATGTTAGTGGTAAAAGGATATAATGATAAAGAAATTATTACCAATGATCCGGGCACCAAGCGCGGAGAAAATTTTTCTTATTCTTATGATAATTTTTGGGATTCAATTCATGACTGGCCGTTTGCTTTAGGCGAAAAAGAAAATTTATCCAAAGACGAGAAGGCGGTAGAAATTTTAAATGGCCAAAAAGCAATGATTGTAATAGAAAAAAATAATTAAAATTTTTAAAAAATAAATTAAAAAATAATATGGGGAAAATTACTAAACGAGAAAAATTAAAAGAATGGAGTCAGATTAATCATTTAGAGTATTATGCTAAAAGGAAATTAAGTCCAATAGTCCCTGATAAAAAAACTTTAGTTTTTCATAGAAATAATCTAAAGATAATCAAGGGAAGATTCAAAAATCCTAAAGCTCTTATTTTAGGGGTTACTCCTGAGCTTCGAGATTTAGCTTTAAAAGAAGGATTTGAAGTAATTGCTTGTGATATGAACTTGGAAATGATAAAGAAAACACAACAATTAGTCAAAGTAAAAGACAGGGCAAAAGAAACAATAATAAAAAGTAATTGGTTATCCGTACCTTTGAAAAATAATTCTTTTCATATTATCTTAAGTGATATCGCAATAAATAATTTATCTTTCAAAGACTTTCCAAAGATTTTTTCTCTAATGGCAAAATGGCTTGTTCCCGGAGGATATCTTTCTTTGAAAGAGGTGGTTTATCCTGATAATGGAAAATTTAATAATTTTGAGAAAAATGTGAAATTATTCAGAGAGGGTAAATTCACATTTAACAATTTTTATTTGAGAGGTAGATTTCTGAATTTTAAAAAACAGGTTTATAATCCCTTAACCAAAATCAATGATGCTAAAAAAGTTTTTGAACAATTTAAAAAAGCTTATCAAATAAAGATAATTAATAAGGAAGAATTTACAAAGCTGTGGAGGTTAAAGAATTATATTTTTCATACCATTGTTAAACAGAAAGAATTTATAAAACTAATAAGTAAATATTTCAAATTAATAGATGTTAAACAAAGCGACAGTGATAAATATGATTTTTATCCTGTAAAATTATTCATAGCTAAAAGGAAATAAAAAAAATAGTATGACGAAAAAACCACAAATTCAAACTTGGAAACAAATGGCTTCGGTCTGGAAAAAATATATAAAACCACCGGCCAGGCCCAGTTCCAGTCAAATTGAAATTTGGCAAAAAATAATCAAACAAAAGGTTAAAGAAAAATCAAAAGTTTTAATTTTGGGAGCCACGCCCGAGTCAAGAGACATCTGCACAAAGTACCATCTAGAAACCATTGTTTGTGATATAAGCCAAGATATGATCAAGGCTATGGATGAAATAGTAAAACATAAAAACCCAAAAGAGAAAAAAGTTATCTGTAACTGGTTAGAAATGAAATTCAAAAAAGAAAGCTTTGACTTAATTTTGAGTGACGCTTCTTTGAATCAATTACTGAGCAAAAATGATCTGAAAAAACTCCTAAGCAAACTTCAAGATTTATTAAAACCTGACGGATATATTTTATTAAGAGAGGTAACCCGTGCAAATCTTAAGCCTGAAATTAAAGGAGAAAAATGGATTAAATGGTTTGAAAAATATAGAAAGAAAAAAATTTCAAAAACTGAACTTTATATGTACTTAAAATATTTAAGCGATGCTAATCCTTTTCCTAAATCTCCAAGTATCGTTGACTGGGCTCCTGTTTTTAAAAAAATGGCCCCATTATATAAACAAGCTAAAGTTCCTAAGGATTTTTATCGGTGGTGTGAAAAAGTATTTGGTTCTAAACAACATAAACGCTTACTTATATTTTTAAAGAAAGATTTAGAAAAACTGCTAAAGCAATATTTCAGACTTTTGCCTATTAAACAATGTCATGACTGCTCTTTTGATCAATATATGCCTTGCTATTTAGGGAGACCGAAGAAACAAAAATCAAAAAAGCAATGATTGTAATAGAAAAAAATAATTAAAATTTTTAAAAAATAAATTAAAAAATACCGAATGTTTTAAAACGCTCGGTATTTTTTAATAAAGATTTTTTATTTCACTTCAATATTTATTTCGTCAGCCGGGATTGAATTTAAAGAAACATCAACAGCTTCAACCCAAAGTTTATATTTCCCGGGTTGGGCGCTTGGCCAGTTTAAATCAAATTGGCCATTGGTTTCAGGAGTAAAAATAGTGCTGATTAAAAATGTCTGATTAGTTTCTAAATTTTGAGCGAAAAATTTAATATTATTTATATTTACGATCGGCGCCAAAACAGAAAGCGTTACAGGAAAATTTGATTGCCATAATATTTTATTGTTTTCCGGAGAAATCCAGGTTATTTTTTTTTCAAAAAATTGAGTGGTGGTAATGAAAATTTCTTCGGTTTTTGAATTATCAATATCGTCGTAAGCCGTGGCGCTGACTTTGTGTTCTCCGGGATTAAGACCAATAAGATTCAGTTCACATTTATAAGGATAATAATAAGCGGTTGTCACCGGTATATCGTCAATCGAACAAATTATTTTTTTAATTCCTCGCGGAGCAGAAGCTCCAAGTTTGACTTCTAAAGTTTTATTTTTACTAATGGCGCCAGTATTAGGCCAAGTAATTGAAATATTCGGTTGATTGGCCGGAACATGCAAATCATCATAAGTAGTTGGTGCTAGTTCGGCAATCAGCGAAGGATTTTTTTGCGTTTTTGCTTCTTCTTTCAGCCATTTTTGGATTCCTTCTTCCCAGCGGCTGTATTGAGGATCATTAGCCGGATTTTGAAGAGCCGGTCCTTGAGGATTATTTTTATCAACATAATAAAGAATATCGTGATATCCTTTAAAAGTTTTTTCTACAACAAAAGAAGCCGGCGTTAAATCCGTAGCTAATTTTCCTGAAGCTCTATCTATTTTAACAGTAACTTCATTCGGTAATTCTCCTTTAAGAATGGATTTATCCGTAGAAATCGGTTGAGGCGGAATAAAATTTTCCGGAGGAGTATTTTTCAGCGCTTCTTTCATAAAATTTTGCCAAATCGGCGCAGCGATTGTTCCTCCATCCGCTTTTTCTTTCATCACTGTATTGCGGCTATTACCGACCCAAACTCCGGTAACAAGTGAAGGCGTATAACCGATTGTCCAAGCATCTTTAAAATCATTTGTCGTGCCGCTTTTGGCTGCCACGGGACGATCGGGCAGAGTAAAATAATTTTGTTCGCCAAAAACATAACTTCGCGCTTTATTATCAGAAAGAATATCATTAATATAATCAGCGGATTGTTGAGAGAGAACTTCTTGGGGCAAGAAAAGATGAGAATCATTTATTTCCAAAGTTTTTCCTTCATTATCTTCCACTTTTAAAATGGCGACATTGGGAATTTTTTTGCCTTCTCTGGCAAAAATTCCAAAAGCTGAAACATGTTCCAATAATTTAACTTCGCCGCCGCCCAAAACCAAAGAAAGTCCATAGCGGCTTCGGTCGGTTAAGGTGGTATAACCCATTCGGCTGGCCAAATCCAAAACATTGTCTACTCCCGCTAAATAAAGAGTTTTAACGCCGGGAATATTTAGAGAACCGGCCAGGGCTTTGCGCATTGTTACCGGACCGTTAAATTTTTTATTGTAATTTTGAGGAATATAATCTTTCTGACCAATACCGGAAGAACCAAAATTTGTTTCGGTGTCAAAAACAATTGTATCAGGCGTAAATCCATTTTCAAAAGCTTCGGCATAAACAATTGGTTTAAAAGAAGAGCCGGGTTGGCGAGAGCGAAGAGCAACATTAACTTGTCCATCAATTGAATTATTAAAGAAATTTTTTGAACCAACCATGGCCAAAATTTGTCCGGTTTTAACATCAATACTTACCAGAGCGGCATTGGTTGCGCCATAAGTTTTTTCATTTTTCTCGGCAAATTTTTCAATAGATTCTTCAGCGATTTTTTGTTTATCCGCGTCCAAGGTGGTGATAACTTTAAGTCCTCCTTCTTCCACTAAGCGCTGGCCGTATTTATCAGTTAATAATTCTTTGATATACATTACAAAATGAGGAGCAATGATATTTTCTCGGCGGGAAATAATTTTTTCCAAAGTGTTAATATTTTTGGCTTTTTGATTTGATTCGGGAGAAATATATCCTCCTTCAACCATTAAATCCAAAATATAATTTTTTCGCGCCATTAAATCTTCACGGTGGTTGCCGTCTGGAGAATAATAAGTGGGCGCTTTGGGGAGTGCGGCCAAAAGCGCGGCTTCATCCAAGGTTAAATCCCTGACTGATTTTCCAAAATAAATTTGGCTGGCCGCTTCTACGCCATAAGCGTTTGAACCATAAGGTATTTCATTAAAATACATTTGAAGAATTTCTTCTTTAGTGTATTTTTGTTCAATTTGATAAGACAAAAATATTTCTTTGATTTTGCGGATATAACTTTTTTCCGGCGACAAAAAAGCATTTTTTACCAATTGCTGGGTTAAAGTGGAACCGCCTTGGAATTTTCCTCCTTTTAAAACATTAATAATTACGGCTCTGGCGATTGCTTTTAATTGAAAACCGGAATGATTAAAAAAATCTTTATCTTCGGCTACTATGGTGGCTGAAGATACGTCTCGGGGAATGTCAGAAAGTTTGACTAAAGTTCTTCTTTGATTGGTGAATATTTCATAAAGTACAACTTTGCCCGTTCGATCATAAATTTTCGTGCTTTGGGCGATATTTCTTTCTGATAATTTATTCGGGTTAGGCAAATCTTTGCTAATCCAAAGCAAACCCGCGAATATAGTCGCTCCTAAAAATAAAATAAAGAAAATTATTATAATAAAAGAAACTCTCAAAACTTTTCTTTTTGGTTTTTTGGGAGTTTTTTTTATTGGCTGCGTCCGCCAATAAGTCGGTTGTTTTTTAACTGTCAGTCCGGGAATAGGCATACCAGAGATTATAACACAAAAAATATAATATTCAAGACTTGCTAAAATTTACTATGACATCTAAACATAACTTGTCTTTTTGTTTTGCCATGCTACAATATATTTATGTCTAAAATAGATTCTCAAAAAATAAAAAATTCTCTAACCCGCAATGTGGAACAAATTATTGACTCTAAACATTTAGAAAATCAGTTAATGGCGGGTAAAAAATTACGGATCAAACATGGGGTGGATCCGACCGGTCCCAAATATCATCTCGGCCGGGCGATTACTTTATGGAAACTTAAAGAATTTCAAGATTTAGGACATAAAATAATTTTAATTTTAGGAGATTATACCGCCCAAATTGGCGACCCATCGGACAAGCTTAATAAACGGCCATTTCTTTCGGAAAAACAAGTTAATGAAAATTTGAAAAATTATCAAATCCAAATCAGTAAAATTTTAGATCCTAAAAAAATTGAGTGGCACAGAAACAGCAAATGGCTGGCTAAATTAACCCCTCGTCAATTAGATGAATTAGCTGATTTATTCAGCGTTCAGCAAATGATTACTAGGCGTAATTTTAAACAGCGTTGGGATAATGAAGAAGAAATTTCTATTCGCGAATTGCATTATCCTTTATATCAGGGTTATGATTCAGTAGCTATTAAGGCTGATTTAGAGATCGGCGGCACTGATCAGTTGTTTAATTTGCTGGCCGGTAGAAAAATTCAGGAAGCTTATGGACAAAAACCGCAGGACATTATGACTTTAAAAATGCTGGAAGGCCTTGATGGAGATAAAATGAGCACCACGCGCGGCAATGTGGTAAATATTTCAGACGCGCCAGGTGAACAATATGGGAAAATAATGTCCATGCGAGATGGATTAATTTTAAAATATTTTGAACTTTGCACCATTTTAAGCCAAGAAGAAATTGAGATGGTAAAAAGAGGATTAGACGGAGGAGTCAACCCGCGCGAATCTAAATCAAAATTGGCTTATGAAATTGTTAAATTATATCACGGCGAAAAAGCGGCCCGGATAGCCGAAGACGAATTTAATAAAATTTTTCAAAAAAGAGAATTACCGGAGAATATGCCGATTTTCAAAGCAAAAAAAGAAAAATATAAACTAATTGATATTTTAGCTGAAGCAAAATTCGCTGCCAGCAAGGGAGAAGCGCGCCGCTTAATTGAACAAGGAGCAGTGGAAATTGACGGCGCAATAATCAAAGATTGGAATAGCGAAATGAAATTAAAAAATAAAATGGTGATTAAAGTTGGTAAAAGAAGATTTATTAAAATTGATTTATAATAATTAATAAAAATTGATTAAGAATTATGAATATTACTAAAGCAATTATTCCGGTTGCCGGACTTGGTACGAGATTTTTGCCGGCCACCAAGGCTCAACCGAAAGAAATGCTGACTATTGTTGATAAGCCGGCGATTCAGTATATTGTGGAAGAAGCGGTCGCTTCCGGGATTAAACAGATTTTTTTAATTACCAGCCAGAGCAAACGGGCATTGGAAGATTATTTTGATTATAATTTTGAGTTGGAATACCGGTTAAAAAAATCCAAAAAAACAGAAGTTTTAAAAACCGTTCATCAGCTTTCTCAATTGGCTGATTTTATTTATATTCGCCAAAAAGAACCGGCTGGATGCGGCGATGCCATTTTATGCGCCAAAGAATTTGTTAAAAACGAACCCTGCGCCATTATGTTCGGCGATGATGTAATTGACAGCCAAGAACCTTGCTTAAAACAATTGATAAAAGTTTATAATAAATATGGGGATCCGGTAATTGCGGTCAGTCCGGTGTCAAAAAAAGAAATTGAGCAATTTGGAGTAATCAAGGGCGTTAAAGTGGAAGACAGAATTTATCAAATTAAAGAAATCGTGGAAAAACCAAAATTGTCTGAGGCACCTTCAAATTTGGCGGTTATCGGCCGTTATATTGTCACTCCTGATTTATTAAAAGGACTGGAAAATTTTAAGCCCAAGCCAGGCAAAGAAAAAGGCATGACTGACGGGCTGGAGATTTCAATGAAAAATCGTCCGCTTTATGCTTGCGAGATTAAAGGCAAATGGTATACTTGTGGGGATAAGCTCGGATTTCTAAAAGCCAATATAGTTTTCGGCTTGAAAGATAAAAAAATAAATAAGGAATTAAAAAAGTTTTTGCGAGAAATTGGTTAATTTTATGCCCACCCAAATTTTTTCTAACGCCATTTATTTTTAAATCTAGGTAGGGCAGAAATTAAACAAAAAAAGTATTTCAATATTAACTAAACTAATAAAACCTGATCAAATTTTCTAAGGAAAATTTAGGCGGGTAAAAATTTAGGCGGGTATGTCCAATAAAAAAGTAAATTCTTCTATTCTTTTATTGATTAGCGTTTTAATGATAACCACTGGTTTTGGCTGCGCGGGGACTCCTAAAAAATTAGCTGAAAAAATTCAGCCGATTAATTTGGTTTATTGGCGGACAACCGATGATCAGGGCGCTTTTGAAAACATTATTAACGGATTTCATTCTCTTTATCCTCATATTTCCATCACTTATCGATTAATCAGGCCGGAAGAATACGAACAAACCTTGCTTGAGGCTTGGGCCGAAGACACGGGACCGGATATTTTTTCCATTCCAAATACTTGGCTGAGAAAATATCAAACTAAAATTTCACCGTTAAATATCCCGGACGAATTATCTTTGGCCAGAAAAGTAACCACCGGAACTTTTAAAAAAGAAACAAAAGTCATTGAAGAAAAAAAGAAAACTCCTGCTTTAAGGGAATTGCAGGAAAAATATGTGGATACGGTACCAAAAGACGTGATTATTGACAATAAACTTTACGGTTTGCCCTTATCGCTTGATATTTTGGTTCTCTATTATAATAAAGAACTTTTAAATAATGCCGGTATTATCAATCCGCCGGCTAATTGGCAAGAATTTGCCGATGATGTCAGGCTTTTAACTTTCAGAGATAAAGATGGAAATTTTATTCAATCAGGAGCGGCCTTGGGCGGAATTGACAATATTGCCAATCTGCCGGATATTTTATCTCTTTTAATGCTCCAAAACGGCACGACAATGATTAATAGCGGCCAAGCGTCTTTTAATCGCCCAAATGCTGATGACGCGAGTTATTTTCCGGGTGAAGATGCTTTAAGATTTTATACGGATTTTGCCACACCGGGTAAAGAAATTTATTGCTGGAATGAAAAAATACAGAATTCTTTAGATGCTTTTATCCAAGGAAAAACCGCTTTCTTATTCGGTTATTCCAGTTTCTTGCCGGTTATCAAAGAAAGAGCACCGAAGTTGAATTTTGACATTATTAAAGCGCCGCAACCCATGGGTTCATTGAAAGAAGTTAACATCGCCAGTTATCCCATAGAAACAATTTCCAAAAAAAATGCTCATCCGGCTGAATCTTGGGCATTCCTTTTATATGCCAGTGAAGAAGCGAATAATAAAACTTTTTTGGAAAAAACCAAGCATCCGACGGCGATCCGTTCCTTGATTCAATTTCAATTGGAAGATTTTGATTTAGCTCCTTTTGTCAAAGGCGTGTTGACTGCTCAAACTTGGTATCAGGGGAAAAATTATTCTTTAGTGGAAGAGGCTTTTAAAGAAATGGTGAGAAATGTCTTAACCGGAACTAAAGACATGAAACAAGCTCTTGATTATTGCGTTCAAAAAGTAAATTTAACTTTATAAAGGGCTTTCTTCAAATTTTGGAGTCCATAGGACGAATAAAATTTGACTAGAAAACCTTTACCCCCTCCTTTACTCCATCGAAAGTTTACTTTTTTAAGATACGCCGTAAGCGAAGCGGCTTCGCCTTTTGTCCTAACGATTATCGGAAGTTTATCGTTGAGATAAAGGAGGGGGTACTCAAAATTATAGTTAAAAATTTTGCGTTTTCGCTCCGCTCAAACTTAAATTTTAAAATAATTTTGGTATGAAAAAAATATTTTTTACAATTTTCGTTGCCATATTTTTAATTTCAATCGGCCATTTTGCCAATGCTCAAAAACAATGCACGGATGAAGAATTAAAAAGCGGTTTATGTTTTGAAAGAGTTATAGGGACAAAAAATATTAAAGAAAATAACGAGTCAAAAACCCAAGATATAGTTTCTAATTGTGTTTATAAGACAACAGAGGAAAATGGCTCGAAAACATATAACTGTTTTTGTCAAGGAACCAATAATGTGGAAAATTGCCATGTTGGCGGATTAATCAGCCAACCGATTTGCGCTTGCTGTGGGGACTGCATTCCGGATGACTTTTTAAGATTGGGATTGAATATTGCCAATATAATTTTAAAATATTTAGGCGTAATTGCTTTAGTCTTATTTATTTTCGGCGGAATAATGTGGATGACTTCAGCCGGTTCTGAAGAAAAAGTGAAAAAGGGCAAGGCTGTTATTATGGGAGCGGTTGTCGGCATGGCCATAGTTTTAAGCGCTTATGTAATTGTTCAAATGTTAATGCAAGCTCTTCACACGGAAGGTTATTTGAAAGGAGAGAAATGTACAATTAATCAATCAACTCCAAATGACGGTTCATGTATTGAAGCCGGTTCCAGATATAATGATTATAAAGACAATAAGGTGGATGGTTTTGAGTGCAGACCTAGTCAATGTGCGGGTGGAACAACTATTTGTTGCAAACCAAAATAGAAGATTAATTTAAAATATAATCATGTACCACTAAAGGGTATATGATTATCGTGAACCATCCAGTGGTACACGATAACATTTATATAATTTATGACTAAAAAAATTTATTGCCAAACCGAGCGAGAGAAAAGAAAATTTATTTTCTTTTCCGAGCGAGGGCAGGCAACACAGAGTTTAAAAACTCTTTATTTTCTCTTAATTTCAAGTTGTTTAATGGCTAATTTTTTATTTCTGATTAGTCCCGTTTTAGTTCAGGCTCAAGGTACCGGTACAGCCAGCGTGGTTACATCTGAAGATGAATTAGAATTGCCCCAACCTTTAGGTCATCGATCTCCGGCGGTTATTGTCGGTGATGTTTTAAAATATGTCTTAGGTTTTGTCGGCGTTATTGCTTTGGTAATGTTTGTTTACGGGGGCTTTACATGGATGACTTCCGGCGGCAATGCGGATAAAATAAAGACCGGCAAGAATGCCATAGTTTGGGCGGTTATCGGCATGGCCTTTATATTTTTAAGTTATGCAATAGTAGAATTTCTTTTAAAAGCTTTTCTGAATAAATAACCCCGGAAACTTTATCCACAAACCCAAATTGACAAATGGCTTTTAAAGTGATTTAATAATATTATAAGTTAGTCTTTAATTAAATATTAATTTTCAAGGTCGTTTTTTTAATAAATCGTCCTACTTGAAAGGTTGGACGAAAGAGGAAAATAAAATGAAAAAATGTTTATTAGTAATGACTTTGGTTTTAGTTTTGGGTTTAGTTATGCCAGTAGTCGCTAATGCGCAAGAAATGAACAATGGTTTAGAGAACTTCCGCACTCACGCGACTTATGGAAACACCGATCTCCCTTCTGCCATGGGTAATATCATGAGAATCGTTTTGGGTTTCTTGGGTTTAGTCTGTGCGGTCATCATTATTGCCGGTGGTTTTAAATGGATGACCTCCAGTGGCGATGAAACCAAAATTGCCGAAGCCAAAAAATTAATGGTTGCCGGTATAGTTGGTATCATTATCGTCGTCTTAGCTTATGCTGTCGCTGCTTACCTTACCGCGAGAATTACAGAAGTTGCCAATACATAAGTAAGATTTTTAACAATCAGTGAAATTGAATATGAAAAAACTCGACCAAAAACGCCAGGTCTATTGTATTTTATTGATAACCATATTCTTGATCAGTATTTGGTTATTAAATATAGTCAGACCTAATGTTTTAGCCGAGCAAGAACCTGATTCTTTGCAACTCTTGAATCAAACGGGTAAACAAGCCAATCTTAAATCAAACACAGATTTACCGAGTGCTATGGGTAGAATTGTCAAAATTATCCTCAATTTTAGCGGATTGATTTTAGCGATTTTATTAATAGCCGGTGGAGTAATGTGGATGATTTCCGGTGGCGATGAAAAGAAGATTACTCAGGCTAAGGCATTGATGCTTAGTGCGGTAGTAGGATTAGTAATTATTGTTTTATCCTACGCGATTACTATCTTCATTATTAATTCATTGACCGTTTCTAAACAAAGTAATGGTATAGGAGCGGGGAAAGGGAATGAGGAAGGTATAGGAGCGGGAGAAGGAAGATAAACAAAGAATTATGGTTAAAATCTAAAACCCTCTCGTTATGAGAGGGTTTTAGATTTTAAAATATTTTTTATTGCCAAGCGAGCGAGGGAAAAGAAAATTTATTTTCTTTTCCCGAGAGAGTGCCGGCAACATAGGGTTTAATACCCTTTATTTTTTGCGGATTTTATAAAGCCGCATTTTTAATTTTATCAAATTTAATATAAAATTAAGGCTGTCTTTCAATAAATGAACCTTGGTTTTTCTTTGATCATATCTGTTTTCCTGCCAGTCAACCGGTATTTCTTTTATTTTATAACCGAAATAGTGAGTGAAAGTAATTAATTCAGTGTCAAAAAACCATTTATCATCCTTAATATAAGACATAATTTTTTTAAAAACATCTGTCTTAATCGCTTTAAAGCCGCACTGCAAGTCAGATAGGTTATGATGCAATATTATTCTTGATAAAAGAATATAAATTTTCGAGCTTAAACTTCTAATAAAAGATCTCTCTATTTTTGAATCAGGCAATAACCTGGATCCAATCACTAAATCATAGTTTTCTTTAAGAATTGAGTCAATTAAATTAGGAATATTATTCAAAGAAACAGCCAGATCAATATCCATATAGGCCACGATATCAGCTTGACTTTTTTGGTAATATAATTTTATAGCCCTTCCTCTTGCCGGCTGTTCAAGGTTTTCTATTTTTATTTTTTGAGGATATTCTTTCTGTAATTCTTGAGAAATTTTTTCAGAATTATCCGTTGAGCCATTATTAAGGATGACTATTCGCCAGTCAAAATTAAAGTTTTGACTATTGCAATAATTCAATAGTTTCAGAACGTTATTCTTTAGTATTTTTTCTTCATTATAAATTGGCAGGCAAAATTCTATAAACATAATCGTCTCCTTGTTTAAAAACTGGTTCATAATTTTTAAAAATATAATTATCGACCGGGTTATTTTTATTATAATTAAATTTAGCCACTATTGCATAATTCAATACAGCACAAGTCGGCTGATATTTTTCAAGTGATTTTTTTGCTTCTGAAAATTGTTCCTTGGTTTGCTGGTTGGTTATTAAAAATGAATATGGAGTGGGGTTTAATTTTTTTGTTTCAAAATAAATATCAGGAATAAAGGGGCCGGCATATAAATAAGTGCCAGGGCAATTATCCTTTACGTAAGAAATAAGCTTATCATTTTTTGCCGAATAAAAGAAGGGCTGATAACACGTAATCAGTATTGAAGGATAAATAATTATAAAAACAGCCAATGATATTATGGAATAAATAGTTCTCTCAAAAAGATTAGAATGTTTTATTTTTTCCAAAAATATGGAGAAGATAGAATAAAGAGGAAATAAAATTAAAGAAATATGATAAGAATCCGGTCGGGGCAGGGTGGATAAAAGCAGAAAAAATTGAACGTAAAACAATAACCAGATTTTTTTGGATTTTTCATTTTTTAAAAGCCAAGCCATTAACAATAAAATAATAAAGAAAAACTCAAATAAATAAAAAGGGATTTTATTAACTTCTATATAATTAAAAAGAGGGAAGACGACTAAATTTTCATATAATATTTTAAGAGGCCATTTCAGTAAAAGTAAAAGCGGGAGCAAAGAAGAAATAAGAAAATTAAAATTTAATTTTAATAATAAATATTTTTTTTCTTTAATAAAAGATATAATCAGAAATGATGACAGGGCTAAAAGCAAGATAATTCCTTTTTGCTGTAAAAATAAAATAGACAAGCCGGATAATAATCCACTGATAATAAAATTATTTTTTGAATAATCGGAAAGTCCTCTGAGAAAAAAATAAACAGCCCAAATAACAAAAAATATATTAAAAGCATTATGATTTATAATCGGCCAATAGATAGAGGTGATGATAAAAATAAAAGGGAAAAAGCAATTAAATTTATTTTTAGAGATTGCCTGAGTGATTTTGTATATGCCGATTGAGCTTAAAAAAACGATTATAATAGCCAAAAATTTAGCTACAAAAAAATGAACGCCAAAAATTTTCCAAAACCAAAAAATTAAATAAAAACTGCCCGGAGGGATAAATTCAAAGAAATCAATATATAATTGCCTGTGATTTATCAAATTCCAGGCCCCGTTTGTAATAACTCCCTCATCGCTGTTGGGGAGACGAGCGCAATGGAAAAATAATAAAATCAAAAATAAAAACAGCCACCAGCCATTAGCCACTAACTTATTTTTATATTTTTCTTTCATTTTTAATAAAAATAAATATTTATTTAATAATATTATTTAATTTGTTCTTAATTGATATAAATAAAATGATTCATTTTTTACTATAGTTTTATTAAAAGAAATAATTAAATTATACTTATTAAGAAATTTTTTGTCCTCTATATTCTCATTTAGAATAAGTAATACTCTGTTATAATTTTTATTTATAATTGCATTATCGATTCTATTTATAATTTCATCTATTGATAGATTTGTATTCCAATAATACGTTTCATTCCAAGTCAAAAAACTACAATAATTTTTATATTCTATACAGAAAAATCGGGAATAAGGTTTGGGTATATAAGGCAAAATTGCTGTAGTGGAATATGATGGATAAGATGCGATGAAAGTCTCATTATTTATAAATTTATTTTCTTTTAAAAAGATGGCTGTCTTTTTTGCGGCAGAAAAATCATAATTTAGTTCATAAAAAAAGGCTATTGACGATGCAATTACCTGGGATAACAATAATGCGACAAAACAATAAGTTAATTTTTTTGGGCTTAATAATTTATTTATTACTTTATTTTTAATTAATAACTCTTTATAATTATTGGCTATCCATAAACAAAAAATAAAAATTATAAATATTAATCCAAAATGTCTATTATTGCCAATACATGTAAGAAGAAATATACTAAACAGACCTATAAATAAAAGCAAATATATTAACATTAATTTTGGTTGTTTTTTAAAAAATAGGAGTGATAATAAAAATATCATTAATCCAAAAATAATCATATTCACGGCGGTAATAATATTCGTAGTAGGATAAAATATTAATAGACTATTCCAAAAATTAATTACGGGTATTGGAATGGGCAAAAATGCTCCAATTATTGTACGGGGTATTATGTCTATGGATCTTATAGAATTGTAGAGCAGGGCGATATCGGTGGGCGGTAAAAGTTGATATATTGCGATTAAAAACCCAAAAAGCATTATTAAAAAAGAGATAATATTTTTTTTAGTAATATTAAGTTGTTTTTGAAGCTTGAGTTGTAAAACTTCAAAAATATATACTCCGCTAAGAATAATCGCAATAACCAAGCTATATAAATTAGTATTTGCTAAGAGAAATATTAACAAAGAGTATAATATTGGTCTCTTGAAGCGATTTTTATATATTAGGGCAATTAAAAATAAAAATAAAACAGTTAGAGCATAATTTCTAGCAATAGTATTATACTCAAAAAAAGGGTAATATCCAAAAATGAATAATATTTTTACAACCGTTGAAAACGGAGCATAATTAATAAAAATAATAACTGCGCTTAATATTATTAAAAAATGTACTATTGCCATTAAGAAATAAGGTAATCCTAAATGTGTTAATATAAATAAAATGCAATGCCATAGGGCAGGGGTGCCTTCATAGCCCATTTGATGAATCATAGAGATGAAGTTGGAACTATCTCGTGCTATTAACCAAGCTTGAGCTTCATCTTGATAGGGTTCATGATTAAATAATAAAATTAACGATAAAACAATAAAAATTATAATAATTATATAATTTTTATTAAAAATAAAAAATTGTTTTATATGTTTTTTCATTTTATATATCCTCTTTCAAAATATTTTTGTTCTAGTCCGACATTTTCAATGTTATATTGTTTGCCGTCTATAATACTCCTTGCCGCCAAAATACCCATTTCCAATGAATGATCTTGGTTATTGTATCTAAAACTGCCTCCTCGGCCAATTAATTGCAGGTTTTTAAATCCGCTTAAATAATTCTTAATTTTTTCTAAATACCCTTTGTATTTTAAATCATAAACAGGATAGGCATATTTTTCCTTATGGACAAAACAATTAATAATTTCATTCTTCCTGATAAAATTAAGTTTTTCTAACCATTCTATGCTTAAATCTAATAGTTCTTCCTTGTCGGCATTCCAAATTTTATCATTTTCCCAGCAAAAAAACTCAATAAGCAGAGAAGTTTTATCTTGAGGAGACATTTTTTTGCTGAAATTTTTAGGTTCCATTATCCTGCTAAAGGGTATTTTTTTATCTGAAAAGTATATCCATTGGTCAGAGAATACAGAAGGTTTATCGAGCGTTATAAAAAGAGAAACATGAGATCTGAATTTTAAATTTTTAACAGCTTCTAATATTTCATTCGGAGCCGCTGGTTCTAATAAATGAACAAATTCAGTGATAGGCATAGAAGAAATAACATATTCTGGTTCCACGATTTGGCTGTTATTTTTGATATTAATGATTACTTTTGTTATTTGGTCGTTATTATGGAATATTTTAACAGGACAGCTGTTTAATTTGAAAATGTTTTCTTTATCTAAAATTCTTTCTTTAATTTTCTCATAGATTAAAACCGCGCCTAAATCAGGATAATAAAATTGATCAATTAAAGTTTTTGGTCCCTTATTAGATTTTGTAAGGGCATTTTTAATTACCTCTCTTAAAGAGAGTCCTTTTATCCTCTGTTTTGCCCAATCTGGAGAAATTTCAGAGCAAGCCAATCCCCAAATTTTTTCTGTATAATTTAGTATATTTAATTCCGCTAATGTCCTCCCAAAATCAGCAATAACATAGTCTTTAAACGAGGATAATTCTTTTTTTATAAATTTACTTTTTATTTTTACCCAAAGATAATCAAATAGAATTTTAAGAGCTTTATATAAACCGACATTAAGCAACACATTTTTTATTTCAACAGGATAAAGGAAAAATTTACCATTAATATAAAATCTTGTTAGTCTATTAACTTTTATCCATTTGTTTCCAAGTAAATCTTCTATAAGATTGTATAAATATGAATTTTGGCTAAAAAATCTATGAGGACCAATATCAGTTTTAAATTCCCCATATTGAAAGGTTCTGGTTAATCCACCAATCATATTATTTTTTTCAATAACTATGAAAGATTTACCCGCCTTATGTAATTCAAACGAGGCTGCCATTCCTGCCGGGCCTGCTCCTATTATAATTCCTATTTTGTGGTTCATAAATTAATAAAATGTAAATATTGTTAATTTTGTGATAAAAAATAATGTTTGCGATTCATAAAATTACCTAAGAATAATATAATATAATATACCCCACAGAGTGACAGAATAAAGAAGGGAGTTATTCCTTAAATTTAGAATCAACAAAACTATTAATAAAACAAAATACCATGGCATCAGCCAGCCGATGGCGGTTAAGATTAAAAATAAATAGACCAGAAAACAATATTTTAAGATATTGTTTTTATTTAATTCGCGATGATTAAAAAATATTTTTAAAGCAATCACGCAATAAGAGACAAAAAATATTATTTTGCCGATTACACTAGCCAAATTAAAATAGTTATTAAAGTGTAATGAATTAAACAGAAACGAAAGCATTAATATTATGATTGAAGAAAATATTATTTCTGTTCTCAAAAATTGTGCTTGAATTCCTGAAAAAGTTTTTAAACCATCCCAAAAAGGCAGAAAGAAAAGCATTACCATTATTATGGCTGTTAGAATAGCCATTAAAGAAAAATGCAGTTTTTCTTTTTTTGTTTTCAAATTGAATAAAGATAATAAAAACAATATGGGTAAAAATATAATTGTGTAAAATTTAATCAAGATGGAGAAAATCAGAAAAATCCATGATAAAATATAATTTTTTACTTTGTTCTGCCGTAAAAAGAAAAATAAGCTAAGCAAAACGAAAAAAATAATTAAGACGTCGTTGTGCCCGTTTAAAGCAAATTCATATAGAATCAAAGGATTCCAGGCATAAAGAAAAACAGCCCTAGTGGTGTTTGAAATTTTGTAAATTAAAAAAAGATTTAAAAAATTAATTAAGATAAAGAAGAGCTTAAAAAGCAGCAAGGAAAACAATAAACTATTTTTCCCGATAAAACTTAATATGCTGCCGATGATAATCCAAACCGGTCCGTAGGGCGTTGTTGATATTGACCATTGATTTTTAATCAAATAATAGAAGCTGTCATTGGGAAATGCGTCATAAGGTGTTAAATACGGGTTGGCATGATATTCTGATAAAATTCGAGACTGGTAAATATAACCAAATATATCACTTGATCCGATTGGCCAGACGAATAATAAGGTTAAATTAAAAATAATAAAAAAAATGATAATTGTTTTCAAATTAACATTATTTTTTATTATTTGTTTATAGCTGAAAATGTAAAGGATTAATGCAAAAATCATTAATCCGACTATTGATAAAAATAGATAACGATTATGAAGAGTAAAACTTTGATCGCCCAAATATTTTCTAAATGGTTCAATGAAATAAAATAATAAATAAATTATTTCCGTTAAAAATCCGAATATTAAAAATTGTTTTGAAGTACTAACTTTTAACATAAATATTGATAACCCTATTCTCCTAATTTATAAATAATTGACTCATCGTCTTCATAGGTTTTTTCTAATTTAGATTTTTTCAGCAAATCAGCGAATTCTTTATCTTTTTTATCCAAAAGAATATAGGAAGCGTGAAATTTTTCTTTAATTATTTGAGCAACATCCTGAGGATTAACGCGGTCGGAAACCAGGTTTAGCCACGTTTTATACAAATCTTTGTCTTTTTCATACATAAAAGTTTGATCCAAGCCGTTAATGTAATAATTTTTGTCGTTAAAATAAAATAATAATGGGAACTCATCCCAACTGCTTTGAAAAACTATTTCTTGCGCCTGGCTGTTTTGTTTAAGCCATAAAGAAGCCGCTTGAAGATGATTTATGGAAGGATTATCAATTTGAGATTGCCGTTCTTTGTAAATGCCATGATTGATGTAATCAGCCGAGAAATGGCCGCACAAAACGACAAAAAATATAATAATAATGAAATAAAATATATTATTGGATCCTTGAAGATTTTTTTTAAATTGATTTTTAATTTTCGGCCAGTTTATTTTTTCAGCTATTTGAGTGAATATGAAGCCGCAGAAAAAAATCGCCGCCGGAATGAAATATTCTATGTTTCTTCTGGCTTTTAAAGTATAAAAAAAGAAAAATATAGAAAGCAAAAAGAGAAACCAGCCGGTTTTCCTTTGTTTTTTTACAGAAATAAAAAACCAAGATATGGAAATTAAAAAAGGAACAAAAATTGGAAGATTAAAAAGAACCAAGCTGTCCAAATCAAAAGGGTACCATTCGGCTCCGACGCCAACCTTGGTTTGATAATTTAAAATTGCTATTTTAACGGTTTGAAACCAATAAAAAGGAATGGTTTTTGGGAAATAAGGGTTGATAATCATTCCGGCTGCTAATCCCAAAATACAAGAAAAAATCAGTTTTAAATTATTTTTTTTGAAAAATCCGCGCCATAAATGCGAGAAATAAAATTTAAAAATATTTATCTTTTTGTTTTTAGAATTCAATTTTAAAAGATAAAGATGGTCAAATAAATATTTTAAAGAACCGGCCAAACAGTAAATAACGGTTACTACGAGAATCAGCGGCCATGCGCCGTAAGTCAAGACATATAAGTAAGAAAGCAAAAAGAGAAACAAATATTTTTTCTTTAAAATAAAATAATATCCCAAGATTAAAATACTTACTGAGATTACCGGCGCCCTGAGCAAAGAAAGCCGGATTAAAAAAGTAGCAATCAAAAAACCAAGCAATGTCCAGGCTAATGGCTGTTTGGTTTTAAGAAAACGCAAAAACCAATAAATTGCCAAAAATACAAGCGAGGCAAAAAAGACAATGGCTAATTTTGCCTTGATTAAAGGGTCAATTTCCGCTGAGAGAATATCCAAATTATTTGGCGTTGGCAAAAATAAAAAGGGAACCAATAACCAATGAAAGCCAAAATGATGGTCAACAAAAAGGTCTTTATAAGTTGTAAATTGCGTCCAAGGAAAATCTTGAATTATTTTACCTTCCTTTAGCATTAAAGCCATTTTAGTATGATAAAATCCGTCCGGGCATATAATGCCGGGCGGAATCAGAATGACATAAAGAAATATAATAAAGCTGAAACTAAAAACGACCCAGTAGCTGAGCCATGACCAATTTTTTATTATATAAGAATATATGGTTCGCAACACTCGCATATATTGGATTATAATTGTTTTTTCAGCCAATTAATATTTTCTACCGGCGTGGGGTCAAATTGGTTCAAAATAGCCAAATAAAAACTTAACCAATCGTTTATTAAAATAAAAGATAAAAATTGAGTAAAATAATTTTCGCCAAGAGGAGAAATTATTTCTTTATAATTTCTTTTTTTATCCAATAAATTTTGGAAAAATATTAAAGATTTTTTGGTTTCTTTATCTTGATTCGGATCGTCTAAAAATAAATAAATCAAATCATCTTCCATCCGTAACGGCAGGCGGCTTTCAATAAAATTATGAAAAATTTCCGGCCAGGTTTCGGTAAAAGCGAAATTTTTTCCGTTTTCAGCCAATTGATTTTTTAAACGGCGAGCCAAAGAAGAAAAATTAGACGGAGCGATAATAATCGGCAAGCGGTCAAAAACAGAATAAGCCAAAAATTTGGCTTTATTTTTTTCGGTTAATATTTCGGGCTTAAAAATTTTATTTATTTTTTGAAGTTCTTTCAGAGATTCAGGAATTTGCCACGTTTTTAAGTTTATCAGACCTAATTTTTCCAAAATAACCAAGATTGGCATAAATAAATAAGCCAGAGAAGCCCGCGGAGGCGCTGAATATTTAAATTTGAAAATTGGGCAATTTTCTTTTTTCGCCATTTTTTCCAATTCGCCGCCGCTGGTAATGACAAATTTTTTTGCTTTTGTTTTCAGAGCTTGATTGAAGCAGCTGATGGTTTCTCGGGTATTGCCGGAATAACTTACCAGAATTACCAAGCTTTTTTCATCAACTGAAATCGGCAAATTAAAATCGCGATTGATAATAATCGGAACAGCAATTTGTTTTTGAACTAAATCTTTAGCTAATTCTCCGCCAATAGCCGACCCTCCCATGCCGCAAATAATAATATTTTGCCAGCCCGAGACTGGTCTCCGCCAGCCGGCGGACAGGCTGTCTTGGGCGGAAATTTTTTGATAATCTTTTGGTATCTGAATTTTTTGCGCTTCTTGATAAGCCGTTAGGCATTGTTCCGGCAATTCAGCAATAAAATCAGCCATTTTAAACTTATCTAATTTTTTGATTTGTTTAATATCGTCTAAAATAGTCATACCCGCTTAAATTTATTTTTTTATTAATGTAATTGATTTTAAGAGACCTTGCAATGTAATTTTTAACCCCACCCGGACCTAAAAAATTTAGGCGGGCATAAATTAATCATTAAAACATATTAACATAATATCATTTTAACACGGACAATGAATATTGTCTATAATTTAAATTATGCTATAATATTGTAATATTAAATATTAAAATAAATTAATATGAGCGGACACTCAAAGTGGGCAAAATTAAAACATTTCAAGGGGGCCTTAGATATTAAAAAAAGCAATGTTTTTACTAAAATGGCGCATGCCGTTACTATTGCTGCCCGGGAAGGCGGCGGTGATCCTGTCACTAATTTTAAACTTCGTTTGGCTATGGAAAAGGCCAGACAGGCCAATGTGCCGAAAGAAAATATTGAGCGAGCCGTTAAAAAGGGAACCGGCGAATTGGGAGGCGAACAGATTGAAGAAGTTATTTACGAAGCTTTTGGTCCGGAAGGGACAATGATTGTGATTAAAGCTTTAACTGATAATAAAAATAGAACTACCGGCAGTTTGAGGCGCATTTTTAATAAATACAACGGTTCGCTGGGCGGCCAAAATTCTGTTTTATGGATGTTTGAAAGAAAAGGAGTGATTCATATTTCTGTTTTGCCGGAAAGCGGATTGAAATTAGATGATTTAGAATTAAAAATTATTGATTTGGGCGTTGATGATGTTAAGCCTGAAGAGGATGGATTAATGATTTATTGTAAATCAGAAAATTTGCAAAAAATTAAAGAGGGCCTGGAAAAAGAAAATATAAAAATAGATTATGCGGATATAGAATGGGTTGCCAAAGACCCAATTAGCGTGGACGAATCAATTCAAAAAAAATTGGAAACTATTATTGAAGAAATTGAAGACGACCAGGACATTGAAGAGTGTTATTCCAATGTTGAATAACTAAATGCGAATCGTTACAAATAATAGTTCAATACAAATTTTTACAAATTCGTAATTCGTAATTCGTAATTATTCGTTTAATAATTCGCAGTGATTAGCATTTAGCTTATGATTATTTTAGGCATAGATCCGGGCGTGGCCACTACCGGATACGGAGTAATTAGAACAGAAGGCAATAACAAATGGTCAGCCATAGATTACGGCTGTATTGTTACTTCGTCTAAAGCCGTTTTTTCAAAAAGATTATCCAAAATTTTTAATGAACTGAAAATTTTGATTAAAAAATACAAACCTGAAAAAATTGTCGTAGAAAAAATTTATTTTGCCAAAAACGTTAAAACGGCTTTTCAAGTCGGGGAAGCGAGGGGAGTAATAGTTTTAACCGCGGATTTAAATGATGTTCCGATTTGCGAACTGACGCCGTTGCAAGTTAAACAAGCTTTAACCGGTTATGGCCAGGCCTCAAAACAGCAAATTCAGAAAATGGTCAAATTAGTGCTTAAACTCAAGGAGGTTCCCAGGCCGGATGACGCGGCTGACGCCTTGGCAATCGCTATCGCCGGCGCGCAAATGAAGAATTTTTTGGATTAATTTTTTAACAGAAATATGAAAAAAAACCTTAAAATTGTTCATATCAGCGCCGAGGTATCGCCTTATTCCAAAACCGGCGGATTAGGCGAAGTAATCAGATATTTGCCGCGTTCTCTTTATCGTTTGGGATATAAAGTAATTGTCATTACTCCTTACCACGGCACAATTAAAAAAAATAATTGGCCGATTGAAAATTTGCCTTATAAAATATCCATTAAACTGGCGGGTAAAAATTATCAAGTTAGTTTTAAAAAAATCATTTCTCCGGATAAATATCCGGTTTTTTTTGTCTGCCAGGAAAAATTATTCGGCTCCAGATATAAAGAAAAAATTTACGACTATCCGGATAACGGCTTGAGATTTTATTTATTTGATTTGGCAGCCATAGAATTGGTTAAAATTTTAAAATTTAATCCGCAAATTTTTCATGTTCATGATTGGCACGCCGGGTTGGTTCCTTATTTATTAAAAACCAAATTTAAAAAAGATCCTGACTTGAAAAATGTCGGCACACTGCTGACGATTCATAATTTGAATTTTCAAGGGCCGCAAGATTGGTGGAAAATTCCCAAAGAAAAAAGAGATAATGGCAAAAATCCGCTACCTAATACCGCAAAGGAATTGCAGAATATAAATTTTATTAAAAGAGGAATTATTTATGCTGATGTTATTAACGCGGTCAGCGAGCGCTATGCTCAAGAAATTTTAACGCCGCAATTCGGCTGCGAACTGGATTCTTTTTTAAAACAAAGATCTAAAGATATTTACGGCATTGTCAATGGCATAGATTACACGGTTTTCAATCCTCGTTTTGATCCGGCTCTTTATGTTAATTATCGCGCCAATTCTTTGGAGAAAAAAGTAGAAAATAAAATAATTCTTCAAAAAAAGTTTGGTTTGAAAGTTGATCCGAAAATTCCTTTAATCGGGCTGGCAAACCGCCTGTCCGAACAGAAAGGCTTTGAATTAATTATTCAAATTTTGGATTTTCTTTTGAGACTAAATCTTCAAATAGCCATTGTTGGCAGCGGGGACGAAAATTATACGGAATTTTTTCGAAAAAAAGCGAAGAAATACCCAAAAAAATTATTATTCTTTTATCCGTTTAAGGAAGATATGGAAAGGAAAATTTATGCCGCTTCGGATTTTTATTTAATGCCTTCGCGCTTTGAACCTTGCGGAATTTCGCAGTTGATCAGTTTGCGTTATGGCTCAATCCCGATTGTCCATGAAGTGGGAGGGCTTTCAGACACGATTATTGATTATAATCCGCAAACATTGCGAGGCAACGGTTTTGTTCTTTCCACTTATCAGCCTCAGGATTTGTTGTTTACCATTGCCCGGGCTTTGGAAAATTATAAAAGAAAAAATATTTGGCAAAAAATAGTCCGCCAAGCAATGAGAGAATCATACTCCTGGAAATTACCGGCCAAAAAATACGTAATTTTATATCGCAAAATAGTTAAAAAAATGAGAAAATAAGCCCAAAAGCAGGAGTTGACAAATTCCTTAAAAAGGAGTATTATAAAAATATAAGATAATTAATAAAAATTATATGGAAATTTTAGAACAAGAACTTTCTAAAGAAGAGAAAAAGGAGATTCTTCAGAAAGAAGTTGGAGAACTTATTTCTGAACTTCGTTTTAAGGATGCGGAAGAGATGGCGGAAGGAGCCTTGAAAGTAGGAGTAGAGATAAGTTTTCAAGAGGCATTGCAATATGCCTTTGATGAAAAATTTAAGAATGGCGATCTTGGTGGTGCCCAAAAAATAGAAAATTATGCTGTTGATAAACGAATGCCAATAGAAATTAAACCGGAAATTTTATGGCAAGCCAAAGAATCTATATTGAAAGAATATACGTATGCGCTAACAGTTGATAAAAATTACGCAGAGGAAATAGAAAAATGTGCTGCAGTTTATAGAATTAAAGTGAAAGATCTAAAAAAATAAATTTTTATTCAAAAGTCAAGGACTGATATTTTATCAGTCCTTGATTTTTTATTTGACAAAAAATAAAAATTGTGATATTATTTATTCTAATAGCTTAGGGGATAAGCAATTAAGTTTGTCCCAAAATAGCTAGGTTCGTTAAAATAAGGAGGTGCATCATGGCTGAAAAGTCAAAGGGCCGGAAGGTCGACGATGCATTGTTATTACAGTTAGCCAAATTCGATAGTCAATTTATCGAATTGCGTAATCAATTCACAAATCCGAAGTCGCACAGGAGAGACCTTGACTTTATAAGGAGGGTTATTCAATGGCTTCAAGAAGGAAAAGAAGTAACTTTAGCTGGAACTGTTCCGTTAATAATTGGCGAAAGATTTACTCCTTCACCAAATAATCCATTTCCAATTCTTGAAGCGAATAAGAATTTCCATTTACCTTATAATTTCACACATACCCCAATTTATACTTGTCTAAGTAGTTTAATAGAGCATTATGGGGATCTTAATACAGAAGGGTTTGAAAAGAAATTTTTAAAAGCGAAAGGAAAGGCAGATAAATTGGCGAAGAAATATGGTATTAATCGTCAACGTATTATCCCAATTATTATTCCTTCGCTTAAAGTGGCTAATCGGATCGCGGATGTTAATAATCCCATAAATTCGGGATATGGCTTGGTTATTGAGAGGGGAGTTTTCCCCCTTCTTGAGAACCGATGCAAAAAGGAAAACGTATGTTTTGAAAATTGGTGTAACAGAATGATGGCATGGGAGCATTTAGAATTCCTTCGCGTTTATAGAGATTTTTTAACAGGGCTAACTGATGATATTAATATTGTTTTGCTTTTGGTCGATGCTTTTCAAGGATATTCTGTTCAGGCATGCAGATGGGAATTAGATCCCTATCGCTCACAGATTATTCCGGCCGGGAGTTTTGTTGTCGCTCATCTTTTGGTCGAGATGCCACAGATTTTAAGTGAAAAAGAACATATTCAGTTTGATGCTCCAGGAGATCTCTATCGTAAAGAAGGTAAATTCAATATTTTTTCAAGTTCAGTGGGTTTTAATATCCGCAAAATTGGAGGCGTAAAGAAATTAATATTTAGTGGTGACCCTGCTGAATGTCCTGATTCAACCCATTCTTCGGTAGTTATTCTCAATGGGTAGTGCAGTTTTTTTAGAAAATATTTTCAGGGGCGATTGGTAATTAATCACCCCTGTTTTATTTTATTAAAAATGTTATAATATTGATATGAAATGGGCTATTTTTCTACATTTTTATCAGCCGTCAAGCCAGCAATTGGATATTTTGGAGCGAATAGTCAATGAAAGTTATCGCAAAATAATCAGCGGCTTGGCTCTTAATTCCAAGGCGAAGATTACCATTAATATCAGCGCCGGATTAACCGAATTATTGGCAAAAAATGGCTATCAAGACGTGATTGAACAAATAAAAGATTTTGCCAAACGCGGACAAATTGAATTTACCGGAGGGGTTAAATACCACCCCTTTTTGCCTTTATTGTCCAAGGAAGAAATTAAAAGGCAAATTCTTCTGAATAATGAAACCAATAAAAAATATTTCGGAAAATATTGGCAGCCGAAAGGATTTTTTTCTCCCGAATTGGCTTACAGCGAGAAAGTGGCAAAAGTTGTGGAAGAATGCGGTTTTAAATGGATTATTGCCGAAGAATTGGCTTCGCCGCGAAAACCGGATTTTAAAAAAATTTATCCGATTCAAAAATTGAATCATTTGAAAATTATTTTTAGAGACAAAAGAATCAGCAATCTGATTCTCTCAGCCGTTTGCCGCAATTTCAAATCTCTAACCAGCGAAATCGGCGATGAAATTAAAAAAGACCGCTATCTTTTGACGGTAATGGACAGTGAAACTTTCGGCCATCATCGCCCGGGTTTGGAAAATTTGCTTTTTGAAATTTATCAGGATAAAAAAATTGAAAAAGTTTTTGTTTCAGAATTGATTAAAAATTTTTCCATAAATAATGAAAAAATTATTCCCAGAGATTGCACCTGGAGCTCGGAAGAGCAGGATTTTTGGTTGGAAAAAGAAAAACAGCATCCATTCACTCTCTGGCAAAATCCAGAGAATCCGATTCATAATCATCAGTGGGAATTTACTTATTTTGTGATTGATTTGGTTTCAAAATTGGATAAAAATATTGCTAATTATAAAGAAATCAGAGATAGATTGGACAAAGCTTTGTCCAGCGATCAATATTGGTGGGCTTCGGCCAAGCCATGGTGGAGTTTGGAAATGATAGAACAGAGCGCTTTTGATTTGAAAAAAATTGTTTTTTTGATTCCCAAAATAAGCCGTGAAATAAAAGAAAAAGCGGAAAATTATTATCGCAAAATTATTGATTTGGCTTTTGAATATCAGAGATCCGGATTGATCAGACAAGCGCATCGCCAAGCTTTTAAAACAGTAAAATTAAGGCCCTATAAAGAAAGAGTCATGGCAGCTGATTTTAATTCAATGGTTTTGGAATTTGAAGATGAAATGAATAAAGCCATTAAATTGAAAGAATTGGAAAAAGCGATTAAATGGCGCGACGCTATTTTTAAACTGAAAAACGGAATGGATATTTATGATGTTCTGCACGTGGTAGACGATTTGAGAACTGCTCGATTACTGCCTTCTTTAAAAGGTTATTGGGAATACGCGCCGGGAGAATTTTCAAAATTCGCCAAAGAATATTTTGAAAATCATAAAGATAAAGAATTCTTGGCAAAACAGCCGCAAGAACTTTTCAAGCTGATTAAAATCGCTTTTGAAAAAAGAAACAGAAATACTCATCCCTTGGGTTTTTCTTTTGATGAATACAATAATTTTTATCTTTGCGAAACACCTTCCATGTATATAGAATACTGGCTGGGAGAATTCGGCTGGGACGCGATGAGCTTGCTGCGTTTTTCCAAATTCGGCGATTATCATCAAAAAGGGCAATGCGATTATCAATATAAAAAAGGAAAACTAAAAATAATCGTCAAACCGGAAAGTTTAATTAATGATTTTCTGCAGCTTTTAAAACAATCGGACGCTGCGAAAGGCAAATATTTGAAATTAGCGCTTTTGGCTGAAACCAATCGATGGTCGCCGATTTTTTTCAAAAAAAATAAGAAAGGACAATTATTCATTGAAATTCTTTATAAACCGACAGCCGAAGGATTTGGTTTTAAATTTAAAATTTCCGGTTATACATCTAAATAAGCTTATTAGCTTGTAGCTTCTTAGCTTTTTAGGCATTAGAGAATAATTCCTAAGAAGCTAATTAGTTAATTTCTAAGAAGCTAAAAAGCTAATTCCTAATAAGCTAATCTATGATTTTTATTAAATTGCCCCGCATTTTTAACACCAAAAAATCTCTGGATAAAAAATATATGATTCTTCTTTTTCAGAAAAGAAGAAAAAATTTTTTAACTAAAAACGAAAAATTACTTGACCTTAAAATAGAATTAGTCAGAAATTTTTGCGGTAAATACCGCAATATGAGCTTGAAATATACATTAATAACAAATCGCGGCGCAAAAAATATCAGAGCCAAAATTCATCGCCGGCAAGACATACCGTATCGGGAATGGAAAGCTTTAAACTGGCTAAGAGACAAGGGATTTGGGCAAAATATTCCTCACTTTTTAGATTATGATCCGTCTTTAAATATTTATTTTTATCTGGAAACGCCGGGTTTTTCATTGGAAAATTTA
Source organism: Patescibacteria group bacterium (assembly GCA_041649955.1). Lineage (GTDB taxonomy): Bacteria > Patescibacteriota > Patescibacteriia > UBA2591 > JAQUPP01 > JAQUPP01. Next base: position 1,732 of record JBAZMD010000004.1, on the reverse strand, counting down.
TTGGCCCAAAGAAAAATCAATAATCAGATAAATTTAATTGCGCCGATTGTCCGTTGTTTAAAAAGAATGCACAATATTTCATCTGAGAAACCTGATTTTTTGCCGATTAAAACTTTTGAACGCGAAAAATGGGAATATCGGCACTGGTATTTTTTAGTCAGAAAATGCGCCAAAGATTTTTATCCGGAATTCAGTTTCTTACTTAAACAACTTTGGCAATTCAGGCAGAAAAATAAAGAAATTTTTAAAAATAATTTTGGCTTGGTTCACGGGGATCTGCATTGGGGGAATATTATTTCTCAAAATAAAAAATTTAAAATCATAGATTTCAGTTATGCTTTTTGGGGCGATCCTTTGGAAGATGTGGGCGGATTCTTGGCCCAAAACGATTCAATGTTTCGTTATTACGCGCCAAAATTAAAAAAACAATCACAGGAAATAAGAAATTTATTTTTAAAAAATTATTTTACAAAACAGGAACTGGAAGATAAAAAAATCAAAATCCGTTTGCTTTATTTTGAAATCAGAAAAATTTTAGAAATGGCGGCGATTTTAGCTTTAGTTGAATCAAATAGAGAGAATAAGGCCAGAGGGATCAAGATTTTATTAAAACAAGGAGAAGAAAAAATTAAAAAATTATTACTTATTTAAAATAATTTTATGATTGATTTGCATTTGCATTCTTATTATTCGGACGGCGTTTATTCGCCTCAAGATTTGATGAAAAAAGCCAAGCAGGCAGGCTTTAATTATTTATCCTTAACTGATCATAATGGAATCGACGGGATAAAAGAATTTCAGGAAGAAGGCAAAAAATTAAAAATTAAAGTCATCACCGGCATAGAGATTTATACTTATTTTGAAGATAAACATTTGCATCTTTTGGGCTACGGATTTGATTTAAAAAATAAAAAACTTGATTCAGTTCTAAAAGAATTACAGGCATCTCATCTTCTAAAAATTAAAAAAATAATAAAAATTCTTCAAAAAAACGGCTGGCAGATGGACGAAAGAGATGTTTTTAAAATAAAAGCTCCATATATCGGCGTGGCAAACTTGGCCGGAGTTTTTCAAAAATATCCCCAAAATCAGAATAGAATCAGAAAAGATTTTAATTGGACTCCTAAAAAAATTATTTCTCTGACAGATATTATTGAAAAATATTTTTTTAAAAACGGTGTTTCTCTTTGTCCGGAAACTGAGCTGGATATCAAACAAGCTATTAAATTAATTAAGCAAGCTCACGGCAAGGCGGTTTTGGCTCATCCAGGCCAGCAGCTAGCTTGGCATGATGGAAATATAATTAAAGAACTTAAAAAATCAGGACTAGACGGACTGGAAGCTATTTCCAGTCATCATTCATGGGGGAGTAACGAACATTGGCAAAAAGTAGCCAAAGAATTAAATTTGACAATTACAGTTGGTTCTGATTTTCATGGTATTCTACCCGAAGAATGGGGGTTTGATATAAATTCAGTTTGGGATTATTTTAAAATCAACAATGAAAATTTTATTTGCCGCTTCTGAAGTAAATCCGATTTTAAAAGTCGGAGGCATTGCTGACGTAGTCAGCGCTTTAACTAAAGCGCTGAGAAAAATCAGTCAGCACGATATTAGAATTGTCATTCCTTATTATCGGCCGATTAAAGAAAAGAAATTTGGCGGGAAAATAATTGCTCAGTTTAAAATAAAAATTGGCGCTGGAGAAGAAATTGTAAATATTTACAAAACA
>JBAZMD010000003.1:0-65198 GCA_041649955.1 Patescibacteria group bacterium | reverse complement strand
TCGGGCCTATAACTAGTTGCTAAACGCCCTTTTAAGGCTTGTTTTCACTACGCTTTCTCCCCATTGGGGATTAAACTTGCAACTAATAAATAACTCGCTGATTCATTCTTCAATAGGAACAATGTTAGCCTAACTTACGTTAAGCCTTCATCTCTCTGTTAGTGTGTGGTTTCAGGTACTTTTAACCGCCCTTACCGGGCTACTTTTCACCTTTCCCTCACGGTACTAGTTCACTATCGATCATCAAAAGTATTTAGTCTTAGGCGATAGTCCGCCCTGATTCATACCGGATTTCACGGGTCCGATATTACTCGAGAAAATTAACTATTAGAATTTAAAATCTTTTCGTCTACAGGCCTATCACCTTCTATGGTAAACCTTTCCAGGTTTTTCGACTAAGAAACTAAATTCTAACTTTATTCAATAGCGAATAAAACATTAACAATCTCACAACCTCTCAAAAGATATTTTAGCGCTAATGCCTTTTACTGGACAAAAGATTCCATCTTGCGACAGACCCCTTATCTAGCTTAGATCTCTTAAGATTTAGACTTCTCCCTTTTCGCTCGCCACTACTAAGGGAATACGTTATCACTTTATTTTCCTCTGGGTACTGAGATGTTTCACTTCCCCAGGTTCCCGGCTATAACTAAAGTCATAGCCATTTGCGTTTTGGCGCAAATAGGTTACCCCATTCGGAAATCTCCGGATCAAAGGTTGCTTGCCACCTCCCCGAAGCTTATCGCAGGCTGCTACGTCCTTTATCGGCTTTTGATGTCTAGGCATCCACCACACACTCTAATTTTCTAATTCACCACTTAACTCACAAAAAATATTTTGTGAAAAAACTTACTTTAATTTAAATTGGACGATATTGATACATTACTCTATTTCTATTTTCGATTATTAAATTGTCAAAGTACTGAGGAAACTCTCAAAATTTTAGAGTCTGAAAGACGAATAAAATTTTACTAGAGTTTCGCTCACCCTGTTAAATAATTTCGCCTCTGGCGAAATTCCCGCTCCGCGGGATTTAACAGGGTTCTTTATCTTGTCTTGAAATTTTCTACTCCCTCGATAAACTCGGGATTTAAAATTTTACAAGATAAGAAAAAAAACCGCTTTAAGCGGTTTTTAAACTGCCCAAAAAGGACAGCAAAATCAGCCGCTTAATTGTAGATTGTTTGAAAAAACAATTATGTTTTGTTTTATAGTTTTTAACATTTTAAAAATTGTTGTAATAGGTACTATACAAAAAAAGTCAAAATAAGTCAATGTGGATAACTTCGGGAAATCTTTTTAATAAAATAATTTGGCTCTCGTTTTCCTCTATATGCTGGATGTGGTCCGATATAAACCAACTTTCTTATGTCTAATAATTTGTTTAATAACTTTTTATTATGCTTAAAAGAATTACTTTGAAAGATGATAATATCTGGATTTAAAATTTTGACTTCCTCAATGAAAAAATTTAATTCAATTTCTTCATCTAAATGAATTCTATTTTCTCCGCCAGTTCTATTTATTCTATTTATTGAAACAAATTTATAATAGTTTATTAAAGCAATATATGATAATGGATTAATAGAGGGCAATTTGTTTTGATCTTGTAACGCCTTCTGACAAGAAAATATATTTTTGAGATTATTCCAATAATTTTGTAAATTAAGACTATCCTTTAGAAAAAATAACGCAGTAAAATATGTTCCTGCAATATGTGGATTGTGTTTTGACAACGGCCTATCTTCTATTGCTTGTCGTCTTTCTTTAAACGATTGGATTCCTCCAATTTTTTCATCTAAACCAATATCTAACCCAACAATCAAAATCTTTTTAGATTTACCGTACTTTGAGCCAATATACGGGAAGGTCGGAAATTTAATTTGGGGATGATTCTTAAAACGCCCTGTTTTCTTATCTATTTCAAATTTCCTAAATAAATCTTGATACTTATTTTTTAATTCAGATTGCATCATAATCAATTAATTAAGAATGGCTTCTTTAATCCTTATTTCTTCCCTAAACACGCCTTAATAAAGGCTTTAAACAAAGGATGCGGTTCTAAAAATCTTGATTTATATTCAGGATGAAATTGTGTGCCGACAAAAAACGGATGATTATTCAATTCAATCGCTTCCACCAATTTATCGTCCGGCGAAGTGCCGCCGATTATCAAACCGTTTTTAATCATCAACTCGCGATATTTATTATTAAATTCATAACGATGGCGATGTCTTTCAAATATTTTTTCCTGCTGATAAATGTTATAAATTTTTGTTCCTTTTTTTAAAGCGCACGGCCAAGCTCCCAATCTGATCGTACCGCCGTATTGTTTTTTGGCCAAATATTCTTTTTGATTCGGCATAATATGAATCACCGGATGCGGAGTTTTCGGGTCAGCTTCTTCGGAATTCGCTTTTCTTAATTTGCAAACATGGCGGGCGAATTCAATCACGGCCATTTGCATTCCATAACACAAACCGAAATACGGTTTCTTTTTTTCTCGACAATATTGAATCGCCTTGATCATTTCTTCCGAACCGCGCGAACCCCAGCCCTGCGGCACAATCACCCCGTCCAATTTGTCTAAAATTTTTACGCCATGGCTGGCAATTTCATCAGTGTTAATCCAATGAAAATTTGGCCGGCAATTATTAATCCAGCATCCGTGCTTAACCGCTTCTATCACTGAAATATAAGAATCGCTTAAAATAAATTGGCCGGTTCGAAAATATTTTCCCACCAATCCGATATTAACCGTTTTCTTGGCGTTTTTCATTATTTTCGCCGCCTTGGCCCAAGATTTTAAATCGCCTTTGCGCGCTTTTAAATTAAATTTTTCCAAAATTTTCGCGCCCAGTTTGTCTTTTTCATAATTCATCGGAATGTCATAAATAGAAGTGACATCCGGCGCGGAAATAACATCGTTTTCATTAAGATTGCAAAAAATGGAAATTTTTCTTTTTCTCACTTTATCCAAAGGCACTGCCGCCCGAGCTAAAATAAAATCCGGTTGAATACCGGCTGAATTAATAGTTCTGACCGCCTGCTGAGTTGGTTTTGTTTTCATTTCGCCGATTTTTGAAGGAACCGGCAAGAAAGAAAGCATGATAAAAATAACATCTTCGGGTGAATTTAAATGCATCATTCTGGCTGCTTCCAAAAAAAGCATATTCTGATATTCGCCGACCGTGCCGCCGATTTCAATAATCATAATTTCCGATTTGGTCGCTCGAACCGCTTTTTTAATCCGGTCAATCACTTCATTCGGAATATCAGGAACCACTTCAACGCACCGGCCGCCATATTCCAAGTTTCTTTCTCTGTTAATCACGGCTTGATAAACGCTGCCCGTGGTCATGTAATTTGTTTTGTAAATATTCTGATTTAAAAAACGTTCGTAATTGCCGAGATCTTGATCTGTTTCCAGTCCGTCTTCGGTCACGAATGCCTCGCCATGTTCCATTGGGTTCATCGTGCCGGCGTCAACATTGATATAAGGATCAATTTTAATCGCCGAAACGCGATAGCCTTTGCTTTGTAAAATTTTGGCGATTGAAGCAACTGCAATCCCCTTGCCGACTCCTGACATCACCCCGCCCATCACGAAAATATATTTTGTTTTCATAAATTTTATTATATTTCTTTTTCAGTTAATACTTTGATTTTATGTTTTTTTAAAAGCGCGGTAAAAACACCATCACCCTTGATTAGTTTTCCGGAAAAAGTGCCATCGGGAATTTCGCCCGAACCGCAAGACGGAGATTTTGATTTTAATATCGCTTCTTTGCAGTTTACCATCTGGGCGATTTTTAGTCCAATCTCGGCTCCTCTTTTAAATTCCACTGTTACATCTTTTTTATTTTTTCTAAAAACTTTATTGCCTTTTTGCTCTGCCGGCAATCTGGGCGTTGTTAATCCGCCGAGCTGCTCGGGACAAACCGGAATCGCTTTGCCGCGTTTCATTAAATCAATAACTTTGGGACATGGCCTTGAGCCGCCGTCCCATCTGCATTTTATTCCGACCAAACAAGCGCTGACTATTTTCATATAATTAAATAATTTTAAATGTTTTACAAATATTCTCAAATGTCATTTTTTTAATTTGTTTTCTACTCAATCCGATGCTCGGTAAAAATTTTTCCACGAAATTTTTATAAAGATATAAAGACGGATAACCGGACAGATATGGTAAAAATAATTTTTCGCCAATGACATGCGGCGCGTGATCGGTTTCTATCCAATCTATTTTGCCGTCTTTTAAACATTTTATTAATTTTTTTACGTCTTCTTTGTTTCTTAACGGCGGATTGGTAGTATAAAGCAAACCGTCCGGTTTTTTTAATATTTCATTACTCCACAAAATATGATGCGGCGTGACGCCGCAGGTAATTTTTATTTCTTTTCGCGCTTGATTTACCAATTCCACGGATTCCGGACAAGAAACATGGCAAATATGCAAAATTCCTTTGAAATCAGTTTCTTTGACGAATTTTATTTGGTCTTTGATTGATTCTATTTCAGCTTGTTTTGGTCTGGCATAAAAATGCGTAATCGGTTTTAACGGATTCCAAAGTTTTGGTTTTAAAAAACTTTCTTTTTCGCAGTGGACGGCCAATACGCCTTTGTAGTTAAAATCTGAAAGAATTTTATAAATCTCTTTTTGTTCCTTTTCTTTAATAATTGCCAAATTACCTGTTGATTTTCCGGCATATAATTTAAAACCGATAACCTCGCGATATTTATTATAACATCTTACCGCCTCTTTCAATTGCTTTTGGTTAGCGGTCAAACCGATATATAAATAGTAGTCATTTTTTCTGTTTTTGGGGACGAGTTTTAATCTTGCCTTAATATCTTTTTCAAATAAAATTGGCGGATTGGTATTCGGCATGTCAAAAATTTTATTCACGCCCTGCTCGCCGGCAATTTTAAAAACATGCTCTATGGTTTCCTTATATGCTTGTTTGCCATCGCGACAATGCACGTGCGGGTCTATGATCATAATTTTATAGTAAAAGAAGAGATAAAACCAATAATCCTAAAACTATTCTATAATATCCGAATGGCGTAAAATTTTTTCGCTGAATATATTTTATCAAAAAAGCTATGACCGCCCAAGCAACCAAAAAAGAAACAATAAATCCGGTTAAAAGAATAAGAATATCCATTTTGCTCATTGCCATTCCATATTTTAACAAACTGTAGCCCGAAGCGGCAACCATGGTCGGAATGGCCAAGAAAAAAGAAAATTGCACGGCCAACAAGCGCGAAGCGCCCAAAAGCATGGCGCCGATAATGGTCGCGGCTGAGCGCGACACGCCCGGAATCATTGCCAAACATTGAATTAAGCCAACCAACAGCGCGGTTTTATAACTCATTTTTGCTATGGAAAATATTTTACTTTCTTTTTTTCTTTTTTCAATAATAATCAGCAAAATACCTCCGATAATCAAGGCCAAAGAAACGGTCAATAAACCGAATAATTTTTTTTCAATAAAATCACCCAAAAGCGCGCCCAAAATTATGGCCGGGATAACTCCGATAATCGTTTTTTTCCATAAATCAATGGCTTCTGCTTGTTTTTCTTTGTTATGACTGAATGGCCATAATTGTTTTTTAAAATAAAAAATAACGGCGAAAATCGCGCCGAGCTGAATAACCACGTCAAACATTTTTGTAAAATCTTGGCTGAAATAAATCCAGCGATTAACAATAATCAGGTGTCCGGTTGAAGAAATAGGCAAAAATTCCGTTATGCCTTCAACCACTCCCAAAATAATCGCTTTAAAAAAATCAAACATATTTTTATTTTATTTAATAATATATTCCCAACCCGGCTGCCATGCTTTTCTTTTTCGCCAATCATCAACAAACGCTTGTTCCCATGTTTTATTTTTTAACAAAACATCTAACGCAAGTTGCGGGGCTTTATGCGCCACAATCGCAATAGATTTTCCGTCATAATTTTTTCTCAAAAAATTAAGAAAATCAGAAATTCTATTTTTTACATCTTCATAACCTTCGCCTTCGGGAAATTTTTCTTTAATACATTTTTCCTGCATCGGTTCAACAATTACTGATGACTGAGCGTTAAATTTTCCATAATTACATTCTCTTAATCTTTTGTCGGTAATAATCGGCACGACTTTTTTAAAAGTCAGATTTGCCGAATCAACAGCTCTTTTTAAATCAGAACAAAAAATAACATCAAATTTTTTATCTTTAATTTGATCTTTCAAAGTTATTGATTGCCTGATTCCCAAATCCGAAAGCCCGACATCATGCCAGCCGGAAGATATTTCTTTTTCATTATCAGTTGTCGTTCCGTGGACAAAATAAGTTATCTTTATCGCCATAAATTTATTTAACAGCTGCGTGAGTTCCGGCTGCGTAGCCGGTGCTCCAACAAATTTGAAGATTATATCCGCCGGTCGGACCGTCAAGATCCAAAATTTCGCCGGCAAAAAACAAATTATCAATAATTTTAGATTTCATCGTTTTTGAATCCACTTCTTTCAAACTGACGCCGCCGCTGGTCGCAATCGCCTGGTCATATCCCATTAATCCCACCACTGACACTTTCATTTCTTTCAAAAGATGAACTAAAATTTTCCGCTCTTCTTTGGTAATGGCATGAATTTTCGTGTTGGCGATAATTCCCGATAATTTGATTATCACGCCGATCATTTTCTTGGGAACAAGTTGGGGCAAATAATTTTCAAAATTTTTATTGGCACTTTCCTGAAAATCTCTTTTTAATCGCTCGTCAAGCTGTTTAAAATCAAGCGCCGGCTTAAAATCAATTTCAATTTCCACTTCTCCTTTTTTAAGAAGCTCCCCGATTTCCCTGCTCGCGTCAAGAATAATCGGGCCGCTTAATCCAAAATGAGTAAAAATCATTTCGCCGAAACGAGTGGCTTGTTTTTTATTATTTTGAAAAATATTAATCGCAACATTTTTTAAACTCAATCCTTGTAAATGCTGAATCCAAGATTCATTCGTTCTGACAGGAACAAGCGTCGGATTTGTCTCAATAATGGTATGTCCCATTCTCTTCGCCCATTGATAACCATCGCCTGTTGATCCGGTGGTCGGGTAAGATTTCCCGCCCACGGCGATAATATAATTGCGCGCCTGAACAAACCCGTCTTTTAATTTTATTTTTTCAATCCGATTGTTTTCCAATTTAAAATCAAAAATTTCCGATCCATAAATAAATTTAACTTTGTTTTCTTTGAGATATCTTTGCAGAACTTTCAACACATCTTCCGCGTGGTCGGATGTTGGAAAAACTCTTTTTCCTCTTTCCGTTTTAAGCGGCAAGTTATGCGATTTGAAAAATTGCATTGTTTCTTCCGGACCGAAACAAGCCAAAGATGAAAATAAAAATTTCCCGTTCGCACCGATTTTTTTAATAAATTCCCGATTGTCCGGTTGATTTTGCGTCAGATTGCATCTGCCTTTGCCGGTCATTAGCAATTTTTTTCCGAGATTATTATTTTTTTCCAAAAGCACCACGCTGGCTCCCAACTCCGCTGCTCTTCCGGCTGCCATCATCCCCGCCGGTCCACCGCCGATAACCGCCACATCAAATATTTCTATAGTTTCTTGCATAAATTAAAATTAATATCTTCTGGGTTTATGAAATCTATATGATCGATAATCATCTCTGTTTTTTGGAGCGGTATTTTCCCGTCTTCTCGGCATTTCTGTTTTTTGTTGCGTTAATCCTTTTCTCATTGGAGGAAGTTCCGGAGTTTTTGAAATTGGAATATTTTTTCTGACCAAACGTTCAATATCCCTTAACTCTCCTCTTTGATATGGAGTGGCAAACGATATGGCATGCCCGACCGCTCCGGCTCGCGCTGTTCGGCCGATGCGATGCACGTAATCTTCGCTGTTTTCCGGCAAATCATAATTGATAACCAATTCAATGCCGACAACATCCACTCCGCGAGATGCGACATCAGTCGCGACCAATACTCTGTATTTACCGGTTTTAAATCCGGTAAGCGCTTCTCTTCGCTGACCGAGAGATCTGTTTGAATGAATTTCATTTGCCGTATATCCCAAAGATTGAATTGATTCGTTTAATTTTTTCGCGCCGTGTTTTGTCCGTGTAAAAATAAGGATTGATCCTTTATATTGCGTTAATATTTTTTCCAATAACGGAAATTTATCTTGCTGCGGAATAATAAAAATTTCTTGCGTAACTTTTTCCACAGTCGTTCCGGTCGGCGCGACTTCAATTTGTATCGGAAGTTTCATATAAGTTTTTGCCATGGTCAAAATTTCAACCGGCATAGTGGCGGAAAAAAGCATTGTCTGTCTTTCCGGAGAAACTACTTGAAGTATGGATTTAATTTGCGGCGCAAATCCCATATCCAGCATTCTATCCGCTTCATCTAAGACCACGATAACCACATTATTAAGCCGAACTGTTCTTTGCTGAAGATGATCATTTAAACGGCCGGGTGTGGCAATAATAATATGAGGATTTCTGTTTAAGGCGCGGATTTGCGCGCCCATTGGCGCTCCGCCGATTACCACGGCTGTTCTTAATCCCACCGCCGCGCCCACTTTGTATAATGCTTCATCAACCTGCAAAGCAAGTTCGCGGGTAGGCAAAATAACAAGCCCACAACCTTTTATTTGATTAAGACGTTGAATCATCGGAAGCCCGAAAGCAAGTGTTTTTCCGGTTCCGGTTTGAGCAATACCGACAACATCTTTTCCTTCAAGAGCTATTGGAATTGTTTTTTGCTGAATCGGCGTCGGAACAGTAAGATTTAACTTTAAGAGACTATTATAAAGCGCCGGAGCAATGCCGAGTTCCGCGAAATTTTGAACTGCAGTTTGTGGTGAATTTTGAGTCATAAAATATGATTTTAATACATTTAAATTAATAAGATTGAAATGAATTTATTTTTTAACAGCAAATATTTTTTTAAAAATTTTGCGATGATAAACTGAAAAAATTAGAGAAATACACATAACCACCAAATATGCAGGAAAAGCGCATGATGAAAAATTCCAAATTTTTATCGCCGCGAAACTTGTAAGCGCATTGAATAAGCCGGTAGTGTAAGCGGTAACGGTTTCTGTTTCCGGATATTTCCACGATTTTACCAAAGTGGGAATTCCCGCAAATCCATCGCTCGCTATTGCAAATATAATCGCGATAATCGGTTCTTTGGTTATACCCCAAAAAATAAGTGCCAATATTGAACAAAGGCCGCAAAGATAATCAAATTTTTCCAATTTCCAATAAGAATTTTTATTTACAAAAGAAGCGATAAAAACTAACAAAGGACCGAATCCGGCCATAAAAACAGGAAAGACAGACCATCTCACTCCGCTTGAAAGCGCCGCGAAAGTTGCTATTAATGGAGCAATAGACCACATCAGCCAAGTAACTTTATTCGGCTTGGTATTTCCTTTTAAAGTTTCTTTTATATAAGAAAAAACTCCCGCTAGTTGAACCGCTGCTCCAACAAAAACTAAATATTGCAACATAATTTATTTTAACAATTTTTATTTAAATTTAAATTTTTTACGCACGGCTAAAATCAACAAGCCGTATTTTTCAATATCTTTCTTTGTGTAAAATTTATTAAGCTCTTTAGTGTTAAGTTTATACAAAACTTCGCATTCAACTTTCCTGCCTGTAGAATTTTTTGTTTTGTCTTTTTGCTCAACCAAAACAATAGTATCGCCGGGCTTGCATTTGAAATCGGCCAATCTTACTTCAAATCTTTTTCTACCGTCAATTATCGCTTCAAAATATTTTTGCTGGACATTCTTTTTAATTTTCATAATTCTACTATTTAGATGATAATTTCTAAATTTCAATTTTCATGAAATCTTCTGCGAGAATTGTATTTTTGAAAATTTTTTTAGTCTGATTTAATCTGATTTTTTCTATTTTTTATAAACATTTTTTCCATAAATTTTAAAATTATCCCAAAGGCACCACGTCAGAAATATCTTTTTGATTTGGATATTCTTTTCTTAACTTTTCAATATCTTCTTTTTTCATATTCCATCCCAAAGCTCCCAAATTTTCCAAGAAATGCTCTTTGTTTCTTGTTTTTGAAAGCGTTACCACATTTTGCTGAGAAATAAGCCAATTGATTGCAATCTGAGCAGGTGTCTTTTTATATTTATCGCATATAGTTTTTAACACTTCGGGAATTTCCTGGAGTAAATCACCCTTGCCCGTAGGCCTCCAAGCAATAAGCATCACGTCATTTTTTTGGCAATAATCCAAAAGACCGCTTTTTTCGGGTTCTCTGAATTGGAGATTATAATGCACCTGATCGCAAACAATTTTATGTTTTGTATATGTCTGGGCTTCTTTGAGATGTTCGGGACCAAAATTGCAAACGCCGATTTCTTTCACCAAGCCGGCGTCTTTAAGCTCGCTTAAAGCTTGAATACTTTCTTTTAACGGAATTTCCGGATTATAGCGATGCAATAAATATAAATCCAAATAATCTGTTTGCAATCGTTTCAAACTATTTTTGCAAGCTTCTAAAATACCAGAATAACTCAAACACGAAAACCCAACTTTTGAGACAATAAAAAGCTTTGAACGCTCATATCCTTTTATGGCTTGAGCTACTAAAGTTTCCGTATATCCGTCCGCGTATAATTCGGCGGTATCAATATGAGTAATACCCAAATCAATCGCTGTTTTAATGGCGTTAATGTCGGCTTTATCGTCATTTTGAAAATCACGTTCTTTTCTGCCACCCATTTGCCAAGTTCCAAAACCATATTCCGGCATTGAAAATCCGCTGAGTAATTTTTTTGTGGGAATAATCATAAATTATAAAAATAATATTTTAAAAACGGTGGCGATGTCCGAAAGTTTGAACCGGCATTAGCCTTAAAGGCCTTATTTTACGGCCGTATTGATAAAATGATACGCCAATTACGTCGATTTTACAAAGAAAATCCAATATGGTTCGACGTTCCAAGTTTTGCTCAAAAAATCTACTAAATCAGTAATAATTCTTCTATCTTTTTCCAAATTGCGCTAGCGGCATTTCTGGCTCCGTCCGTTGCCATAATACAATCTCTTAACTTCAGTACGGATTTCTTGTACTTCCTATCGGACATAATTTTGGAAACAGACCTTTGTATGTTTTTTGCACTCCACTTGGTTTTAGAGATACGAATACCAGCTCCGCGAGACTCAACATTGGATAAATTGATAAATTGTTCCTGTTGAGCGGCTACTCCAACCAGTGGCGTGCCGGAATGTATCGCGGTTTGCACTGTTCCTTGCCCACCGTGGCAAATTACAATATCGGCCATAGCATTTACTTTTTGTGCAGGAATGAATTTATCTGTGATATACACACATTCTCTTTTGCCCAGTATTTTATATGCTTCTTCAACTCCAAAATGCGGAGAAAGAATAACGGCATTCCAATTTAGTCCTTCTCCATAAGTAAATACTTTTATAACTTCTTTAAGCATCTCTTCCGAACCAGAACTGCTCAAAGTACAGAAAACTTTTTGCTTGCCATTGTTCGGATCAAACACCTTCAATATTTCTGGATCAATCTGTTCATTACTATTCGGCATGGAAAATAGCGGTCCGGTAAACACTACATTTGGCGGAAATTTGCTCTGATCGTAATAGTCGGGCAAATCATTGACTATGGTTAAATCGGCTTTTAACAAATCAAAAGTGTTGACCAGCTTTTTTCCTTTCCAACCAAGCTTGTAGACAGCGTGTCTGATATTATTTTGCCTTAAAATTGGCACTCTGCTTTTTACAAAATTAGGAATGTGGCGGAACAGCCACAGACGCACCGGTTTTGAAAAAATGGAGAATATTTTTAATTGTTCCGGCACATCGGGGAGGACATCAAAAAAACTGGAAACAAGCGGGAGTGGGACAAAACAGATTCCCGGAATTTCTTTATCCATCATTCTTCTCGCCAGACTAGCCATTGGCCAAAAACCATGCAAAACAACATCCGGTTTTATTTCTTTATATGTTTCTATTTCTCCCTTAATCATTTCTTCGGCCAATTTTTCCGTGCCAACAAGATTAGTAATGGTCATGCCAAGGTCTTGATACAAACCAACCCCGGGCAATTTCGGTTTAGCCTGATAAATCTCAAAACCAAGATCAAGAACTTTCTGTTCAAATTTACTGCCGTGAGAAATAAAAATTATTCTGGCATCAATATCACCCGGCTGATATTTCCTCAAAGCTTTAGCAATTTCAATAGCCCTGGTAGCATCGCCAGCGTCTTGAAAAGCGGTACTGATTACAATTTTTATTTTTTTCATAAAATTATCCAGTTCCAACTTGGTAATCTGGCGGAGGCGAGAGGATTCGAACCTCTGATACCCTTACGGGTATAGCAGTTTTCGAAACTGCCGCTTTCGACCACTCAGCCACGCCTCCACACCAAACGGGGATATTATATTTATCTCCCGTATATTTACCTTTATAGATTATGCCGTTAAAATATTATTTATTTTCTCCACTCCCGTTTGGTGTGGAGGCACGCCTCTTAAAGATAATTAAATTTTATATATTTTCTAATGTACTCTTAAGTCTCTTTTTTAATTGAACAAAAGCTCTAGATTTTAACTTTAAATTATGTTCACGATGTCTTGCGTCTTTTTCAGAAAAATAAGCTTCGTAATAAATTAATTTTAATGGTCGATAAAAATTAGTAGAAACAACTTTTCCTAAATTATGTTCTTCTAATCTTTTATTTAAATCTGAAGTTGACCCGATATAAAACCATTTATTTTTAGAGCTTTTTAAAATATAAACAAAAAACATAAATTAATTGGTAAGATTCTTATCTTATATTTTATATCTTTTTTTCCTATTCGTCAAAACCAAAAGGGGCGATTAAAGCCCCTTTTCTGAATATTTTTTTGCTCTTTTTAAACATCTCTGCGCTATGCCCATTTCTATCACAGTATTTATTGTTAAAACTCCAACAAATATCTGGACAACGCAAAATAGGTTAATAGCTATACTTGCTTTACTCCAATAAATACATTGCGGTCCTATCGGCGCAAAATAATATCCTCCGGTAGATACCGCTGCAAAACCGAAAATAAACAAATAAAACTGGAGTAATTTATAACTCGGGGTAAATTTCACTTCCTGGGCTATATTCATCAAAATTCCCGCGACCATCATTGCTATAACAAATGGCCCGGCTAATACTTTCAATGGTATTTTGCCATTAATTACCAACCAAAAGAGAAAAAAGTACCCGACCCACAATATACCTAAAAGGTTTAAAAAGAACATTTGAAAAAACTTTTTCGTCTTTCCGCTGCTAAAAAACTTTTTCATTTCTTCCTCCTTTGTCTGCCGATAAGCAGACATTTATTATTATTCAGTATAAAAGATTTTAAAAATTTGTCAAATGTCAAATAAAAAAAGGTGATCAATGATTTTGAGTCAATGACCACCTTACACTACAACATCCAATGGATATTACTTCATTTTAAATCTAATGACATGATTTCCACTAGTTTCGGATGAGACGGAACCAACGTATATGGACCCTTTTTTTTCTTATACTCCGCCTTAACTCCACGCCACTGTTTATTCGCTTCTTTAATCGCTTCTGTTAGCGTCGTGGACTTGAGCCCTATTTTAATTATATTCCCATCCCAATTCTGTGTGTATTGTAAAAAATACTCTCCGTTCATGATTCCCCTCCTTTTTTCTAATTATCTTTGATAATATCAGATTTTAGACAAATTGTCAAGCCGATAATCAGCCAAAATAAAATTGACAAATCATTTTTAAAATAAGGAGTATCAACTGCTCCGTGAACTAGTATTGTGATCATAGATGATAAAAGCGCAAGAATTAATATTGGATTATTTTTTCCCGAGTCTGAATTTCTAATTTTAAATTTCAAATTTCTAAACAATTCCCTAAATCCAAATTTAAAAAATTGAAAAATAATAATTAAGAAAATAATCAAACCCGCCAATCCCAGTTCGCACCAAAGAGCTAAAAATAAATTATGCGGATAAGGATGGGTTTCCACGGAAATCAATTGATGCGTTATCGGGTCATAAAATCTGGCTTGATATTGAGGAATTAAATTTTGATAGCCGTCTAGGCCTACGCCAAGAATCGGATTGGTTTTAATCAAAGAAATCGCGCCTTGCCAAATGTTAACCCGCAATTGTCCGGAAAGATTATGAAAAGTCGCTTCTTGCCAAACATAATTTCGCGCCACCGGCAGTAATTTGATAATTAATAATAAAATAATTAAAGAAATTGTTGTCCATTTTCTGCTTGATTTATAAATAAGGCCCATAAAAACCAAGCCGGCTAAAACCCCCAATATCGCTCCATTAGAACGTGCCAGAATTATTGCCGCGAATGATAATATAAGCACTAAACTATAAATTATAAACCATAAACATTTTTTACGATTTGCGATTATTTGCCCGAAAGTCAGCACAATAATCGGGCCCAAATACAATCCTAAAAAATTTGATTGGGGAAACGGACCGGTCGCCCGCCAAATTTTCGGCGCGCTCCAAACTTCAGTGCTCATCATGCCGCCGAAATGAAAAATCTTTTGACAAATCGCCCAAACAGAACAATAAAAAGCGGAAAAAATCAACGCGTTTAAAATTAAATTTAAATCTTTTTTTGTTTTTATCAAGTCAAGGAAAACTATTAATAAAAGAATCGGCTCAACAAAATACGCCTTCCAAATCCCAGCTGCCTCTCGCAAGTTCGGAGCAATAAACATGGAAATGGTGGCTACTATTAACCAAATCGCAATTATCCAGAACCAGCTGTTTAATTTTAAATTTTGAATTGTAATTTTGATTTTTGATTTTTGATTTTTGATTTTTTCTACCAGCCAAACAACAAATAAAATTAAAGTCATTACTTCCAATAAAGTCATCGGCAAACCAAAAATCTGAAATCTTATTTGATATGCCGGCAAAACAGTGCAAATTAAAACCAAAAAATAAAAAATATACATAAATTATTTCAAATTCGCAATTTCTTTAATGGTTTGAGAAGAAATTGTTTTTAAAAAATAAAGTGCGGCGAAATATATTATTATTGCCACGAAAATCAAGAAGAATAAATTTTGGCCGCTTAAAATCAACAGAAAAAATCCCATAATCAAGCTGGCCAGAAGCGATTTTGAACCGATTTTAAAATTCGGCAAAAATTTAGTTGTTTTATAAATAATCCAAAAAGACAAAGCCGTGGTCAATAATTCGGCGACAATAGTCATATAAGCCGCGCCATAATAAGAATATGTAGGAATAAAAATAAGATAACCGATTAGGCCGACCAAGGCGGAAATAAAATAAAAAGGAAGCATTAATTTTTGTTTTTCTATGGCAACCACGGCATAAGTTGACAAAGTTCCCAAGAAAATCAGACCGGTGGCCCAAATTAAAATTCTGAGCGGCGGCGCGGAAACAAGAAAATCAGCACCGGCAACAAACATCATCAAAGGCGCGGCCAAACACATTGTTCCGATAATGAGCGGCCAAATAATGACCATAAAAAAATCAAAAGATTTTTGGAAAATCATTTTAAAAGATTCAAGATTTTTCTCGGCCCAAGAACGGCTTAAATAAGGCATAATCAACCCGACAAAAATCGGCGGGAATAAAATCAGAGTTTCCAAAATCCGATAAGACGCGCCGTAAATACCGACATCATTCTGTGATTGAAATAAAGAAAGAATAATCGTATCGCCCTTGAAATAAACTGTTGTCAAAATCATTGAAAGAGCGACCGGCCAAGATTTTTTGAAAATATTCAAATGGGCATGAAAATCAGGCAATAAAGATATTTTGATTTGCTGTCCCAAAAAGCGGTAAAGAACATAAAATTCAACCAAGCTGGAAAAAATAAGAGCGACTAAAATTCCGATCAAATGCGTTTTTAACAAAATAGCCGATTCGGTCAAAATCAATAAAACCAAGCGGCCGGCAATTTCGGCAAAAACCACTTTTTTAATTTGCATTTTAGTTTGAAAAAAACCGGTCAATAACTGACTCAAAGAAGTGAAAATATAACTGAAAACAGTAATAAATATTCCGATTTTTATCAAACCGGAATATTGAGGAATCGATAGAGCAATCAACGGAGCAATGAATAAAAGAACAATACTGGAAATTAAGCGAAAACTGAAAAAATCGCTGATCACTTTTTTTTCGTCTGTTTTAGGCGCGGAAAGTATTTGAATAAAAACCAAATATAAACCAAGATTGGCAAAAATGGCAAAAACTTGAAGGAATGAAGTCACGGTCGTGAATTGACCAAATCCTTCCGTGCCCAAATAGTGAGTAATCATACTGAAAATAATCAGACTCAGAAAAAGACTGATTATTTTGCCGACTAAATGGACAAACGTATTTTTACTGACCAAACTGGTTAAACTCATATTTAATTAAATTATATCAAAAAATAACAATTTGGCAATTGCTCTGCTATCAAAAGATACGGGATTGACTAATTTTAGTTTTTTGTTAGAATATACGATATGCGAAAGATTTTTTATTCAAAAATTATTTTGATTTTCGGGCTGTTACCGGCCTTGTCTTTGGCTTTCCCAAATAAAACTTTCGCTCAATCAGATTATCAAGCCCAAAGATTAGAACAAAGTTCAGCTGGCATACCGGAAGTAACTATTGGCGGAATCGCAAATTATTGGGTTAAATTTAAAAATACAGGCCAAATGTATTGGAGCGGCACCGGCACTCAAGCTTTAACTTTGCGAACTGTCTCCGGAATGAAAGGAAAATTCTACCATCCAACTTGGTATGACAATAACGCGCCAAACCGAATTAATTCCGCTTCAACAATTGATCCTCAGGGAGAAATAGTTTTCAGTTTTACTCTTTTGGCTCCGAGCCAGCCCGGTTTATATTGGGAAAAATTAAATCTTTTTGCCGGCAATACTTTAATTCCTGGCGGAGAAATTGAAATTGCTTTAAAAGTAATTTCCGGTTCTTCATCCGTATCTCCTGCTCCAACTCCCGTGCCAACGCCCACACCAACACCGACTCCAACGCCCTCACCGACACCGACAACAGGAACAACTTTTTGGCAAAGCATTCCGTCAGATATAACCATTGCTTCTCAGCCTCTTTTTCAATGCACATCTGAAGGGCCAGATATAAGAGTCGGCTTACTTTATTTAGAAGAAAAAGAAAAAAAAGATTATTTGCCTTTTAAAATTTTAACTCTTGATAAAAAAGCCTACCAACTTCTTGATCAAAATAATAAACTTTTAATTCGCGTCAGTGATGGCGGAATTTTGGAAGTTGATTTTGATTTTAAACTTAAACGATATTTTATTCTTGATGACAAAGGAAAAAGATTAATGATGCTGGATTCTTTTGTGAAATTTAAAGGAGATGATTCAACAATTTTTAAAATTCAAAGTTGGCAAAACGGACCATTCTGGGATGGCGGAGAAAATGATAATGAATTTCGAGGTGATATGGAGATACAATATAATGCCTCAACTCAACGGCTTTGGTTAATCAACCAATTGCCGATGGAAGATTATTTAAAAGGATTGGGTGAAGCGGGAGATTCTTCTCCGATAGAATTTTTAAAAGCTCAAGCAATTGCCGCCAGAACTTATGCCACCTCCAGATATATCAGTCCCAAATATACCAATACACCGGACGGAGATTCATTATTTACTGTGCGATCCACTCAGGCAGATCAGGTTTACCGAGGTTATCAACGCGAATTAAGAATGACCAATACTTTAACCGCTTTAACCGCGACGCAAGGTGTCGTGGCAACTTATCAAAATAATCCGATTTCCGCTTATTATTTCGCTCAAAGCGACGGGCGAACCCGTTCATCTATTGAAGCGGCAATGACCGCGGCGCCAGTAGCTTATTTGGTTTCCAAAACAGATCCGCCCGGGGCAGGAAAAACTTTATTGGGACACGGCGTGGGTATGCCTCAACGCAGCGCGATCGTCGCCGCCAATCAAGGCGCAAATTTTTCTCAAATTTTAAAATATTATTACACTGGAATTGATTTGACTAAAATATATTAAAAATCGGGCTGTAGTATACCGGTAGTACGTCTGCTTTGGGAGCAGATAGACTGGGTTCGATTCCCAGCAGCCCGACCATCCTTTTCCGCCAGCTGGCGGATACGGGGCATAGTCAAATTTTAAAACGGAAAGCTAAAGCGGGCCTGCCCGCCGAAGCTTTTTGCAAAAAGCGCAGGCGGGTATCGTATAACGGTATTACCACAGCTTTCCAAGCTGTTGACAGGGGTCCGACTCCCCTTACCCGCTCCACCACCAGAATGGCAATAAATGCTTGTTATGTATTTTTGAAAAAGATTAGATTATAAAGAAAAAAAATATAGATTTATTTATTAGAAGCAATGATTTCGCATTTATAAAAAATACATTGCCATTCAGGTGGTGGAGCCCGCTCCAAAATTTCCAACTGATTATGTTTTATGTATATTTATTGAAAAGTAAAAAAGATAAAAAATTATACATTGGTTTTACTGACGATTTAAAAAAACGTTTTATTGAACATAATAAAGGATTAGTTAAAGCGACTAAACCGAGACGTCCATTTGAAATAATTTATTACGAATCATATAAATCTAGAGAAGACGCTAAACAAAGAGAGTCTCGATTAAAAAAATATAGTCGGGTTTATCATCAGCTTAAAATTAGAATAGAAAAAAGCTTAATGTAAAACATATTGGTGGTGGAGCCCGCTCCAAAAAAATAAATACCTGTTTTTAAAACAGGTATTTATTTTTTGAATATATTTTTACTCCAACTATTCCACTTTTGCTAATTCGCTATAAAATTTCGCGATAGCTATTGTTTGATTTTTTCAAATATAGTATAATAATATCAGTCAAACAATAACAATCAAATAATTTACAAAATTTAATTATTAAAATTATGGGAATACTTTTAACTTGGCCAATCTTAATAATCATCATTTTCTTTTTCCTCTCCGGTTTTAGGATTATTGATCAATATGAACGAGCTGTTGTCTTAACGCTTGGAAAATATACCGGAACAAAACAACCGGGACTGACTTGGATTTTCCCGGGTTTTCAAAGAATGATAAAAATTGATATGCGTATCACGACTACGGACATTCCTCAGCAAGAAGTAATTACAAAAGACAATGTTCCTGTCGGTATAAACGCGGTTGTGTATTTTCAAGTGCAATCAGCGGAAAACGCAATTTTAAATATTAAAGATTATACTCTTGCCGTTTCTCAATATGCTCAAGCTGCTCTCAGAGACGTAATAGGCGGCATTGAACTTGATTCTTTGCTTTCGGAAAGAGAAAAAATAGCGGAAGAAATTCAGAAAATTGTCGTAGCTGCCACTCAATCATGGGGAATATTGGTTACGGACATAAAAATACAAGATATTGAATTGCCGGCTGATATGAAACGCGTTATGGCAAAACAAGCCGAATCTGAACGAGAACGCCGTGCTGTTATCATCAGAGCAGAGGGAGAATTTCAGGCCTCCGAACGCTTGGCTCAGGCGGCTCAAGTGCTTAGCTCGGTTTCGGGCGGTCTTTCAATGAGAACTCTGCAAACTATTGAAAAAATAAATCCTGATCCGTCAAAAACAGTAATCTTTGCCTTGCCGGTTGAAGTGCTAGAAGGGATAAAAGCAATTTCTCAGGCAGTCAAACCAAAATAATAATAAAATAAGTCCTTATCTTATTTCTCCCAAAAAAGATTCTGCCAGTTTGGCGGTTTCAGCATTTGATTGATAAAAATTTTTCCAGACAACGACAATATCAGCATCATTAAAAATTGCCCGTTGCACTTCTCTGATAGTATCTCCTCCGGCCACGGCGACTAAAATATTGTAATTTCCTTTAATCTGTTTTATTTGATAATAAGGAATCTGTTTTTCTTTAGAAAATTCGCTTTCATCGACTCCCCTGTGTAGTATCACTGCATTGGGGAGTTTTTTTAATTTTTTTAAAACCGAAAGAGCATTTTCAACATTCATCATATCAATCATTGAATCAATATTGAATTTTCCGCATTCCTCTATAAAGCTATCAATCGTTTCAATCGGCGCAATTCCAAGACAAGTTGACGCATTAGCGCCGGCATTAGCCATCATCTCCACTTCGCGCGCCGCTAAATCCGCGCATTTATTATCAGCAACTATGTAAGTTCCAGCGGGAGCCATATTTCTAATTTGCGAAATAGCGCCTGCCCCATATATTTTTATTAAAGGCGTTCCGGCTTCAATTAAGATTCTATCTGAAACCGGAATTTGCGAAATAATTTCTCTCGCCTCTTCAAGCGTGCTGTTAAGGGCGATTTGAAGATATTTTTTGTTTTTTACCAGTCTTGTTTGGTTAAAAAAAGACTGAGTAATAAAAGGTTTAATTGAGGTTATTTTTTCAACAATTGATTGCTCGGTTTCTTCCATTGTTTGACTATCTGTATTATTCCCTATATTTTTTTTAATTAAATCAAAAAACGAAGATTTGGGATTTTTTTTGATATAAATAATAAGTATAATCATTAAAATTATACTTAAACTTGGATTTATAATCATTGCAATAATAATTGCCAAGATGATCGGGTTAAATTTATTTTTTATATTTTTCGTCGGCATTATTTTTTGATCGTTTTTAAAAATTCCTGCGCTAAATTAGCGGTATTTCCCGGTGTTTCGTAAAATGATTGCCAAATTACAGCAATATTAGAATCATTAAAAAAAGTTCTTACAACATCGCGCGGAGTTTCTCCGCCTGCGACTGATATTAAAACATTGCCATAAGTTCCTTTTATCTTATGAATTTGATCATGCGGAATCTTTTTTTCTCTGTTTTTTTCTTTTTCATCTACTCCGCGGTGTAATACAACCACGGTAGGAAGTTTTTTTAATTTTTGTAAAATTTCAAACGGAAATTCAACATTCATCATATCAATCATTGAATCAATACCGGCTTTCTCGCATTCTCTAATAAATTCATTTATAGTTTCCGTCGGCGCTAAACCCAAACAAGTAGCCGCGGAAGCACCTGCCTCAGCAACTGCTTCAACTTCTCTTGAGCCCCTATCCATACATTTTAAATCAGCAACAATATACCCCTGTTTCTGTATTTTCCCACTCCACCAATTTTTTAATGCAATTATACCCGTCTTGCCGTATTTTTTAATCAAAGGAGTTCCGGCTTCAATAATTATTTTTTCCGAAGCAGGAAGCAGTGCGATCATATTTCTTACTTCATCAAGAGAGCGGTTAAAAGCTATTTGTAAATATTTTGATCTTTGATTAAGCATAAATATATGCAATCCTTATAACTTTATTTTTATAAATCTTTGGTTGATCTTAAAACTTTTATTCCTTGATTTCTGGATATTAAAGATAAAATTCTGTCTTCGGAAATTATTACCAGCTTGTTTTCAATTTTTTTGCGCCTGAGCAAAAAAATGGCCGCGGCTAAAATTCTCAAATCCGTGCTGCCAACCAAATCGCCCAAACTTATTTCCGGATCAAATTTTTGGCTTCTCTTTTTCAAAAGAGCTTTTAATTCTTTTTTAATTTCTGGATCCAAATCATCAACTTTCCTTCGACTAATCCATCCCACAATTCCTGTTCCGCGCGAAGAAATGATTTTCCAATGATGTTTATTTAACATTTGGGTCATAATAACTTCTGCTCTTTGCGCCGCTTCCTTGGTTTTCTTAATAAGAATTTCCGATTTTAACGGCGTTTTGGAAACCAAACAATCTTCTTTATCAGGTTCTTCAACGCAAACAAGTTCCGGATTAACCATTCTCCCGATTTGCTGCCAAACAGAACGCGGAACCCAAATATTTTTTAAGCAAGCCAATCTTTCTATTTCGCGGCTGCTTAAAAGCGCGCAAGTATCAACGACAATGTGGATTTGCTTATATTTTAAAGCCCAAATTTTATAATAAAATCTTTTTATTGCTCTGATTGGAGCCCATCTGCCGATTGTTCTGAATAAATATTTTTTCTTTTTTTGATATAACATAAATTACTCTTTTTTTAGTTCCTCCCTTATATTTTTCATTAAATTCAAATAAAAATAAAGGTTATGGATCGTAGTTAATCTTTGTCCGAGCGGTTCATTAGTCATGAACAAATGCCTGAGATAAGCGCGCGAAAAATTCTGGCAAGTATAACATTTGCAACGAGAATCAATCGGTTTAATGTCGTCTTTGTATTTTGAATTGGTAATGTGAATTTCCTGATAGAAATTTTTTCCGGCCATTAATGATTTATTATTTGTCATTACATAAAGCAATCCGTGCCTGGCATTTCTGGTTGGAATAACGCAATCAAACATGTCTATACCCGCTTTAACTGCTTGGACGATTTGCTCCGGCTTGCCGGCTCCCATTAAATAACGCGCTTTATTTTCGGGTAATTCGGCCTCCACTAATTTTATCATTTTAAAAGTATCTTTTATCGGTTCGCCGAGCATAAATCCGCCCAAAGCATAGCCGTCAAAATCCAATTTCACCAAATCTTTGGCGCTTTTAAGGCGCAAATCTTTAAAAATTGATCCTTGAATAATGCCGAAAATCAACGGTTTAATGCGGTTCTTTTTAAAAATTTTATTAAAAGCTGTTTCAGAACTTTGAGCCCAATTCGTTGTTCTGACAACTGCCTGATTTGCCTCTTCATAACTGGCCGGATAAGGAGTACACTCGTCCAGAACCATCATAATATCCGAACCTAATATTTTTTGAATCTCAATCGCTTTTTCCGGAGTTAAAAAAATCTTTTTACCGTCAAATTCAGATTGAAATTCCACTCCCTGATCTTTAATTTTTCTGTTTTTTTCCAAAGAAAAAACTTGGTACCCCCCGCTGTCAGTCAGAATCGGTTTTTCCCAATGCATGAATTTATGCAGCCCGCCTGATTTTTTAATAATTTCCATTCCCGGACGCAAAAACAAATGATAAGTATTGGAAAGAATAATTTGAGCGCCCAAATTTTCCAATTCTTCTGGAACTAATCCTTTAACCGCCGCCCGAGTGGCAATAGGCATAAAAAATGGAGTATCTATGACGCCGTGCGCGGTTGTTAATTTTCCTAACCGAGCTTGAGATTTATTTGATTTTTTTATCAATTTAAACATAGTTTAGCTTATTGGTCCTAAAAAGCTAATAAGCTACAAGCTAAGAAGCTATTTTAGGTGCCATCGATAAAACTTTTTGATGATATTCTGAGCAGCTAAAAAACTTTTCTCGTCAAAATGCCAATTTTCCAAATAATCAAAATTTTTATATAAAAGATTATGTAAAATTTCCAAAATTTTTGAATTGATTTTTACCGCTGATATTCTGTTTTCCCTGCATTTAACGCAGCAGATTCCGCCTTTTTCAAAATCAAAATAAATATTTTCCCCCAATAATTTGGCGTCTTTGCGGCAGTCAAAACATTGTTTTATTTCCGGCCGATAACCCAATAAAGACAATAATTTAATCAGACAGGCGTAATAAATAATTTGGATTTTTGACGGATTGATTTGATCAATTTTTTCCAAAAATCTTACCAGTAAAACAGAAATTTTTGAATCAGGCCTGTGAAGATTTATCAGAACACTTATCCGCCGGAATAAATTGGTAGCGTGAATTATTTTTTTATAATCTCCGCTGACGCCCTTAAAATATCTTTTAACTTCCCCGCCGATTAAATGATAAAAACTTTTGCCAGGCGCGACAACCAGCTCCAACAAAGCGAATGGCGAAATAAAAGGATTCAGTTTGCTTTTTATTTTTCGCGCTCCCCTCACCAAAATTTCAATTTTACCTAATTCTTGGGAATAAAAAATTAAAACACGATCATTTTCCCTGAAATTTTGAGATTCCAAAATAATTCCATTAAGGTGTGAGGTCATTTTTTTAATTTTAATTTTTCGCTAAAACCAAAGCAATAGACATCTTATTTCCATCAATGTCAAATTCTTTTTGAATTAAAGATTGTTCTGGAATTTTTTCAAAAATATTCTTGCTGGCGGTTTTTTCTTTCAGAAGATCCGCAAAATCATTCATTACTTCTTCAAGGTCCACGAAAGAAGTTTGATAATAAATATCAACTTGATCTTTTTGCGTTAAACCTGATTCTTTTCGCAGAGAATTAATATTTCTGGTTAACTCCCGCGCTAATCCTTCTTTTTTCAGCTCCGGAGTGATATTTATTTCGAGAGATAATTTGATTTCTGAGTCTTCATTTGTCTGCCAACCATCTCCTTGTGGCAAATTTTCCACAAAATTAATTTCTTTCAGATTAACCTCGTTTTTAATCAGATCAATCAAACCTTGGTTAATAAATGGTTTAATTTTTATGGAAAGTGTTTTAAGCGGCTGGCGAACCTTAATTTTCGCTTTTAATCTGAGATTGTGCGATATTTCGCAAATTTTTCTGACCGTTTCCATTTCTTCCAATAATTTTTCTCCTTGTTTTATTAATTCTTCGTCAGCTGTGGGCCAATCATCCAAATGAACAGATTCTTTGATTTTTCCTTGAGTCAAATCAAGATATAATTTTTCAGCACAGAATGGCGTAAAGGGAGCCAATAATTTCGTTAAATTTAATAAAACATAATAAAGAGTTTGATTTGCTTCTTCTGATTTATCGGAAAATCGATCGCGGGAACGCCGTAAATACCATTGCGATAAATCAGTAATAAAAGCTTCAATAGTCCTGGTTGTTCCGGTTAAATCGTATTTATCCATTTTCTGACCGGCTTCTTTAATTAATAAAGAAAATTTGGTCAAAATCCACTGATCAATAATATTTTCTGATTTCTTTCCGCCAGCGGGCGGATCGGAAACCTTTAAGCCATAAGTATTATAAAATTCAAAAACATTCCAAAAAATCAAAAACATCCGCTGAGTGGCTTTTTTAATTTCAGCCGGATCAAACGATTTGCTCTCGCTGGATTGATTGACTGTATATAAAAACCATCTGATTGGATCAGCGCCGTACTGCTCCACCGCATCCCAAAAAACAACATTGCCCTTTGATTTGGACATTTTTTCGCCTGCGGCATCCAAAACAAAATCAAGACAAATCACGTTTTTATAACTGGCACCCTTGTCAATTAAAGTTGAAATTGCCAAAAGTGAATAAAACCAACCCCTGGTTTGGTCCATTGCTTCGGAAATAAAATCAGCAGGGTAGCTTTGACCATTGTTGATTTTTTCAACATTTTCAAAAGGATAATGCCATTGTGCAAAAGGCATAGAGCCTGAGTCAAACCAGCAATCCAAAACCTCCAACACTCTTTTCATTTCTCCGCCGCAATCCGGACAAGACCAGGTTAATCCGTCAATTTGCGGCCGATGGGGATCAAAATTTTCTCCTAAATTTTTATTTGTTTTTTTTGCCAATTCTTCAAATGAACCGACGCATTCACGGTGTTTGCATTTTTGACATTCCCAAATCGGCAAAGGCGTACCCCAATATCTTTCGCGGGAAATCGCCCAATCTCTGATATTTTTAAGCCATTCGCCAAATCTCCCCTCTTTGATGTGAGCCGGAACCCAATTGATAGTTTGGCTGTTTTTAATTAAATTTTCTTTCACCTGAGGATCAGTAACTTTTATAAACCAAGACAACTTGGCGTAATAGAGCAAAGGAGTTTTGCAGCGCCAGCAAAAAGGATAATCATGATGAATTTTTTCCGTTTTAAGTAAAATTTTTCTGTTTTCCAAATCTTTAATAATCAAGGGGTCAGCATCTTTAACCCACATTCCGGCCCAAGGTTTAATTTCATTTTTCATTTTTCCATCAAGCTCCACTGTAACCAAAACGGGCAAATCATTTTTCTTGCCAACTTCCATATCCTCTTCGCCAAAAGCCGGAGCAATATGGACAACACCCGTGCCGTCTTCTGTGGAA
The DNA here is from genome assembly GCA_041649955.1 of Patescibacteria group bacterium. Classification (GTDB taxonomy): domain Bacteria; phylum Patescibacteriota; class Patescibacteriia; order UBA2591; family JAQUPP01; genus JAQUPP01. The sequence goes on along the minus strand of JBAZMD010000003.1, from coordinate 39,264 downwards.
ACAAAATCTCCATGAATAACAAACCAAGCCCGTTTTTCGGGTTTGATAAAATCAAAAAGCGGTTGATAATCAAAATTTAATAATTTTTCTCCCAGGAATTCTTCAATGATTTTATAATCTCCGTCAATCACGCTTAATCTGTTTTTCGCCAAAATCCAATATTCCTTAGACACTGACTGACGCGGACTTAACGCGGACTCAGACGGAAAAACTTCTTTTGAAATTTTTACATAATCAACGCCCTTATTCACCGCCAAAGCTACATTTCCGGGCAAAGTCCAAGGCGTAGTTGTCCAAGCCAAAAGATAAGTATTTTCTTGATTTGTAATTTTAAATTTTAAATAAACCGAGGTTTCTTCAATATTTTGATAACCCTGAGCGACTTCGTGAGAAGATAAGGCCGTGCCGCAGCGCGGACAACAAGGCACAACTTTATAATCCTGATAAAGCAATCCTTTGTTCCAAATTTTCGCCAAAATCCACCAAATGGTTTCAATGTAAGACGAATCATAAGTCACATACGGATGCTTTAAGTCCAGCCAAAAACCGATTCTTTCGGTCATTTTTTCCCATTCATCTTTGTATTTCCAAACATTTTCGCGGCATTTTTGATTGAATTTATCAATGCCGAATTTTTCAATATCCGGCTTGCCGCTGATGCCAATTTCTTTTTCCACTTCAAGTTCAACCGGTAAACCCTGAGTGTCCCAACCTGCCTTGCGATCAACGTGAAATCCTTGCATTGTTTTGTACCGTAAAACCGCGTCTTTGTAAAAACGCGTTAAAGCATGGCCGATATGCGGACGGCCATTGGCGGTTGGCGGACCTTCAAAAAAGACAAAATTGCCCTGAGGGGCTTTTTTTGACAAAGATTTATTAAAAATCTCTTTTTCCCGCCAAAATTTCAGAATTTCCTCTTCAATTTGTAAAAAATTTATTTGAGCCATATTGGATAAAAAGTTTTAATAACTTAATTTTAACAGAAAAAAATAAAAAAGCAAGGGCTTGACCCCCACACCAGAATGGCGATAAATGCTCAATTTTTGTATTTTTTGGATTTTCGAAATAAGATAAATTTTAGACAAATAAATAAGTAATCTTAAATACAGAATTAAATAATTTCGTATTTAAAAAAATACAAATCGCCGTTTGGTGTGGGGGTTGACGAAAACCCAAAAATCTGCTTAAATAACAATAACCAAATGTGGATATAGATTTGGCGAAACGCAGTACCTTAAAAAGGAGAGGAATAATGAATATAAGAGAAGAAGTAATAAAGTTAACTATGGATAAATTTGGAGTGGAAGAAACAGAGATTACAGATTCATCCCGTTTTATTGATGATCTTGGCGGAAATGATATGGATATGATTGATTTTATTTTTGATTTAGAAACAAAATTCAACATAGAAATTACAGAAGAAGAAGCTGAGAAACTAACCACAGTGGGCAGTGTAATCAAATATCTTGAAAAAAGGGGGATAAAATGGAAATAAGTATAGAAGAAATCAAAGAAGAAATTAAAAAATTCATTTCCAATAATTTCCCGATTCCGAAAGAAAAAATACTGAATAATCCACGACTGGTAGATGACTTAGGATTAAATGATGTAGATTGCGTTTTTATATTTTGTTATCTTGAAGAAAAATATGATATTGGGATGGATCTCACAATGGAAGTGGATAAACGTGATAGTTATACTATAGAAAGTTTAGCTGAACATGTCGTAGAAGAAGTAGAGGCATATCATAGTTAAAAAAAATAGGAGGAATAATGGATATAAGAAAAGAAGTAATAAAAATTATTGTGAAGACACTTAGGGTCAACAAGGAACAAGTTGTGGATTCGGCTCGTTTTATAGATGACCTTGGGGCTGATTCTCTGAATATTCTGGAATTATTCTTGGCTTTTGAAAGAAAGTTCAATATAAAAATTCCAGATGAAGAAGAAGGCAAACTTACAACAGTAGGCAGCGTGATTAGGTATTTTGAAGAAAGGGGGATAAAATGAAGAAAATTTTGCTTGCTATTTTAATAATAGCGGGGATTGCTTGGAACATCGTAATTTGGACTTCAAATGATGGAGGAAGTAGAACTATTAATCTCAATGAGATTCGCTCCAATTATTTTATTGTAAAACCAAATTTAACTTTACAACCAGATTTTCAAGTCGATTCCAAATACAAATTTTTTAAGGTTGGATTTGATTCTGTCCTAATAGGTCATGGCGTTGAATCAATTATTTACCAGGGCTTTAATCAGAATGGATGTTTTCAATATGAACAAAATCTCTCAAATATGGGACAGACTCAAAAAATAAAAGAAATAGACACCATGGCTGCGAAAGATGGTAAATTCCTATTGATAACCTTCTGCAAAGACAAAGGAGGAATAAGTATTATATATTCAATTCTTATCTTTGTAGCGTGTTTTGCTCTTTTTTTTATGGGCCTCGAGATAAACTTGTGGTATAACAATATCGGCAAGAATAAGTAAATGAATTATAAAAATGACCCTCCATAATACGGGGGTCATTTTAATTTATATTAATATTTTTTATGCAAGGGATCAAATCACCTTACCCTTTCCTTCACCTATTGGATCGCCTTGCAAATTGGTATCAAGCGAAGGTTTTTGATCTTGAATTATATTGCCGGTAAACTGATCTTTTGCTTCCATGGTTGTTGGATCGGTTAAAAATAATACTTGGCCTAAAGATGAAGAATCAGGCGTAATGCTGACCTCAAAAGACGATTCTACAAAGGAGTAAGATCCTCCTTGATAAGCGTCTAATTGCGAAATTTGCCAATTTATTTCACGAGTAAATTCATTGTAAGAAATTACACCATGACTGGCTTTTGTTTGCCCAAGCCAAGAAACACCGGCCGGCAATTTAGTTTTAACTGAAATATTTTCCGCCGGATTGGTGGTATTTTTTAATTGCCAAAAAATCCAATAACGGGTTTCTTGACCGACCTGAGGAGGTAAGGATCCTTGGCCGATAACCGCATTCTCATCATCGTAATAACGAGCCTCGGCGTTTAAATTAATGTTCGTATTTATTTTAACATTTATTTTAGGTCCCTCTATTTCAAATAATCTTGAAGCATCGGCTAATTGTCCATTTGCCAAAGCTTGAATTTCAATTTTAGATTGAGAACCGGCATTAACAATCGCGTTAAGCTGCTTAATCGGCAAATTAAAACTTATTTTTCCGCTCGCACCGGGAACAATTTCCGCAAAATCAGGATTTATTTTTTTATCCCAAGAAATAATATATTCATCCAAAGAATTTGAGCTGATATTGGAAGACCAAATTTTTGACTGAATAAGCGGCGAAATATTATCCTCGCTGAAATACTGCCAAAAAGATTTCTTAAGTCCTATAAAATCAATATATGAAGCATTGGTTAATTTTAATTGAAGAACTAAATCTTTAATGGTTTTAAAACTGTTGTTTTGATAAATCAAATTAATCGGCAGCATGCCTCCCCAACTGATGCTCTGCTCTGTATCTCTTTTTGAGGCCGCTTCCAAAGTAACGCTTAAATCAAATTTTTGAATACTTATTCTTTTTTCTTCGGAAAATTGAGGGGAGAATTGATTATTATTCAAAATTCCGGCCTCCATCTTAAAATTCAATTCTTCTAAAAGAGAATTTTTGGTATAACCGTCAATTTCCAATAATTTTGTTTCATTTGGACCGAGATTATCAATTGTCCACTTAATTTCATTTTCTTCTTTTTGAGCTTCGGGACGGGAAACATTAATAATAAAATCGGGGCCGGTGTCAATATTTACCTGAAGAGAAGGAATATTCTCATTACTGGTATTTTCAACCAGTAATGAAGAAGTTAGGGTTTCGCTAAAATTATAAGTTTCGGGTGTTTCCCATTGGATACTGATAACCGGTTTTAAAATAACGCTGTCAGAAAATTTTTTTTGAAAATCAGCGGAAAACCCGGAAAGGCGAAAATTAAGCTTGCCTTCAAATATGCCTTCTTCATCGGCCAAACCGAGTAATTTGCCTTTTAAATCAATTCTTTTAAGCTCGTCTTGGCTGATTTTAGGAAAAAGCCAAACGCAGCCGTGAACCAAGGTTTGATTGCATTCCGGCGCGCTGGAAGTAAAAATAAATTTTTCGGGAAAATTCAAAACAACTTCCACGTTTTCCAAATCATTTTTTTCTTCATTTTTGACAAAAACAGAGAAAGTGTTTTCTTGGCCGATTATTTGCTCATGACTGTAATCCAGCCAAAATTTTACCTCTTCGTTGTCATTTTGCGTTTTGTGCGAATTAAAATAAAAAAAAGCGCCGACACTGGCCGCTAAAACCAAAATCAATAAAATAAAAAAGAAGCCAAAGGTATTCGGCTTTTTTGATTTTGACCGATCTAACTTCTTTGTTTTAAAAGAAGAATTTTCAGGCCTAAATTGCTCTAGGCCTGATAAATATCTTTTAGCCATAATAAAAATTAAGGCGATAATTCTTATTTACCCAAGTTATTGATAGCTGCAATAACTTGTGAATCTGTTCTAAGTTTTTGAGTGAAAACAATATGATCCCAATTAATTATCATCTCGCCGGTCGGTCCGTAAACTTCGCTGCCTGCTTTAACAACTGTTAATTGTTGGCTTGGCTGTTCTCCTTCTTTAGTTGCCGCTATTTGCTGCATCTGTAAATAATGGACGTCTTTCAAAATCAACACTTTGCCATTATCTTTAACAATATGACCAAAGTATATCTGATTATTGTCGACATTCACCGCTTGCCAAGAAGTTTGTTTAACTGGAATAACCATCAGCAACAGCATAACTACGATTCCGACTAAAATAATAATTCCGGCAATTAATAAAATAATCCCCATTCGCCTGCTGGGTGATTTTTTATTGCCCGAAAATTCAGAGCCTAATGTTTCTTGTGTGAATTCTGCCATAAATTTTAAATTAATTTTTATTTTATAAAATACTGACCTCTTTATAAAGGGTATTGAACCCTGTGTTATCTGCTCTCGCTCGGAAATGAAAATAAATTTTCATTTCACTCACTCGCTTGATAATAAATTTTTAATGTCTCCTCAGCCGTTTTATCCCAATTGAATTTTTGAGCGTATTGTCTGCCTTCTTCACTTAGTTTATCTCTTAATTCTTTATTAGTCAATAAGCGATAAACGGCGTCGCTGATTTGAGAAACATCGTATGAATCAACCAAAATTGCATGACCGCCGGCTGTTTCTGGCATAGCAGAGATATTGGAAGCGACAACCGGGACGCCATTGGCCATTGCTTCAAGAATCGGCAAACCGAACCCTTCATAAAATGAAGGAAAAACAAAAACTTCAGCTCCTCCGAAAAGCGGATTAAGATCATCAGCGGCAATATATCCGGGCAAAATAATGTCTTTTTTATATTTTGAAGCTGAAATTTTCTTTTCAATATCATGGAATTTAAATCCTTTGGCGCCGGCCAAAACCAATTGAATATCAGGCAAAGAATTGGATTTCATTTTTTCTCTCAATCTTTCATAGGCCGAAATAATACGAATAATATTCTTCCTCAAATCAAGAGTCCCTAGGAAAAGCAAATAATCTTTTTTAATGCCGTATTTGGATTTAATTTTTTTAATGCTCTCTTCGGATTGTTTTTCAAAAAATCTTTCATCCAAACCATGAAGAACCACTTTAATTTTATCAATAGAAGTCCCGAAAATTTCGTGAATATCTTTAGCCGTAGAATGGCTGGCGGTAATAATTTTTTTAGCTTCTTTAATGGCGGTTGGAATCTCGGTTTTTGATAAAACATTGTGTTTATCGGAATAAAGTTCCGGGAATTTATAAATCGCCAAATCATGAGCTGTTACTACGCATGGTTTTTTATAAGAAAATGGCAAAGCCAAAGTCGGAGAATGGAAAACATCAAGCTCTTCTTTGTTTAAATAAGCGCTGATCAAAAAATTAGTGTATGATTTGGGCATTAATCTGGTGTATTGAACAAACGGAAAAAATCTGATTAAAACATTACTCTGTTTAAATTTGGCTAAGCGGCGTTTTTGAACCGAGCGGTCAAAAAACAGAACATAAGTATTTTTTTTGTCTATTTTAAGCAAATGCTTGACCAATTGATAAATATAATGGCCAACTCCGCCTCCAATATTTTTTTCCGGGTTTAAAATTGTTCGAGCGTCTATGCCTATTCTCATAAATTTTTTCGGTTAAATCTCATTAATCTAAATTTACTTTCTCTTATCTTTCAACAAAGCGATGTCCCGTACTGATTTGCCTACCGGCGAATCTAGTACTGGGACGGCAATCAATACCAATGCGCATAAAAATATAATATAATAATATTATAACACAATCACTTAAATTTAATATAGCATATTCTCATATTAAACTCAATATGCTACAATACTCTTATGATCATCGCCACCAATAAAAAAGCCTATTTCAATTATGAAATTCTGGAGACCTTTGAAGCCGGAATTATTTTGACTGGGCCGGAAGTTAAATCCGCAAAATACGGAAAAATAAATTTAACCGGCGGATATGTTTCAATTAATAATCAAGGAGCATTAGAATTAATCAATGTCCATATCTCGCCTTACCCTCCCGCTTTTAATGTCCAGCAAAATTATAATCCGACTCATACTAGAAAATTATTGATCAAAAAAAAGGAAATCAGAACTTTAATCGGAAAAATGAAAGTGAAAGGAGTGACGCTTATTCCCCTTAAAGTTTATACCAAAGGCGGCCTCGTAAAAATAGAATGCGGCTTGGCGCGAGGAAAAAAACAATGGGACAAGCGCGAAGCCATTAAAGAACGGGATTATAAAAGACGAGAACAAAAAGACCTTGACCCCGTAGATTAACTTTGACAATTGCTTACTCTCGGTTAAATTTACTAATCTTTAAGTTAAAAGTAGATTACTTTATTATATTTTGCCTATTTATTACCCGCAATTAAAAGAGAGGTCAAAGTTGTTCTACGGGGTTGACATTTAATTTAAAAGGTATATAATATCTAATATTGATCTTTAAAAAGATCTCCATTGCAAATAATTTTATGGGGATGCTCAAAAATTGACGGTTGATTTGGATAAAAATTACCTTCCGTACATTCCTATTTTTTAATAGGAAATAAATCAGAAATACGTTAATTTTCTACGGCAGATATAAATGCCAACACAAATTTAAACTTTGCTATAGCTTAACGCTGTAGCCGTTAGGATTTACAGTGCCGATGCTCGAATCATGACGTATTATATTATCGGATAAGTTAATCCAGTTGCTTGTCTGGATTTTCCGAAAACCAAAATCAAGCTCTGATTAAAAAGGTTTTGTTCAGTTATCACTTTTTAATCAAGAAAATAACTGAAAAATGAAGGTAAACGTTTTTATCTATAATTTTCCCGGACGCGGGGGAAGTACCCGCCATCTCCACCAATTTTCTTCCCGCTAAAGCGGGACTAGAAAATTGAGTGTCCCGTAGCAAATCTCTCGGCAAACTATATGATAAGATGAAATTAGCCGCAGGCGAGCACCGTGTTTCCAATTCTATCTTATCACAACTTTTGTTCGGATTTTGGTACTGGGACACCATTAAATAAATAATTTTTAAATCGTGAAATTTTATCGTACAAACAAACAAATAACTGCCCTCAAAGTTCGCCTAATTGATGAGAACGGCGTAAATGTCGGCACTTTAGAAACTTCAAAAGCCCTTGAATCAGCCCGTGAAAAAGGGTTGGATTTAATGGAACTTGATCCAACTGCCGATCCTCCGATTGCCAAGATTGTAGATTTCAGCCAGTTTAAATACAATTTGCTTAAAAAACAAAAGAAAGAAAGAAAACTGCAAAAATCAGGCGGCGTTAAAGGCATCAGATTAAGTTCTCGCATCGGCCAGCATGATTTGGAGCTTAAAGTGGAAAAAGCCAAAGAATTCATAGCCGAAGGCCATAAGGTTCAAGTGGAATTATTTCTGCGCGGCCGAGAAAAATTACACGCTGATTTGGCCGAAAAATTAATCAAACAATTTATTGAACTTTTAGGAGAAAATATTATAATAGAACAACCGCTTAAAAGACAGGGCGGCAGAATTAGCGCCTTAGTTGTTAAAAAAAATATATGAAAACAAATAAAGCAATTGTCAAAAGATTCAGATTAACGAAAACTGGCAAGGTCGTGCATAAAACTTGCGGGCAGGATCATTTTAATGCTCGAGAAAAAGGCAGTAAAACTAAAAATAAAAGATCTGATAAATCTGTTTATAAAACTTACGCCAAAACTGTTAAAAGTTATATTTAAAGAGTTTTGTCTCCGGACGTTAAGTCGGAGCAACAAAACCTTTATCCCCTCCTTTTGAGTGCTTTTGAACTTATGTATTATGTCTATCTAGTCAAATTACCGAATGAAACGATATATGTTGGTTTCTCTACGGACTTGAAGAAAAGAATTAAAACCCACCAACGCGAGAAACAAATTTTAGGCTTAATATATTATGAAGCCTACCAAGATAAAAAAGACGCAATGGAACGAGAAAAACAGCTTAAAAAATATAAAAGTGCTTGGGGTTATCTTAAAAAACGAATTAAAAGGAGTACTGAAAGCATCTAAAAGGAGGGGGTACTCAAATTTTAAATAACCCAGCTCTTTATACGATTAATAATATATTAAAGGAAATAATAATAAATTTAATAAATCCCCCGGCTAAATATTTAAAATGCTGGGTTAAAAAATTTGGTATATGCCTAGAGTAAAACGCGGTCTGGCCCATCTTAAAAGAAGAAAAAATGTACTTAAAGAAGCAAAGGGTTTTAAATGGGGCCGAAAAAATAAATTTAAATTAGCTAAAATCGCTCTTTGGAGAGCCGGTAATTTCGCTTATCAAGGCAGAAAAGTTAAGAAAAGAACAGCCCGATCTTTATGGTTGATTAAAATCAATGCCGGTTGCCGAGAGAACGGAACTGTTTATTCCAAATTTATTGACGATTTGAAAAAGAATAAAATAGAATTGGACAGAAAAACTTTGGCTAACTTGGCTTGCAATTATCCGAAAGTTTTCACCGAATTGGTTAAATCCATAAAAAAATAATACCTTTAAAAACAAATACTGCTTCCTTTTTATAAGAGCAGTATTTGTTTTTGGGGGCTTGCCCCCACACCACAACTCAACGCAGAAGTTCTATTATACAAAATTATAAAAGCGAAGCGGCTTTGCCTTTATACCTTCTTGTTCGTAAGATTAACGACAAGTTTGGTGTGGGGGCTTGCCAAGAAATAAAAAATTGATATAATAATTTCAATGGTCCGGTAGATCAACTGGTTAGATCGCATCCCTGTCACGGATGAGGTTGCGGGTTCGAGCCCCGTCCGGACCGTATTTTATTCCAAACAAAAAATGACGATTACAACTTTATAATCGTCATTTTTTGTTTTATTATTATGAGCGAGAGATTTTTTCAAAATATTTTAATCCATTTTCGTCTTTACCCGCTTCCACAAAATCTTCAAAAACAACCGGAATAATCGTTTTTAATTTTTCCAATAATTTCCCTAATACCTCTCTGATTTCCCAATGAGCCGGCCTGGCAGTTCGCATTTTAAAAATATGCCGCCACTCGCGAAAATTCGCCGAAACAACAATTTGCGATTTAATCGCCGTAGGCAAAATTTGTCTGGCATCTTGCGGCAGCCAACCCGCTTTTCTCAAGCCTCGATAAAAATTTTCCGTTTCTTGAAGCATTTCGGCCATGGACATTTCCCGTCCGTCAGCTAATTTCACTTTTTCATTTTCATCTTTATGAGCCGGGACAACGCATTTTAATTCAAATTTTTCCAAATCCACTTCCGCTCCCGGTTTGGCATAATCCACATAACGAGTTGATTCTTGAGAAATACCCATTATGCGATGGCGAACCAATTCGTGAGTCAAACCGCGGGAACAATCATTAAATTGAACAATCATCAAACTGTGCTCCATCACGCTTTCATGCCCGAGTTTTAAAATCATTTTAACGAATTTTTCCGCTGTTTCTTGAGTAATTTCTTGAGCAACTGATTGATAACAAGTTCTCCCTGCTCTTTCAATGGTTAATAATTGCGATTTCAAATTTTCTTCAGGCGTTAAAATTACAAAACTTCCGGCATCTTTAAGTATTTTCATATTTTTTAAATTATATTTTTAAATGTTTTAAAAGTTTTTTCAGCGCATTTTTGCCAAGAAAATTCTTTCACTCTGGCCAATCCTTTTTCTATTAATTCTTTTCTTAAATCTTGCTCATTAATTATTCTTTTTATCGCTTCAACCATTTGCAAGGAATTTCTGGGGTCAAAATACAAGGCCGCATCTTGAGCAACTTCTGGCAAAGAACCCTGATTTGAGGCAACAATCGGACAGCCACAAGCCATTGCTTCAAGTAAAGGAATACCAAAACCTTCATAAAAAGAAGGGAAAATGAATGCTTCTGCGCTAGCATACAAATAAACCAAATCTTTCGGTTCAACATAATTAATCTGACGAATTTTTTCTCTCAAAGATTTAATTTGGGATTTTACCTCTTGATAACCGAATCCCGGACTTCCGGCGAGAACCAATTGCAAAGAATAATTTTGTTTTAAAAGCTGCTGATAGGCATCAACCAATCCTTTGATATTTTTCTTTTTCTCCAACCGGCCGACAAAAAAAAGATAAGGCTTTTTAATCTGATATTTGGTTAAAATTTCTTCTATTTTATTTTTATCTTCAACTAAATTATAATATTTATTATATCCCAAGGGAATAACGACTATTTTATTCGGATCTGTTTTATATAAATTTATTATTTCTGCTTTTGTAAATTCCGACGGGGTGATAATTTTGTCGGCATATTTGGCGGCGAAAGAATGAACCATTGAGTAATAAATTCTCTGCCCAAAAGTATAAGCTTTCGGAAAACGCTTGAATCCCAAATCGTGAATGGTCATTATTTTTTTGGCTCGGCAGAAAACAGGCAAACAATGAGCCGGAACAAATAAAATATCCGGCGGATTAATCAACATTTCCCAAGACAATCTCTTTTGAGTCCAAAAATATTTCAAAGGCCAAGATAAAATTTGAGCTTTCCAGCCGGCCGGCATAATTCCCAAGTCGCCTTTTAGTTTTTCCGGCGCGTATAAAATAAATTTATCCCCCTGAGGCAGAGGGATTTTTTTAAATTCTTGAATCAAATGGTAAGAATACCACTCAACGCCTGTTTTTTGCGGACGATTTGCCCGCGAAGCATCAATACCGATAACCATACCAAAATTATTAAAATTTTAGATCCGCCGGCTGGCGGAGAAGGAAATTTTACTATAATTTTGAGTACCCCCTCCTTTTAGATGCTTTCAGTACTCCTTTAAATCCGTTGTTTAAGATAACTAACTTTTATATTTTAGAATTGTCTCTCTTTCTTTATTAAGTCTTTATATATGAATTTAAAAGCACTCAAAAGGAGGGGGTAAAGGTTTTCTAATCAAATTTTATTCGTCCTACCGGACTCTAAAATTTGAAGAAAGCCCTTTATTTCATTGCCATAAGACTCTTTTTATAAGAATCCAAATTCTCCAAGGCTATGCCTGTTCCTCGAGCCACGCAAAGCAGTGGTTCTTCGGCTACATAAGCCGGCACGCCGGTAACCTGGGTAAAAAGTTTATCTATATTTCTGATCAAAGCCGTGCCTCCGGATAGAACCATGCCCTTTTCCATAATATCAGCCGCCAATTCGGGTGGAGTTTCATAAAGCACGGATTTTATTGCTGAAACAATAGCATTAAGTTCATCTTGAATAGCTTCGGTTATATCATCAGAATCAATGGTAATAATTTTCGGCAAACCGGTAATCATATCTCTGCCTTTAATATCCATTTTTAATTTTTTTTCTAATGGCAAAGCGGAACCAACTCTAATTTTAATATCTTCAGCTGTTCTTTCGCCAATTGCTAAATTATATTTTTTTCTAATAAAGACCATAATTGCCGCGTCCAATTTATTTCCTGCCACTCTGATGGAAGTTGAAGCAACAATTCCGCCTAAAGATATGACAGCTGATTCAGTTGTTCCTCCACCCATGTCAACAATCATATGCCCTGAAGCCGAACCAATGGGAATATTCGCGCCAATAGCCGAAGCAATTGGTTCTTTAATAATATAAGCCGCTCGAGCGCCGGCGGCCATAGTCGCGTCAATTACCGCTCTTCGTTCAGTTGAAGTAATGCCACCCGGCACTGCCACCATAACTTCCGGCCTGAAAAGACGAAAACGTCCGATTGCTTTGCCGATAAAATATCTTAACATGGCTTCGGTTGTTTTGTAATCCGCAATCACGCCGTCTTTCAAGGGTTTTTTCGCCACAATTGAATCAGGAGTACGGCCGATCATTGCCTTGGCTTCGTCGCCAACAGCTAAAACACTGTTATCAACAGTAGAAATCGCCACCACTGACGGTTCATCAGTAACAATACCTCTTCCTTGCACATAAACCAAGATATTGGCCGTCCCTAAATCTATACCGATTTTTTTAGAAAACATAATAAATAATATTTACGCTTTTAAATTTTTTTCTTCAAGTTCAACTTCTCTTTTTTCTTTAAAATAATCGCGGATTAAAATGCTGATAACCGTGGCAATCGGGATGGAAATAATCATTCCAATCGCACCGGCTAATTTACCCCCAATTAATACCACTATTAAAGCCATTGCCGGATTAAGACCAATAACCTTATACATCACGCTTGGAGAGATTATAATGCGTTCAATTTGCTGGACAATAATATAAAAAATTAATACTAATAAACCTAAAAGCGGTGCTTGAACAAAAGCGACAATTACAGCCAGAACCGCTGCTAAAACAGGACCGATAAACGGAATAATTTCAAATAATCCGGCAATAATAGCCAAGATTAAAGCAAATTTAATTTTCAAAAATAATAAACCAATATAAGTTAAAATACCAATAATTAAACAGATAATAAATTGACCCCTCACCCAAGCACTGACTTCTTTTTGAGCTAAGGCCATAAAATGCTCAAAAAAATGGCGATATCTGTTTGGAATCATTAAATTCAGAGAATTATAAAAAGTTCGCTTTTGAATGGATAAATAAAAAGATATTATTAGGACCATAAATAAAGAAATAATTTGTCCTATAATATCTCCTAAAAAAGAGAATATATTATTATCTCCCAAAAAATTTTGATTCATCCATTGATTGCCGATTTTTAAGAATTGCTGCTGCGCCATTACGGGTATTTTTCCCACAATTGATTGAAAAAATTCCGGAACTTGATTAATAAAAAATTTACCTTGTTCTGTAATAGTCGGCCAAGCGGCAAAACCAAGACCGGTCAAAATCAAAAAAATAATCAAATAAATAATAAAGGCTCCCAGCCAGCGGGGGAATTTTCTTTTTTCAAAAAAATTAACCGTGGGATTAATAATCACGGCCAAAAAAACCGCGATTAAAACCATAAAAATAATATCTCGGATAAAATACAAAAACCAAAAACCCAGAAGAACTAAAACAACTTTAACCACCGACAAAGGGTCTATTTTAAAAATTATAGTGTTTTTTGGATTTGAATCATTTTGGTTTTCAAACATAAATTTTGATTTATATTTATACTTTAATTATATCTCATCTTGCAAAATCCGCAAGAATTGGCGATTTTCTTTAAACGGCCCGATCATAGCCAAATTTAAATTTTTGTTTTTAAAAAGCTGGTTGGCTATTCTTTGAATATCCGACTGGCTGACCATTTTTATCTTTTTTAATTTTTCTTTCGGCGTAATAATCTTGCCAACCAATAATAACTGCCTGCCGTACCATGAAGCCAAAGTGGCTGATTCTTCAAAAGAAAGTTTCATTGTTCCTTCAATATAATCTTTGGCTCGGGTCAATTCTTCTTTGCTTGCGCCTTGTTTTTTGATTTTATTTAATTCTTCCAAAATAACTTTTAATGTTTCTTCAGTTCTATTTTTATCAACTCCGGCCCGAATTTCAAAACTGCCCGTGTCTTGATAAACGCCCAATTCCATTTCCACAAAATAAGCCAATCCTCTTTTTACTCTTATCTCGGTAAAAAGACGCGAACTCATATTACCGCCTAAAATAAGGCTTAAAACAGAAGCGGCTTCCAAATCACGATGATGATAAGAATAACCCAGGCCGCCTAAAGCGATTTGGACCTGATTGGTATCTTTGAATAAAATATTCGCTTTGGGCCAATGTTTTTTTTCTTCATTTTTAAACAGCGAGAAATCAGTTTTATTTTTTTTGCCTTGATAAGCGCCGAAATATTTTTTAACCAATTTAATGGCTTCTTGATTTTTAATATTGCCCGCCACCACCACAATCATCTGATTCGGCTGATAAAATTTTTCTTTGTACGCCATTAATTTTTGCTGGCTCATTTTTTGAACAGTCGGCATATCCCCGCTTACCAGCCAACCCAAGGGATGGCTTCCAAATAAAACTTTTTCAAACATATCTTCAATATGAAGCAAGGGATTTTCTTCATACATTTTGATTTCCTCCAAAATAACTTTTTTTTCTTTTTCAAATTCTTCTTTATCAAAAACAGAATTAAAAACCATGTCGGACAAAATATCAAAAGCTTTTTCCGTTTTATTATCAACCGCTTTTATCCAATAACCGGTGTGATCTTTGGAAGTAAACGCATTATATCTCGCTCCCAAACTATCCAATTCTTTTGCCACCAATAAAGCAGACGGCCGGCGCTTTGTGCCTTTAAACATCATGTGTTCAATAAAATGAGAAGCGCCGTTTAAATCCTTGGTTTCATAACGCGAACCAATTGGCAAAAGCACTTCAATTGTCACTGACTCGGCATTTTTAACCGGCACTGTAATTAAGCGAAGGCCTTGAGATAATTTTGTTTGAAAGTACATACCTTAATTTTCTAATTTATCTTTTAACCAACCGGTTAATTCGGAAATTAAAATTCTTTCTTGTTTCATGGTATCTCGGTCGCGGACAGTCACTTTTTTGTCTTCCAAACTTTCAAAATCAACAGTTACGCAATAAGGCGTGCCGATTTCATCTTGGCGGCGATAACGTTTTCCGATGGAAGCCGTTTCGTCATATTGGCACATAAAATATTTTTGCAAATCGTGATAAATTTCCTTGGCCGGTTGAGACAATTCTTCTTTTTTGGATAATGGTAAAATCGCCACTTTGATCGGGGCTAAATTTTTGTGAAGACGCAAAACTATTTCCGTTTCATGAACCGCATTTTCACCTCCGGATCTGGTTTCAACTTCGTCATAAGCGTCAATTAAGAATAATAACACCGCCCTGTCCGCACCCATGGAAACTTCGTCAACATAAGGAATAAATTTTTCTTTAGTTTCTTCATCTGTGTAATTCATGTCCGTGCCACTGTATTTCCCATGCCGCGATAAATCCCAATCTCCGCGATTATGGATACCTGCGAATTCGCTCCAATCGTCAAACGGCGTTTTGTATTCTACGTCCCATGCCTCTTTGGCATAATGCGCCAATTCGTCTTTTTCATGCTGGCGCAAGCGCAAATTTTCCGGACGATAAACCAAATTTTTATACCAATCAAAAGTCCAATCTTTCCATTCTTGATAATATTCATTCGCATCTTTGGGCGAAACAAAATATTGCATTTCCATTTGTTCAAATTCGCGCGTTCTGAAAATAAAATTCCCGGGCGTTATTTCATTTCTAAATGCCTTTCCGACTTGAGCAACGCCAAACGGCAATTTTTTTCTCATTGATTCTTTAACATTCAAATAATTCAAATAAATTCCTTGGCAAGTTTCGCCGCGCATATAGGCCTCGTCTTGAGAGCCTTCAACCGCGCCTAAATGAGTTTTCATCAAGAGATTGAATTTCTTGCCTTCGGTAAGTTCGCCGCCGCAATCCGGGCATTTTTTGCCTTCAATTTTGTCAGATCTGAATCTCTGATGGCATTTTTTGCATTCCACCAAAGGATCGGTAAAATTTTCCAAATGTCCTGATGCTTCCCAAACAATTTTAGGCGTTAAAATGGAGCTGTCCAATCCCACCACGTCATCTCTTTTTTGGACTATTTCTTTCCACCAAGCTCGTTTGATATTATTTTTCAATTCAACGCCAAGAGGGCCAAAATCCCAAGAATTGGCCAATCCGCCGTATATTTCAGAACCGGGGAATATAAATCCTCGGCGTTTGCACAACGAAATTATTTTATCCATTTTTGTTAGTTCTTTTGCCATATATGATTATTATAACGCTTTTTTAAAAAAAGAAAAGAGGGACTGCTTGATAACAGTCCCGAATTTGACTTTAGTTAATTTTTAAATTCAAATACCGAAGTTAAAATAACTTCGGTATTTGTGCTGTTTCTAATTCCTCTTAAAAATTTATTTACCAGAATCTTACTAATTTTTCTCTTTATATTTTTTTGCTAATTCTTTTAACAACTCTGCAACCTTGGATTCTCCTTCTGCTGCGATCTTATGTTCTGATTCCTGTTTTCCTTTTACTTTCTCGTCTGACAGAATCCTTGAATTTTCCTTTTTTAAACTTCTCTCTCTATCGGAAACTTTGTATGGCTCTGCCGTTTCCTTTAATGCCTTTAATAGTGTTTTTCTTTCATCATAACTAAGCCTGTCAATATCTAAACTATGTCCATTCATTAAAAGGCCGTCTGGTGCAAAACCACCGCCAATTAGAGTGTAATTTATTGATATTCCGTCTGCTATATCTAAATCCAACTTATGCTCTGTATTTTGTACCATCTTGCTCCATGGACCTCCAAATTGGTGTACTCCTTTTGCTGTATAACTAATACTGCGTTCTGTTCCCTTTTTATGCAATAGATAGTTTATAGTATCTATTATTTCCCTTCGTAAATGATCTTTCCGCCCTTCTAAAGATTCCTCTCCTCTCTCTTCAGCAAGCTGTTCTCCTTTTTCTATTGTTTTCTTAGACGGACCAAATACTCCCCATCGTTTCTGCTCTCGATAAGGTTTCTCAATCTTAGCCATTACCTGCGCAATTTCAGGGTCTTGCACTCTTCCTTCTTTATCGTAGAGCTCTATATTTTGAGATTTTATTCCTTTATTTTGTGAAGTGTCAGGATTAAATCCTCTATTTTTTTCTGGCATAATTTTTTCTATTTTTCCTTATATGACTAAGTCAATTTCGGAAAAATTAAGTTAATAATTAATTTTTAACCTTACTTATAGTTTACCCCCCCCGCTTTTTGTCAATGCTTTTGTTATTGATAAATCAAGATGTCTATACGTACAAAATGAGTACACAGAGAATAAATTATAAGATTGCCAACGAATTTCAGATAGGTATAATAAAAAATAAGGGTTTAAACCCTTATTTTTTATTGACTCTTCTTGAATAGAGATGGGATTATATTTGAATTCACAAGATTTTTTGACTTCGTATCATAAATAATGACATTAAAACCATAATTCAGGGATAAGATTGGTATATTTACATCTCAGATTTAAACAAAGATAATACTCGTTACACAATCAAATCACTACTATTCTATTCCGGTGTAACAATCTCTTTGAATCCAGATGGCTGGTCTAAAATAATAGTTGGCTTAAATTTTTTGTAAAATGGTGTATTTTTAATATATTCTATTATAAATCTCTTTTGATCTATCTCAATGGCAGTAACGCTAACTAATTTGTGTTCTCCTTCGGCTGCTGTCTTATAATTAACATGAGGCGCGAAATAAATCTGTATTGAATTGTTTTCAACATCAAAAGGACGAACTTGAATACTATTTTTGTGTACTCCTTTGTAAGCGGGGTCTCCTTCCTTATACTTATCTCCTGGAAAACCTGCTAATTCTTCGTAACTGTATTCGTAATGAAGATCTTTATTTGACGTAATAGCTTTCTTCAATTCTATCTCCATCTCTTCTGCCCATCGCTCTATTTCTTTTGATAAGCCCCTATATTTTTCATGGGTTTCTTTCTCTTTTTCAGTCATAGGAATGCCACAAATCTTCTTACAAAAAATTATACTATCAATACCTGTTTCTCCATTGTCAATCTCTTGAATTTTATAATCCTTATCTAAATTTACAAAATTTTCAGCATTTTCTTTATTAAAGTGATAAGCGTGATTTGGATTCTCCTGTAAAATATCCTCTCCAGATTGAGCATTACCACCAAAAAATTTTCCATTTTTCGAAACAGTATAATAATGTAAAGGAAATTTTTCAGCTAATACTTTTTTCATTTCTTCTATCGTTTTTTCTTGTTGCTCAATTACTTTTTCGTGCTCTTGATGTGGCACCTGACCTTCTTTTTTTTCTGACATAGTTTTCATTTCTTCTCTTATATAGCGCAAGCTAACTTCGAGAAAAAAAATTAAGTTAATAATTAATTTTTAACCTTACTTATAGTTTACCCCCCCCCGCTTTTTGTCAATGCTTTTGTTGTGTATAAATGAGTATACCGATAATAAATTATAAGATTGCCAATAAATTTTAAATAGGTATAATAGCAAATATGGAAAATAAAAAACCAAATTTTTATATTTTGGGGGCAAGCGGATTTATGGGCGGAAAATTCGTGGAATATTTGAAACAAAATAATTTTGAAGTTTTCAGCGAAAGAATTGATATTACCGATTTGCCGGCTTTAAAGAAAAAATTTCAGGAAACCAAGCCTGATGTGGTGATTAATTTTGCCGGCGTCAGAGCTTATCCGAATATTGATTGGTGTGAAACTCATAAACAAGAAACTGTGGCGGTCAATGTGGCGGGAGCGATTAACGTCGCTTTGGCCGCTCTGGAAGCGTCAAGCTTTATGATCCAAATCGCTTCGGGTTGTATTTATTCCGGCACGCCGGAAACACCTTTTAGCGAAGAAGATGAACCGAATTTTTTCGGCAGTTTTTATTCCCAAATGAGAGTCGCGATGCAAATGGCGCTTAAAGAATTACCCGTTCTCCAACTTAGAATCAGAATGCCGATTTCCATGCATTCTCATCCGCGCAATCTGCTTAATAAAATAATTTCTTATAAAAAAGTTATTTCTTTACCTAATTCCGTGACTTTAATTGAAGATATGTTTCCGGCCTTGGTTAAATTGGCCGAAATCCGTCCGATTGGCATTTTAAATTTAGTGAATGACAATTATTTGACCCACGAACAAATGCTCAAAGCCTATCAAGAAATAGTCAATCCAAGTCATCAATATGAATTAATTTCTTTGAATGAACTTTATAATATTACCAGCGCTAAACGAAGCAATTGCGTTTTATCCAATCAAAAAGCCAAAAATTTGGGAATAGAAATGCCAGCCATTGACGAAAAACGGTTGAGAGAAATTATGGAAGTCTATAAAAAATCTCTGTAAAATTTGAAAAATATAAATAATTAAAAGACCGTAGAAATCTACGGTCTTTTAATATGCCAGGGGGCAGAATCGGACTGCCAACGCAAGGATTTTCAGTCCTTCGCTCTACCACTGAGCTACCCTGGCGAAATTTGTATGTTTAAGAGTGTATTTCGCCCTTATTTGCCCTCTTAAATGGGCAATGTAGGGATCGAACCTACAACCTTCTCGGTGTAAACGAGACGCTCTACCATTGAGCTAATTGCCCCTGATAAAACCCGACGCCCCTGTTAAATTTTGGTGGACCCGAGGGGAATCGAACCCCTTACTCTTCCATGCCATGGAAGCGTGTTACCGGTATACCACGGGCCCATATTATAATTTCTATATTTTAGTTTTTGGTGCGGACGGAGGGATTCGAACCCTCGCAGGATTGCTCCCACATGCACCTCAAGCATGCGCGTATACCAGTTCCGCCACGTCCGCCCAAAATAACAATTACTTTATTTTATTTCCTTTAATTTTTTGGAATGATCTTTTAAGAAATTCAATTTAGCTCTTCTGACTTTAAACTTTTTCATTATTTCTATTTTTGAAATCGTCGGCGAATATAAAGGATAAATTTTTTCCACGCCGATATTGTCAGCCGCTTTTCTGCTGACGGTAAAAGTGGCTCCGGGCGTACTTCCGCCATGACGAGAAATGACCATACCTTCAAAAATTTGGATTCTTTCTTTCATATTTCCTTTCGCATCGGGTTCTTTTATTTTTTGATAAATTTTAATTATCATTCCCGGTTTAATGTCAGTAACGCTGGCTTCTTTTTTTTCTTTTTTTATATCTTCCATATTATATTTTAATTTTGATTAATATATTAAAGCGAAATAATAATTTCTTTAACTCGTTTCACGGCTTCTTCTAATTCCCCTTCTTTATTAGTAATAACATAATCCCAATTATCAAGAGTGGCTAATTCTTTTTGCGCTTCGGCTACCCGCCTTTGAATCACTTCTTCCGAATCTTGTTTTCTGTCGCGCAATCGTTTTTCCAAAATTTCAATTGACGGCGAAATGATAAAAATTACTTTTGCTTGAGGAAGTTTGGTTTTAATTGTCTTTGCACCTTGGCAATCAATTTTAAAAATAACCGTTTTGCCCGACTTCAATAATTCTTCAACATCTTTTTTCTGAGAACCGTAATAATTTTCGTAAACCAAAGCATGTTCAACCAACTCATCATTTTTTATCATTTGTTCAAATTTTTCTTTTGAAACAAAATGATAAGGATGGCCTTCTGATTCGCCCTGCCTCATTGGACGCGTAGTGGTGGTTACTACTTCAAAAAAATCAAGATTCTCTTTTTTAAGACCTTCAATTATGCTGTCCTTACCTGCCCCGGAGGGCCCGGAAATGATAATTAATTTACCCATTTTTATCTCACTTTTTTATTTAAAAAATTTGTTACCCGCGCACCAAAGCTTAATAAAATTTAATTTTTAATATTAATTTTGCGCGCTGCATCGCCTGCGGCTTAATTGCGACTTATTATATTTTCTATAAGCGGGCTTAATGCGGGGTAAAGGTTTTCTAGTAAAAATTTCTTCAACTTTCAGTTTTGAAATTTTCAAGAAAACTCTTTAGTTCTTCTGGTAAATCGCTTTTAAATTCTTGCCATTGATTATTCAAGTCGTAAAAACCCAGATAACTGGCATGGAGAAAAATTCTGTCTAAATCAGTTTTTGCTTTGCCGTGCTGTTTGTCTCCGACAATCGGACAGCCGATTGATTGCAGATGAAGACGAATCTGATGCGTTCGGCCGGTAAACGGCCTGAGTTTTAATAAAGTAAATTTTGGAAATTTTTGAACAACTTCGTATTCGGTTACTGCCGGCTTGGAAATTTTAATCTTTTTTCTAGATTGCACAACAACTAATTTTCCTTTTTTTGTCCGGCCGATCGGCAATTCAATTGTTCCTTTTTCTTGAGCGGGCCGTCCGCAAACCAGAGCCAAATATTCTTTTTTAACCCGGCTATTTTTAAACTGATCAATAAAATATTCAAATGATTTTTGATTTCTGGCGATTATCATCAACCCTGAAACATTTTGGTCTAAACGATGAACAATTCCAGGCCTTTCGCCTCCATCAATTTGCTTTATTTCAGGATAATTTTCAATCAGCCAATCCACTAAGGTATTTTCTTTCTGATATTTGGTAGGATGCACCAATAATCCGCTTGGCTTCTCAATAACCAAATAATCCTTATCTTCCGAAATTATTAAAATTTTGAAATTCATGGTTGGACTTGAAAATTTAGACAAAAATCATTATATTAGGTTTTTAAAAAAAGTCAAGGCTGATTTTTTATCTTTAATTTTTCCTTCAAGCTGTTTTTCTCTTAAAATCTCCAACAATTCGCCTATTCTGGGTCCGGGTTTTAACTTAAATTCTTTCATAATTTCATTGCCGTTTAAAATCGGCTTAGGTAATTCCTTCTTGTTGGCGCTTAATTTTTTTAATTCTTTAATTCTTTTCAGCATATTTTTGAAATCACCAAAATCCGAATGGCCTTTTTCCAAAATAGTGGCCGAAATATCCGCAAACGAAAGTTTTAACAAATTTTCGCCCGGCAAATTTGGATTAAAAAAATATTTTTCAATGGTTTGAGGCCGCATTTTAAGAGCATTGCCGTGGACCAAAAGCATGTGATTTTTAATCAACCAGGCGATTTTTTCCGGATCAACACCAAAATTTTCAGGACTTGAAAATTTTAATCTCTCGCAAATTTTTTTGGTTTTTTCCGCACCCACCACATCATGTTCATTAAAACGAATACGGTCAGTATGATTTTTTTCCGGAGTTTGAATTGTTGGCGGCTTTCCCAAATCATGGAAAAGAGTGGCGATAATCAATTCTGTATTCGGTCTTTCATCGCCAAATTGCTTTTTGAATTGAGGAGAAAATAATTTTTCCAGTGCCAAGCGCGTATGCACCCAAACATCTCCTTCGGAATGAAAATTTTTCGGTTGCGGACAATTTTTCATTTTTAAAATTTCCGGCATTATTACTTTAAAAAATCCGCTTTGATCAAATAAATCTAAAGCTTTAACCGGATTGAAATAAAAAGATTTTAGAAATTCCCGGGCAATAATTTCATAAGGCACTGCTTTGGTAATTGATTTAATTTTAGATTTAATGGCTTGCCAAGTATTTTTTTCAATTTGGAAATCCAATTGGCAGGCGAATCTTATCGCTCGCAGCATTCTGGAATAATCTTCTTTAAATCGATCTTTCGGCTTGCCAACTGACCGAATAATCTTGTTTTTGAGGTCTTTTAAGCCGTTAAACGGATCAATAATATTACCTGTTTTAATTTCAACCGCAATGGCATTAATCGTAAAATCGCGGCGAGATAAATCCTCTTCAATCGGCAAGTTGGGATTAGTTAAAACTTTCACATCGCGATAACCGCCGGTATTAAAAGAAAAATCGCGGCGAGGCAAGGCAATATCAAAAGGATTATGCTTATCTCCGCCCTTGGGTGTAAACTTGAAAACACCAAAACTTTTGCCGACAAATTCCACTTGTCCCAAATTCGCTAAAAATTTTTCCAAATCAGATATTTTAACTTTACAGATGACAAAATCATAATCTTTGGTTTCCTTTTTTAAAAATAAATCTCTAACTGCGCCGCCAACCAAATAAATTTCCGCTTTGGGAAATTTCTTCTGGAGTTTATTTAAAAAACTAAAATTCTTATCCTTATTTAGGAACTCCAAATTCAACTTAAAATTGTTCGTATTTTTAGATAACATAAATTAACATTAGCTCATTTTCTGAAATTTTGCAATGAAAAAATTTAGGGGTCGAAAGTTTTTCAACTTTTCGACCCCTATTTATTACCATTGGCAACAGTCTTTATGGGCATCTAAATAAATTTTCAATAACTCTATAAATAATCCCTTGGCGTCTCGAAACTTCATTTTGCCGTTGAATCTTCCGCTTATGCGAAAACCATATGCTTCCAACTCGGCAACAGAAAAACTTCCTTTTTCATTTTTTTCCCATAATCTCCAATCTCCCATGTTGGTCTGTGACAAACTTAACCCGAATTGTTGAGCAACCTTATCAAATGCTTTTTCCGCAAAGAAAATTCTATCGAAAACCGCCGGGAAATGTTTTAGTGAAATATTAAGTTCTACTCTTTGTTTTTCTGTTTTTTGACAGTCTTTGCACCTTTGTTTTTGAGTTAAATAACAGTTGGATTCTTTGCATTTAAGTGGCGTTCTCAAATCAATGCCAAAATTTTTACGGCTGTTCTTTTTAAATCTCTTATTCCAACCTTCTACTTCTTTGGTTTTAAGAAGATTTGCTTCCCCGATAGGGAAACGCCAATAGTCTTTACTGCTGAATAATTTTTCAACAAAACTATTTATTCTTTTTTCTTTGATCATTTCTCCTCCTTTTTCAAAAAAGCTTTCGGCTCTTTGATTTATTTTAATAATATAATAAATAACTATTTTGTCAAGAAATAAAATAAGAGACAAATCTCTGATTTTATCCCTCATTTTATGGTGCGCGATGCAGGGATCGAACCTGCGACCTCGTCGATGTCAACGACGCGCTCTACCACTGAGCCAATCGCGCTTAAAACGACAGCTGAACTATGAACCCAAATTTTTATCTATTACTTTATGACAAAATAAATTTCCCAGATATATCAATTTTCTTTGAATGGCTGCATTACTGCATCTTAAATGGCATACACCCTTGTAATAAGGGTACGTTTTAGATCCCTTTGTTCTTCGGTCTATATTTATTTGTTTAAAATTACAAATGGGCAATTTAAGAGTTTTAGCCCAAAATTTCTTCATTTCTTCGGGATCTTGATCTGCCCTTAAACTCAATTCACATCTTATTTTATTGATATCTAATTTATAAACCTTTCTGATTGCTGCCACGAAAAATTTTAAAATTAATGGATTTGAACTGCCAAGAGCAGTTTCTAAATTATTTTTTGATCCCTCGCCCAGATAGAGAAAAGCTATCGCCACTTCAAGAATATTTTGATTATTAATATCAATATTCTTTAATGTTTTAATAGCCTCGTTTTCTGCTTCTTGAAGTCTTATTTTTTTCTGCTCGTTATGCCAAAAAACCGCTTTTTTACGCGCTTTAACTAAAGCATTTTTTTGATTTGCCAATAATTTTTTCTTCTGTTTCGGCGTTAATTGAATATTCTTAAACCAACCGCTGAGAGTTGAACGAGGTATTTTTAGGCGATGTTCAATTTTACCTATAGAAATCCCTTGTTGGCGTAATTTAACAGCATTATTTTTTAATTCGTACCACTTTGATTTCATGTATATATTATACACTCTGTGATACTAATCTGCAAATATAGTTATTAACAGACTCTTACTGCGCCAAGTGCCCAAAAAAATAGTGTAATTATTTCAACTTTATTTGAACTTATTCTACCAAAAATTTTAAATAAAATCAAGCTATTTTATTTTATGAATTAATTATAACTCATTTCATAAAATTTTTCAATACTTTTATGAAAATAAGAAGGGGCTCGCTATATTGATTGCGAACCCCCTTTGGAGATTATTATCTGTCAACGAACACCGAGTGTTGTTCCAGCATATTCAAGACCCTTTGGTTTAATAACGACTTTCTTCATTTTGTTTCGTTCAATATGTCCGGCGTACAATACATTAAATCCAAGATTTTTAGCCACTTCTTGAATTTTTGTTATGTCTGTCTCCGGCACATATAGCGCAAATCCCGCACCCATGTTGAAATTACCATATGCTTCCTTGTCATCCACAGGACCATGCTTTTGCAAAAAATCAAAGATTGGAAGTTGCTTCGGCAAATATTCAACAATGTAGGCAAATGGTTTGGGCGCACGCATCAATTTGCGCCAGCCATGTCCCGTGATATTCACCGCATAATGGATATTAACACCGCGATTAAGACAGTCTTCAACAAGTGAGACGTAAATGTGAGTGGGGTCGAGCAGTGTTTCGCCATAGGTTCGTCCATCAATAAGATTTGTCATGTAGCCGTCCGGCAACTTGTCGGCAATCTCTCGAGCCATTGTAAGACCGTTTGCATGAATACCTGAACTTTCGACAAAGATAATCGCATCGCCATTCTGAATGTTCACGTTATTAATAAGCCGCTTTTTTGGCTTTATAATACCGCTTGCCGAACCAGAGAGTAAGACTGTGCTTGGTATGATAATACCTTTCAAGGTTGGCGTTTCGCCTCCGCCCCATGCACAGCGTGCGAGATTGCACGCCTTCTTCCAACCCTCAATAAGATCATAACACCGTTTTTTATCATTAAACCAGTTGGAAGTACCGACAGCAAGATGCATTGCCGCTGAGTATGGTAATGCGCCAAGCGTAATCATATCATTCACGATCATTGCCATAGTACACTGCGCAATTTGATCGTAATATGACTTACCGGTAAGACGATACATCTCATCAGCGACAAGATTTTTTGTACCAAGCCCTTCTTCAACTTGAGCGAGAAAACTATTTGGTGTTTCAACAAGATAAACACTTTCGCCGCGACTCATCTCAACTTCTAAAAAACCGAGTCGTTTGATATTTCCGGCAGTCTTTCGCGCAGAAAGTTGCGCCTGTCGCTTGAATGGATCCATGGCATTATAATCAACGCCTGTCCCCGCATACGTCATCTTTTTTCTTGACATGTTCTACCCCCTTTCTAAATTTTAAAAGTACGTTTTAATTATGCTATAAATTATAATTTGATATTTTATTATTTTGGTGCGCGAGGAAGGAATCGAACCTTCAACCTCGTCTTTATCAGAGACGCGTTCTACCATTGAACTACTCGCGCAAAAAATCATTTTAATATTAACAAAATTATATTATTAGTCAACCCCCGCACCAAACGGCGATATATTTTTAAAATGCGAGAAATTGTTCATTTTATTTGATTAATCTGTTTTAAATTATAAAATTTATTTCTATTTTTAAAAAAATTTAAAAATACGTTACTGAGTATTTTATCGCCGTTCAGGTATGGGGGTCAACCCCTATTTTAAATATTCTCACCCCGACGTTACAGTCGGGGCTCCGACCTTCAAAGCGTCGGAGTTGTTATTTATTCTAAACAAAAAAACCAGTTAAGTCAACTGGTTTTCTTGCTCTAAAAACGCAAATCAAAGCGGGTAAACTAACCTTCGACCTTAATTTTTCTATTACTCGAAAGTAATAGAAAAAATATAAGTCCTCTAAATGAGGTGTTCCATCCGCAGGTTCCCCTACGGATGCCTTGTTACGACTTAGCCCTTATTACCAATCTTACCTTATTCCCATGAACATGGGCTTTCGGGTACTATCGGCTCTCTTGGCTTGACGGGCGGTGAGTACAAGACCCGAGAACGTATTCACCGTACCATAGCTGATATACGGTTACTAGCGATTCCAGCTTCATGAGGTCGAGTTGCAGACCTCAATCCGAACTGAGACCGGTTTTAATGGGATTTGCTTCGCCTTACGGCTTTGCTTCCCTTTGTACCGGCCATTGTATTATGTGTGTAGCCCAGGGCATAAGGGCCATGCTGATCTGACGTCATCCTCGCCTTCCTCCGGTTCATCACCGGCAGTCCTGTTAGGGTTCTGCTCAATAAAGAGTTTAGTAACTAACAGCAAGGGTTGCGCTCGTTTCCCGACTTAACGGTACATCTCACGACACGAGCTGACGACGACCATGCAGCACCTGTTCTAGACTCCGATTTTACGGTCTTCCGACGTTTCCGTCAGAATACTTCTAGTATGTCAAACCCTGGTAAGGTTTCTCGTTTGTTGTCGAATTGAACCACATAATCCACCGCTTGTGCGGGTCCCCGTCTATTCCTTTGAGTTTTAGTCTTGCGACCGTACTCCCCAGGCGGGATGCTTAACGCGTTAGCTTTTTTACAACAACATTGGAAGGGTCGACACTTCCAATATTCAGCATCCATAGTTTAGGGCGTGGACTACAAGGGTATCTAATCCTTTTTGATCCCCACGCTTTCGTGTCTCAGCGTCAGGGCTGTTCTAGCAAGTTGCCTTCGCATTTGGTGTTCCTACCGATATCAACGGATTTTACCCCTACACCGGCAATTCCACTTGCCTCTCCCAGCCTCTAGTTTAATAGTTTTTCCGGCAGTCCCAATGTTGAGCAAAGGTCTTTAACCGAAAACTTATTAAACCGCCTACACACTCTTTACGCCCAGTAAATCCGGATAACGCTTGCCGCTCTCGTATTACCGCGGCTGCTGGCACGAGATTTGCAGCGGCTTATTCTTAAGGTACAATCACAAAAATTTTTCCCCTAAAAAAGCAGTTTACACTCCGAAGAGCTTCTTCCTGCACGCGATGTCGCTCCTTCAGCCTTTCGGCCATTGAGAAAGATCCTTGACTGCAGCCTCCCGTAGGAGATTGATCAGTATCTCAGTATCAATGAGGCAGGTCGTGCTCTCACACCTGCTACCCGTCATAGGCTTGGTAAGCCATTACCTTACCAACTACCTGATAGGATATAAGCTCCTCAGAAAGCGGCCTTACGACCTTTGCTCCAACTTCTTGCGAAATTGGAGAACATGGAGTATTAGTCCGTCTTTCGACGGGTTATGCTCCTCTTTCCGGTAGATTACTAATATGTTACTCTCCCGTTTGCCACTCACTGTGTCAGATTGACACAATGCGTTCGACTTGCATGCCTTAGACACATCGCCAGCGTTCATCCTGAGCCAGGATCAAACTCTCTTAAAAGAGATTATTTGATCCAAAATTTATAATTAAGAAACAGATTAGCTACCCGCTTTGATTTGCGTTTGAATAGACTAATGTTTTTAGATTAATAGGCTTCTAATATCTAAATTGTCAACGTACTCTTATTAACTGCCGAAATGTTTTTGTCTCCATTTCTCTATTTTTTGATGATTGCCTGAAAGCAATTCTTTCGGCACAATAAGTTTTTTAATTTTACTAAATTTATCTTTAAATGTAAAGACTTCCGGACGGGTGTATTGTGGATATTCTGTGGTTAACTCTGAATCGCCGAATGACTCTTCTTTAAGAGATTCTGAAGTAATAACCCCTGGAATCAATCTGGTAATAGCATCTGTCAAAATCATGGCCGGTAGTTCTCCTCCTGTCAAAACATAATCGCCAATGGAAATTTTTTCATCAATAAATTTATCAATTCTGGCATCTACGCCTTCGTATCGCCCGCAGATTAAAATTATTCTTTCCAATTTTGACAAACGTCTTGCCATTTTTTGATCAAACTTTTTTCCTTGCGGAGTGAATAAAATAATTTTCTGATTCTTGGTTTTTGGAAAAAATTTTAGTTTTGTAAGAGCATTATATAATGGTTCTATTTTTAAAATCATTCCCGGACCGCCGCCATAAGGTTTGTCATCAACTTTTTTATGTTTGTCGGCAGTGAAAGAACGAAAATTATGAACCTTAATTTTAATTATTTTTTTTTCTTGAGCTCGTTTAATAATTGAAGCATTGAAATAATTTTCAAAAATATCCGGGAAAATTGTCAAAATATCAAATTTCATGCCAAAAATTTTAAAAAATTCAAGTTTGATCCGCCAACCGGCGGAGCAAATTTTTTATTAGATTTTTGAGCACCCCCTCTTTTACTCCATCGAGAGCCTTTCGTTTTACAATATTCCGTAAGTGAAGCGGCTTCGCCTTTTATCCTAACGATTATCGAAAATTTATCGTTGAGATAAAAGAGGGGGTAACGATTTTATACCTGCTCGGGCTTCGCCTTTGATTTGCCCTCGCAGACAAAATCGTTAAAATAAAACCACCACCCAAAAGGGTAGTGATTTTATTTCCCTATTGAGTAAAAATTATAATTTTAAATCGTCTACCGCGCTGGAAGTGCTTCTCACTCCGCGTGTAGATCCTTCCGGTTCTTCGATTTTAAGATTAATGCGCGCATTATTTCTTAAGCCGATAATGCGGATAAGAGTTCTAATTGCTCGAGCGGTTGAACCTTCTCGACCAATTATTTGTCCCATATCTTCCGGATTAAGCCTTAAAGAAAGAAGAACACCCATTTCGTCAACTGTGCGAACGACTTTAACATCGTCTGGGTGGACTACAAGCGCCTTGACAACGTACTCTATAAATTCTTGATCTTTTGCTTTTACTGCCATATTGGTATTTTTATGGTTTGCTTGATTCCTGCACCTTCTAAGTCAGGACATCAATACTTGCTACCTTTTAAATCATCCAGCCTTCCGACCTTTTTCCAAATGTTTTTTAAAATTTACAAACATTTGAGACTGGCACTTTTACTTTATATACTATAACAAAAAATAAAAAATCTGTCAAGAGATCATTTGACGTTTTCTAAAAAACTTATTTCTGTTTTTAAGATTTCTTTTAATTTTTGTTCGTTAAGATTTTTTAAAGCCTGTCTCTTTTCTTTTATATTTTTTAGTAAAATTTCTAATAAATTTTTATCTTGATTTAATATCCGAATCTCGTTCTTTTTTAAAAGACTCAAAAGAGAAATAAGTAAATCTTTGTCTTCTTCTTTTAACTTATTTAACTTTTGAATAAGGGTTGTAATTTCTTGATCAGTAGTTTTTATGACAATAGGCATAATAAAAATATTTTAGTTAGTGACCTTGGTGTCGGGCTTTTAATTGTTGACGTATCTGATTTTCAAGATCTTCACTCGAGAGAGATTGAAGAGTTTTTCCATTTTTAGTGGTAGTTAAACTATCCGCCTTACCTTCTGCTGTAAATATATGATCTTCTGATCCGTCGGAATTATATGCAATGATTTCAAATTTTTGTGGATTTTTTTCTGTAATTTTTATAGAATCAGTAGTTACTCCATCCACTGATGCTATTTCTTGTTTTACATAACTACCAATTATTCCTTCTGGATCTGGCACATACTGTTTAGAAAAAACAAAGTCATCAAATCCATCATCTGTCTTTTCTATGGCCACTCCGCTTTTCATTAAGTTTCCCATAGTTTCTATAGTACTAATTAAACGTATATCTTTTTCTGGTTTAGCTTCACTAGCTAGAGCCTCTGTTCCTATTGCAAACAAAGTAGCTAACATAAAGATTCTTCCTATATCTCCGGCTTTCTCTCTAAATTTAGAAAAAAGTCCTCTTTCTTTTTCAGAAAGATTTTTACCTATTTCATTTCTGATTTCTTTGGTTGGCTCTTTTTCTATAACCATATTTTTATATTTTTTAAAAATCTTCTATTATAAAAATACTCTAACGAAAAACAAAAAGTCTCAATGACTAACACTTTATTTTTCCGCTTTTTCTCCTTCTTTCGCATCGGCTTGTTTCTTGGCTTCCTGATTTTTCATTGTTACTTTTGTTACCTTAACCTTTTTGCCGGCAATAATTTGCAGATTAACCAACAAATTATGAACCGTCTTGGTCGGTTGAGCGCCTTTGGAAATCCAATAATTTATCCGCTCATTATTAAGAGATGATTTTTTGGTCAAAGGATTATAATATCCCAAGTCTTCCAAAAAATTTCCCCACGGATCTTTGGACTTTTCTAAAACCAGCAGTCTAAAAGACGGCTGATGTTTTTTTCCTATTCTTGATAGTTTGATTGCTAACATACCCGCTTAAATTTTATTAATTCAAATAATATTTCAATGCTTCTTAAGTTTAATTTTGCTCCACCTAGATTTAAAAAATGAACTATCTTAATAAAATTTAGGCGGGCATAGAAATTAATATAACACTCCTTAAAAATTAGTCAATCCTATTTATTAACAATAATTAATTTTCCGCCCGCTTGATTTCAGCTCCGAGATGGGATAATCTTTTTTCAATTTTTTCATAACCACGGTCAACAATTTCAACTTGGTTAATAACGGTTTGTCCTTCGGCTAAAAGACCAGCAATAATCAAAGTGGCTCCGGCGCGCAAATCAAAACTTTTTATTTCTTGGCCGTATAAAGGCGTTGGACCGCTGATAATTATGCGATGCGGATCAGC
Source organism: Patescibacteria group bacterium (assembly GCA_041649955.1). Classification (GTDB taxonomy): domain Bacteria; phylum Patescibacteriota; class Patescibacteriia; order UBA2591; family JAQUPP01; genus JAQUPP01. The sequence continues at coordinate 7,863 of JBAZMD010000003.1, read as the reverse complement.
GACAATCGCGTTAGCTCCCATTTTAATCAATTCTCCGACATAACTCATCCGGCTTTCATAAAGCGGATCTTGGATCAAACTGACGCCATTGCATTGAGTTGCCAAAAGCGCGAATGGAGCCTGCAAATCAGTGGGGAAACCCGGATAAGGCAAAGCCTGCAATTTAAAAGCTTTTAAATTATATGAAGGATAAATATCCAACTGATTTTCTTTTAATTCAAATTTAACGCCGATTTCTTTTAATTTTAAAAGAATCAAATCCAAGTGTTCGGGAACAATATTTTTAATATGCAACTCTGAATGAGTGACCGCGGCCAGAACTATAAAAGTGCCGATTTCTATTTGATCGGGAATAATTTTATATTGAGTGCCTTTTAACTTATCAACTCCGTCAATGATTAAAGTATGAGTGCCAATGCCGGAAATTTTCGCTCCCATTTTATTCAGAAAATTGCATAGATCCTGGACATGAGGTTCTTCGGCAGCCAATTTAATAATCGTTTGGCCCTGAGCTTTGACCGCAGCCATTAAGATATTCTCTGTTGCGGTAACGGAAAATTCTGGTAGAATAATCTTACTGCCAATTAACTTGTCGGCTTTGAGATGATAAAAACCATTATCTTCAATAATCTGAGCGCCTAAACTTTTCAAAGCGGATAAATGAACATCAATCGGCCGCTTGCCAATAATGCAACCGCCCGGTTCCGGTAAATCAACCTTACCAAATCTGGCTAATAACGGACCGAGAAATAAAATTGAAGAACGCAAACTTTTAACCGCTTTCTCATCCAAACTTTTTAAAGAAATATTTTTATTGCAAATCGTCAATTGCTGATCGCCGGTCCAAGATATTTCACTGCTCAAGCTTTTTAAAATATCAATCATTTTATCAACATCGGAAATTTTTGGAACATTATCAATAACGCAAGTTTCGTCGGTTAAAAGAGTAGCCGCGATAATGGGAGTAATCGCATTTTTCATGCCTTTTATTTCCACTTCGCCTTTTAAATGTTTTCCGCCTTGAATAATGAATTTAGACATATTATTTAATTTATGCCAAAAAAAATTAGAATTTTTTTAATTATATTTTTTACTCTTGCTTTTATTGCTGCTGCCCCGCCTTTAATATTTTACGCCAAGGGGTATCAATTTGATTTCAGAACTCATCGACTGACTAAAACCGGCAATTTATTCGTTGATTCGTATCCGCGAGACGCTTTAGTGGTAGTTAATGGCAAAACATCAATTGAACACCATTGGTATGATTCTCTTTTATTTTATAAAGATATTTTTGGCATGGTCAAACGGCAAGGAACAACCGCTTCTTTAATTTCTAATATTCTACCCGGACAATATTCAGTGGAAGTCCAAAAAAACGGTTATCATTCCTGGAATAAAAAAGTTGAAATTAAACCCAACCAAACCACTTCTTTCCAATTCATTCAATTATTTTTAAATTCCCCCCAACCCGTTTGGCTGGATGAAGGAAAAATTACAAACAAATGGTCTAGTCCCAATAAAGATAAAATTGTCTATCAAGTCAGCTCTGATTCTTCCAAGCCCAGCCAGCAATTCAAATTGTTTATTACTGAAAAAGAAAACTTGATTCCTTTGGAAAAATTAACCGATATCGGAGAAATTAATTTTATATCTTTTGCTCCGAATGCAAAAAGTATTTTGTTCTCGGCTGAAAAAGATAAAAAAAATACTTATTTTGTTTTTGATTGGGCGGAGAAAAAACTTATTAATTTAAATCAAGAATTTTCAAAATTTAATTTTGCGGGGATTAATAAGCAAAAAAATATTATTAATATCAAATGGGCAAAAAATCTGCCGAATACAGTTTTAGCCAAACTGGATAATACTGTTTATTCCATGGACTTATCCGATAATAAAATGTCTGTTTTTTTCCAAATTAATAATCCTTTTACGGATTGGTTGGAATCTTCTGAAACTATTGAAATTTTAACAATACGCCAGAAAAAATTATTCTTGGAAAAATATTGGTTAAATAAAAAAAATAACGGGCAAAATATCTTAATCGCTCAGCAGGAATTGCCAAATCTTCCACTTAGTTTTTCCGAAATTCAACCTCCGGGAAATTCAAGATTTTTAACTAACAATGGCAAAAAAGAAGTTATGATTCTTGCTCCTGATTCATTCGGTCAATTAAATATTTCCACAAACATCCAATCCTCTGAACTTCTGTCTTTCACCTCTAAAAATAATTATTTCTATTATAATGATCACGAACTTTTAATATTGGATATTTCCGGCGATAATCCTGAACAAAATCCGTTTAAAAGAGAAATTATCAATCGTCTCAGCCCAATAATTTCTGATGCTTCTCTCTATCCGACTCAAAATTATCTTTTATATATTACATCCGATGCGTCTTCCCGGCAAAATCAAGTTTTTCTTCTTGAAATAGATAATCGCGGCGGATTCAATAATCATCTGATTTTCTCAAGCGAACAAATTTCCACCTGCTTGGCCGATTCCAACTCATATTTGTTTTGTCTCGGCAAAGCGGGAGACAAAGAAGGATTTTTTAAATTAAAAATTCAATAAGTTATTTTGATTGCGCCACCAAATTTGCCGATTTCAAAAGCGAAGAAAATGTTCCGGCATCCGACCAAAATCCTTTAACAATTTCTGAACTGGCTGTGCCTTGTTTAATGTAAAAATTATTAACATCAGTAATTTCAAGCTCTCCTCTTTTGGAGGGCTTGATGTTTTTTATAATATCAAAAACTTGCGAATCGTACATATAAAGACCGGTCACGGCATATTTGCTTTTAGGATTAGCCGGTTTTTCTTGAATATCAATAATTTTATTGTCCTTAATTTCCGCCACGCCAAAACGCTGAGGATCTTGAACTTCTTTTAAAAAAAGCTTGGCGCCTTTTGCTTGAAATTTAAAATCTTTCACTGCTTGAGAAAAATCATCTTCAAAAATATTATCTCCCAAAATAACGGCAATCGGTTCATTATCGGCGAAATCTTCAGCCAAACCCAAAGCTTCGGCAATACCGCCAGCACCTTCTTGATAAGCATAATGCATTTCTTTAATTCCCCATTCCTTGCCGCTGCCCAATAATTTTAAAAAATCACCGGGATTATTACCGCCGGTAACCAAAAGGATTTCTTTTATATCAGCTTTAACCAAGGTTTCCAAGGGATAATAAATCATCGGTTTATCGTAAACATTCAAAAGATGTTTATTGATGACTTTGGTACACGGCAATAATCTGCTGCCGTTGCCGCCGGCTAAAATAATTCCTTTCATAAATAATAAATAATTAATTAACACACTATGAGCGAAGTTCACCTGAACGAAGTCGCGTAAAAGCCTTAGAAAATTAAGGAGTTTTATTGAAAAATTCATCTGTTTGACGACCTATTCGGGAGGAGTTATGAATTTTTCAGAATAAAACGAGTATAATTTTCAAGGGTTTGGAGCGTTGAGTGAGGGCGAATTTCGCGGCCATTTAAACTATAAATTTCTTTTCTTTTTTAATTTCGCGATAAGTTTCCAAAAAATCTCCCACCACAATTTCCGCCGAACCGACGAGTTTCAATCCGCATTCCGTGCCAAGTTTGGCTTCTGCCGCGTCTTGATGATGAACTTGAAGCTCAACGATTTTTCCCTCGCCTTTTAATTCTTGATTTATTCCCCAAACTCTGGCGATATTATCTTTAAATATTTTACCGGTTACAACCCGGCCACCTAAAATTGTTTCCTTGCCGGCAGTTCTGAAAATCGCCAAAACTTCCAATTTACCGGTCTTTTCTTCTATAATTTCTATGGAAAAAGATTTATTCATTTCATCTTTGACATTCTGTAATAAATCGTAAATAATTTGATAAATATTTATCTTGATTCCCATGTCCGAGGCTGCTTGTTTCGCTTGATTGGTCATATCAACGTTAAAACCAATCAGCCAAGCATTGGCATTTTTGGCTAATTCCACGTCAATTTCAGTCAGATTGCCCAAATCTTTTTTTAAAATATTAATTTTTACTTCCGGATGATTTATTTTTTCCAAAGCATGAATAACAGCTTCAAGCGATCCGGAAACATCAGCTCTTAAAATAAGATTAAGAGATTTTCTGGTCGTTTTTTTATCTTTTACTCCTTGTGTTTGATTATTGTCTCCTCTTTTTTGATAAGATAAATCAATTTCTTTAATTTTCTTTTTAAATTCTTTATTATCTTTCACTTCTTCAACAATATCTCCGACCTTCACCACTCCTTTAAGACCGAAAATTTGAACCGGCATGCCGCTTGGCGCTTTTTCTACTTCTTTATTAGCCCGATTCTTAATTAATTTAACCCTTCCATAACCATGCCCGGCAATAAGATTAGTGCCTTTTTCCAAAAGTCCGTTAAAAATAATCAAACTTGCCACTTCACCCGCGCCCGGGTCGCGATGAGTTTCAATAATCGTTCCGACCAATGTTCCTTTAGGATTGGCCATTAATTTATCTTTTTTCATATCTGCCAAAAGAATTATCATTTCCAATAATTCATCAATTCCTTGTTTTGTTTTGCCTGAAACCGGCACGCAAATAACCGAACCGCCCCAATCTTCGGGTATTAAATTAATTTCCGACAAACCTTTTTTGACTCTTTCAACATCTGCTTCAGGTTTATCTATTTTATTAATCGCCACTATAAACGGCAAATTTTCTTGCTGAATAATTTTTATTGATTCAATGGTTTGAGGCTGAATTTTATCATCAGCCGCCACCACTAAAACGGCAATATCAGCCGCTTCTCCGCCTCTTGATCGCATGGCTTGAAATGTTTCATGGCCCGGCGTGTCTATAAAAGTAATTGTGCGGCTTGATGTGCTATCTATCCCTCGCTTCGCTCGGGATGATTGTTCTTTTTCTTTTATAGGAACAATCACCTGATAGGCGCCGATTTTTTGAGTAATGCCGCCCACTTCTTTGTCAGCAACATGAGTTTGGCGAATAGCGTCCAAAATAGTGGTCTTGCCGTGATCAACATGACCCATTACCACTACCACTGGCGGACGCATAATCAAATCATTTTTGTCTTCTTGCGCCAAAACTTCTTCCAATCTTTCTTTAATCATTTTTTTCTTCTTTATTTCTTCTCCTTCCTCGCCCCTGGTCGCTTTAAATCCCAATTTTTCGGCAACAATCGCCGCAACTTCAAAATCTAAATTTTCATTAATACTGGCTAAAACTCCATTTTTAATCAGCTCTCCCATTAATTTAGTAATGGGCATTTTTAATCTCTCAGCCAAGCGATAAACCTGAATTGTCGGCGGGATAGAAATAGAATTAATTTTAACAATTTCTTCTTCATCTGCCACGCGCGACATTTTATCTTTAATTTTTTGAAGCAAAGCAGATTTTTTTTCCGCTTCGTGCCAAGATTCTATTACTTTATTAGCCTGATCGTCCGGAATTTGAATCGCTCTTAAACCAATATGAAAACCGAGCTCGGGTAATTTTTCCTTAAGCTCTTGCGGTGTAACTTTTAAAACTCTGGCTAATTCAGTTATATTCATTTTTTCAATTTTTTAATTTGTTGGTTGATTAATTTGCGGTTCCGGCGATGTTATTTTTTCCTTGCCGATCATCCAAACTTCCGGCCAAGGTTTATAATGGCTTTTCCAAACATCTTCCCTGACCGTGCCGTTTGAAAAAGTAATAATATTTTTAAATTCCGCATCAGCGCCTTGATGGGCTGACTCAACTTTCTTTTTTACGCCCGGCGCCAGGGTATCTGTCTCAATATATCTAATCGGACCCGGTTTGGTGATATTAAAAATTTTAGGTTTGGTAGTCTCAACTTTTCGGCCGTCCGGCGTGCCGTATAATTCAAAAATTAAATTATTTCCTTCTATTTTTGTCTGAATCAAGAGATAATGTTCAGTATCATTGATAAATCTTAAATCCGGCTGAGGCGAATATATAGTAGCATCCATACCGGCTGGTTCATAGTAAACAACTCTATAAGAATGAGGAGAGCGCTGGGTAATTGGCACGCCTGCGTTTAAAGCTACCCTAAACATGGTTGTTCCTAATTGGCAAAGACCGCCTCCATATTCCGGCACGGTTCGATCTCCTTTGATAACCAACTCTGGGAGAAAACCGGCTTCTTTATCAACGGGTCCAATCGCATTAATAATAGAAAATTCTTCTTCGGGTTTGATTAAAATACCGTTTAATTTTTGAGCGCCGACTTTAATGTTAAGGCGGCGATTCTGCGGACTGCCGCTAAAATCAGAAGCTCCTCGGCCAACTAATTCTTTAATGCCCAAATCATTGATATTTTCAACAATATGAGTCGGCTTGATTTCTTCAACAATCAATTTAATTTCTTTATTTTTTTGGATTTCTCCGCCAATTTTATTTTGCGACAAATCATCTAAAAATGCTTGAATAATAATCTGAGCAGAAGCATCAATATTTAATTTCATGCCGGATTGACCGGATGAAAATTCAACCACCTTGTCATTTTCTATTTTAAATTGAGCGTCAATCGGTTCAACATCAATTTCCGCAGCCAATGGTTTTATAAATTCTTTAATTTTTTCTTGATTAAAAGTTAGGCTTATTTGATCGCCGTTATCTTTAGTAAATTCCAACCATTCAGCCCATTTATCCGGCAATAACTTTTTTTCCTTTTTGCCGTATTGTATTATATAAGACGCTGAATTGAATAAATCCTGAGCTTGATTAAAAATTTCTGAACATTCGCTGATTTTTATCTGAGGTTCAAGTTCTTTAACCGGAATTTGCACTTCAATATTTTGAAAAAATCGCAAATTGGTTTCCATTTGCTTAATTCCATTTTCATAATCCAGAATAAAACCCGGCGTTTCTTCCGATAAAACCAATTCTTGCTTGGTTAATTCAATTCTGGCGTTTTGGACCGGTTTTTCCAATGATTTAAAATTTTCTTCCAAAATTTGTTTAAGTCCGGATTCGTCTATTTGGAGTTCCGGAGATATTGTTTTGCCTTGAATAATTTCTAAAAATCTTTGAAAAATATCGCCTTCGCGTCCGACGGCCATTGCTTTTTCCGCGGTTAGATCAGTATTAAAATTGATAATGGAACGGCTTAAATCCGGATCAGCCAAACCGATGGAATTCGTTTCTGTGTTTATTCTTTTTTCTCCCAAATCAGTTTTGGCATAAAAAGAAAAACCTTGAGATTCTGTTTGATCAATTGTTTCGCTCAATAAATTTTTGACTTCCTGTAATTTCAAGCCTCCCAAATCCAGGCCATTGCAATAAACTTTTGGATAAATGGCCAAAGCGTATTTTTTTTGAAACATGAAACAATAACCGCTCAAAGCAAGTAAAAAAACAATAATAAACAAAAAGAAAAATATTATTTTTTTATGATTCGGCTTGCGCGTATGATTTTGTTTAACTAAATTTAGGCGAGAAGCCATAATTATTCAACTTCAATATTTTGATCTTTATCTTCGGTTTTGGGCAAAATAACGGTTAAAATGCCATTTTTCAAATTAGCTTTTACTTTATCGGATTTTACCGGATAAGGCAAAACCAATGTCCGGGAAAATTTTCCCCAAAAACATTCTTGCAAATAATAATTCTTTGATTCATCTTCTGTTTCCTGCCTTCTTTCGCCTCTAATAACAATCAAATCCGATTCAACCGTAATATCAATATCTTCCTTGTTAATGCCGGCAATCGTAGATTCAACGATAATATTGTTGTCTCTTTCAAAAATATCAACTACCAATTGACCTTGGCCTGAATCAGGCAGCCATTTTTTTATTTCGCTTTCTTCAGGTTTCTTTTTGGCCATAAACGGCTTTTTTTCTTTTGCTTTTTTCTTTACTGGCGCCT
>JBAZMD010000002.1:0-114331 GCA_041649955.1 Patescibacteria group bacterium | reverse complement strand
GAACAGCAACTTACGGTCTTGGTAAATTACATTTTGCATTAAGTAGTACAGCAGATAACACAACTGCAGTAACCTTGGCTAATGCCAAAATGACTATTCAAAACGACGGCAAAGTCGGCATTGGGACGACAATTCCAGGCTTTAATCTTGATGTTTATGGTTCAGGGGTTGTGGAATCGCAAATTATGAGCACTAATAATTATGCAGCTCAATACATTAAAGGTGGTCAATCTGGAGATGTGCGTTGGGGATTATTTAGCGGATATCCGAATGCGGGAGATTTTACAATCAGAGAGACTGGTGTTGCTAATTATTTAACAGTCAAAAAGACCACTGGATATATCGGCATCGGGACAACAAGCCCGCAGAATGGATTACAAATAAATGGTACGCGAAATGGGTCGTATCAAGGACAATTGTTGGTTGTTGGTAATTCCGACCATGCTTATATCCAAATTCAAAGTACTGCTCCAACAACAAAAGAAACAGGTCTTCAAATAGTAGGAGATGGGACAATTTCAGCTCCAAGATGGACAATAAAAAATCCTGCTAATTCCAGTGATTTACAATTTTCTACTACTGGAACAGGGGGTAACGCGTTAAGAATTTTATCCACCGGCAATGTTGGCATCGGGGTGACGGATCCGGGGAATCCATTAACTGTTCGAGCGCCGGGAGCTGCGCAAAAGACTTTATTGACGCTCGGAACTGATACAACTGGATATGGTGTCGGATATGAGCAAAGTATAGATTTTAAATGGTATAACGACTCTTCAATAAATGGAAGAATAAGCGGTTATGAAAGTTATCTTGGCGGAGTAGGTTCTGGTGGATTGAAGTTTTATACATCACAGTACACAAATCCAGGACTTAATACAACTCCAAGCATGACCCTTGATTCTGCCGGCAACGTCGGCATTGGGACAACGAGCATGGGGGCATTCTATGAGAAAGCTTATATCTTACAAGCCGGTTCGCTTACGACCAGTCTTGGGCATCCGCGGGGATTAGGGCTTGTCGCAAAAACAGGGAATGTAGCTTATGATTTTTCAGCTTCAGACCATCCAGACTGGTATAAAATTGGATTAGCTGGTTTTGCAATTGATGATTCCGGTTATCAAGCCACTGGTGTTTTGGGGGTTGGTTACGGTAGTGCTATCTCAGGAATAGGAGGTAAATTTGTTGGTAAAGGGTATAGTACGGTTTCTGCTTATGGTGTTGATGCGAAGGCAGTATGCAATGGCGGAACTAATGCCATAGGTGTTTACATAGAGGACAATTCTGGAGCCGTTAATAACTATGGAATTTATCAGGAAGGATCGAATGATAAAAATTATTTTGCCGGCAACGTCGGCATCGGGACGACAGGACCAACACATGCTTTAGAAGTTATAACAGATGTACATGGAGCTAGTCCAACTTTTGCTCCCGCAGGTTATTTTAATAATATACATCCTGAAATGTCAACTGGTGTTTATGGCGAGGGTTTTACTCGAGGCGTTTGGGGGGTTTCCCGAGCTAATAATGGAGCTGGTTTTGGTGTTGTCGGAGAAATGGGCAATGGAGAGGGTTGTTCCTGGGCCATGGAAGATACTAGTGGTGGTGCTGTAGTCGGTATAACTAATTGCAACAGTGGTGATAGTGGTGTAGCAATAAGAGCGCGTCATTATAATGCTCTCTCACTAGCTTATGGTATTTATTCAGAAGGAATTTATAGCAGAAATTATTTTGCAGGTTATGTCGGTATCGGAACAAATAATCCGACAATAAAATTAGCTATTGGCGATACTGATACTGGTTTAGATTGGGCAAGTGATGGAAATTTAAAAGTAATGACTAATAACTCAGAAAGAATAAGAATTACTTCAGACGGTAAAGTCGGTATCGGGATAACGAATCCAACCCATACATTACAGCTTGGAAATGATGACGCCGCCAAAACTACTACTACCACTTGGACTACCACTTCAGATGGCCGATTAAAAAATGTAGTTGGCACTTATGATCGTGGTTTGGCAGAAATAATGAGGATTAATCCAATTCGTTATACTTATAAGGAAAATAATGCTTTAGGAATTGTTGTACCCGGTGTGCATATTGGTATAATTGCCCAAGACGTCCAGAAAGTTATTCCGGAAGCAATTACTGTTGATTCTACGGGTTATCTGCATTATAATGGTGATCCTGTTATTTGGGCTTCTGTTAATGCTATTAAAGAACAACAAAAAGAAATTGATGAGTTGAAAAATATTGTTTGTCAGTTAAAACCAGATGCGGATGTCTGCAAGAAATAATTCGTTAATAATTTAATTAAAATAGAGGATGTACTGAAAAAGTATGTCCTCTATTTTTTTTATTACTTATTCACTTATCTGCTTATCAACTTAGTTAGCTTATTTACTTATTAACTTATCCGCCTTTGGCGAGATTTTTTAAAGCCTAAGAAGCTAAAAAGCTAATAAGCTACAAGCTAATAACGGGCTTGACCCCGTAGAGCAACTTTGACAATTGCTTCCTCTCGATTAGATTTATATTATTCTCGGGTTAAAATTTATATTACTTTATTATACTTTTACTTATTTACTCATCGCAATTAAAAGAGAGGTCAAAGTTCTTCTACGGGGCTTGACATTTTCACTAAAATATGCTTTAATATAAGAGTAAAGTAGCTAATCATAATGTTTAGCTTAAAAAAAGGTCTGCTTATATCAGCAGGCGAAGGAGGGAACAATGTTCTTTAAAAACTTTTTTGTAGTAGTTATAGCTTTGTCGGTTTTATTATCTGGAAGGTCTTTCTCGCAATCAGTCGAAGGGTGGACTCTGGTAACTAAAACTAACGCGCCTAAATCCATGGACTCTCTTCTTAAGGATGTTGATTTGGATACGGGGTATATAGAGGTAGTGAACAGTTTCACTAGCCGAAAAAGTATAGAAATCATTGCTTCCGACGGTAAATCGGGAGATGGTTTTGCAGTTTTTAGGAAGGTTTATAATCTATCAATTCAAGAGTCACTCCATATTATTGGAGAAATGTTAGGATTCGCGGGATTTCCGCCTTTTACCGACACTGTTGAGGTGGGATGGGTAATGCTTTCAAATGGTATTATTTATAATACTCATCCATTTTGGAACCCTTTAAACCTTCAACCTTCTCAAACAAGAGATTTTGGATTGTGGGATGAGAGTGGGAAACCTGCCATGACATTGGATACCTTGTTTGCATTTATTAAATTGTCTATTTCTGATGCAAGGTGGAAATATTTGATAGATTTCGATAATTTGAGATATAAAACAGACGATACGACTGTTTTATTCGATTCCTGCGGTGAGGGTTGGATTGCCACCGAAGAAGCAGCCAAGGTTAGTAGAGATTTAATGGAGGTTTCGGTTTTCCCAAATCCATTCATTTCTTTCGTTCAAATTAATAATGCGCCGAATAATGCTCAAATGGACGTTGTTGATTTGACCGGAAGAGTGGTAAAAACCCTGACTGAACCATTTTGGAATGGTTGCGACGCGATGGGACGAAAATTGCCGACAGGAGCTTATTTTCTGAGAGTTAAAACAGAAAAAACTACGACAATGAAAAAAATTGTTTTGATGAGATAATAATCTCTCATCAAGTTCAAAGGGCAGGTGAAAACCTGCCCTATTTTTTTACCCTTAAAAGTAGAGCTCCGGAGGTCCGACCTCCGGAGCACAAGAGTGGATAATATCAATTGACAACAAGGTTGATTTGTTTAATATAAGTTGGAGGTCCGACCTCCAAGCAAGGTTCTGGAGGTCCGACCTCCGGAGTTTAATCTGTCCAAAATTTATGCCTTCACGAAATACAATAAAAATTTATATCAAAGATGGAATTTATCACATTTATAATCGCGGCGTAGAAAAACGCATTATTTTTCTTGACGAACAGGATTATAAAATATTTTTATATTATCTGAAAAGTTATCTCACCCCGGCGTCGACGATAGAGCTCCGAAGGTCCGACCTTCGGAATTTAAACGAAGAACCTCAAAAAATTTTGAAACCTGATTCTCGATGGAGGTCCGACCTCCATAAGAAAATAAAACTCCTATCTTATTGTTTAATGCCAAACCATTTTCATCTCATAATGAAACAATCAACCGAAAGGGCGATTGTAGAATTTATGAGACGACTAACCAATGCTTATGTTAAATATTTTAATGATAAATATGACCGAACGGGTCCTCTATTCCAAGGACGTTATAAAGCTGTTTTGATTGACAGCGAATCATATTTTTTTCATCTGTCTTATTATATTCATTATAATCCGGTTGAATTATTTAAAAACGATAAAGACGCTATTGAAAAGGTAGAGAATTATCCTTATTCAAGCTATGCAGATTATCTTGGCAAGCGAAATACCAAATGGATCGACAAAGAATTACTTATGGAAGATTTTAAAAAAGGAGAAGAAGAAATTAAAAATATTGAAGAAAATCGAAAAATTTTAGGGAAGCTCACGCTAGAGTAGGCGAAATTTATTAATACGTTAATCTGTAATTTATAATTTATTTATGAACAAAAAAACAATTTTGACAATCGTCATTATCGTAGTCATTGTAGTGGTTGGTATTATTCTTTTAAAGAATATGCCTAAACAAAATATCATTAAAACAATTGTGCCAGGAGAAACAGTTCTGCCCGAAGGAATTACTTCTACTCCTGCTGAAACTCCTGTTGCTCCGGTAGAAGGATCCAAGCAAGTAGTGCCTAATCAATCTGGATCTTTAACCAAAGAAGAAGTTCCGACTGAACTAATTAAATTAACCGTGTCAGCCAGCGGTTTTACACCGAATGAATTTTCCGTCAAAGCCGGACAAGTTGTTACTTTAGCCGTTACTGCCGGTGATGAGAAAACTCACATTTTTAAATTTGATGATGCTAGTCTATCCGCAATAGCAATCGGTATAGCCGAATATGAAACCAGAGCTATTACTTTTAAAGTGCCGGCCAAAGGAGATTATTCTTTTTCCTGCGATGTTCCCGGTCATTCTCAAAGAGGCGAGAAAGGCGTGATGCATGTCAAGTAAAGACACAGACTAACACAGAAGAGACGCGGACCGACGCAGACAAAATCGTAAAATTTGAACTAAAAAGAGGATATACTAAAAAAGTATATCCTCTTTTTTACTCTTGACAAAAAGCAAAAAATATGCTAATATTTATATAGAAAATAAAATAAATTCTTCACTTTTCTGTCTATCAGCGACAAAACCAGTCATCCCTCCTAACTGGGAAGTAGTCGCAATTCAAGGTTGATCTTGTTTGTCAAGCGTAGGCCTTGGGCTGATAGACATAAAAGTGGAGGATTTAATTGAAAAAAAATTGCCCGCCTAGCTCAGTCCGGAAGAGCACCCTGCCCGTATATGAGGAGGGAGGTTCATTGGTTCAAATCCAATGGCGGGTATTTGTACGAAGTTCGTTCAAAATTAAAAACAAAAAAAGTAGTTAAAACAAAAAAGAGGGGGAGAAGATGAATAAAATTTTAACAATCCGGATGAATGCAGTCATCATAAAGATTGTATTAGGTTTAGTTATCCTGTTAGCATTTTCTTTAACAGGCTGTACTAAGACTCCGACGCAAGTGACGGTTACTTCTAACTCATACACGGTAGATTTTGAAGATGTTAACACAGAACTTACCTTTTATTATGCAGATGAAGGGAATGTTTCCAAAGTTAAAATAGACAACCATAATAAAAGCGAATCAGATTCAAAGGGAGAAAGGCCAACCAGTGATTATAAATGGTTGGATGTTTTCCATGAGAGAGTGGGTGGTAATTCGTCAAAAATAATTAATACAGAGTTTCAGCGAGGGGATGAAATTCGTGCTACCATTGTATGCGAAGAAGTAACGAGGATTGTAAGATTTACATTGGAATAAAAATAAGGGGCTCTAACTAAGATAATAGTTAGACCCCTTTTTACTTACAAAAATTAATTGTATAAACTCATGGTTTTTTCTATTCCTTGTTCTATGGCCGCGGAGATTGCTTTGATGGCTGATTCTTCCGCTTGTTTAAGAAGTTTTTTTTCGCCAACGGAGAAATTTTTTAAAACCAAATCCATGGCTTTCTCCGACGCTTCGGTCGGATCATTTACTTGAGGTTTAATGCCGATTCTAAATCTGACAAAATCTTTTGTTTTCAAATTATCAATAATTGATTGAACGCCGTTATGGCCGGCAGATGAGCGATTTATGGAAATCCGAATTTTTCCCAACGGCAAATCAATATCGTCGTGGACAACCCACAGATTTTGGAAATCCGAAACTATTTTTTTAACCGCCAATCCGGATTCATTCATAAAAGTGGTTGGAATAACCAAACAAACTTCGTCTTTTTTTGAAATTTCAGCTTTGAAATTTTTATTTAATTTAAAGACGGGAAAATTAAAATTCTCGGCAAAATTCATCACTATTTTTCGCCCGATATTATGGCGGGTATTTTTATATTGTTCTCCGGGATTTCCCAGACCGATGATAAAAATCATATTTTAAAATTTAAAAATTATTTAGGCGATTAAATTCATTCTGATTGGAGTTCCTTTAAATTGCCAGTGCTTTCTGATTTCTTTTTCCAAAATATTTATTTGAGCCGGATTGATTAATTTTCTTTTCAACGTGTTGCGGGAAGCTTTTAAATTGAAGGTCGGCGGTTTTGCCAAGTTTTGGCTGATTTTGATTTTTTTCCAAATTTTTTGATCAAATTTTTTATCGCTGATTACTTTTTTGAAAAATTCCGAAAGTTCTTCTTTTTCAATTAAGCGGTTGGAATTTTTTTCCACTTGCTCAATGAGATTGAAAATTATGTTTACGTTTTTTCCCGTTTTGGCCGAGATAAAGACAATCGGCGCAAAGCTGGCCTGAGCGAAAACTTGCTGGTAATATCTGATAAACTTGTCAAATTTAGCTTCAAAATTGGAGATTTCATCGCATTTGTTGATGACCAAAATCAATCCCTTGCCTGTTTCAGTGGCTAAATTTAACAAAGATTTATCTTGATGGCTGATAGTTTCTTTAACATCAAAAACATCAATAATAATATCGGCTTTTTGAGCGGCGAAAATTGATTTTTTAACTCCAGTTTGTTCAAGCTCTGATTGAATTTTTCTTTTTCTGCGGACGCCGGCTGTGTCAACCAAAGTGATGAATTTTTCATTATGGCAAATTAAAATATCTTGCGGTTCGCGGGTGGTGTGGGGGATATTGGAAACAATTACCCGTTCTTCTCCGATCAATCTGTTTATCAAGGTTGATTTTCCGACATTCGGTTTTCCGAAAATCGCCACTTTTGTGCTGGACGGCGCGGATGTTTCAAATTTTTCCGGTTGGCTGCCGAAAGATTCAAGTGTTTTTATAATTTCATCCAGTAAATCTCCGGTTCCGATGCCGGTAACAGCCGAAACAGGGTAGGCTTGATTAGTACCCAATCTTTGCCATTTGAGTTCGTCAAGAAAATTTCTTTTTTTCAAAGAATCCGCTTTATTAAAAACCACGAAAAACGGTTTTTTTGATTTTTTTATTATTTGGCTGAGTTTTAATTCAAAGTGGGAAATTTTTTCATTAACATCTAAAACGAAAAGAAGGAGATCCGCTTCTTTGATTGCGATGGAAACTTGTTTTTCAACTTCTCTCTCCAAACTTGACGGTTCTGATTTTTCATTAATCAAACCGCCGGTGTCAATGAGAATAAATTTTTTGGTTTGCCAAGAACAGATATCGTAATTTCTGTCCCTGGTCGTTCCGGGCATTGACGAAACAAGCGCCTTTGATTTTGAAATCAGGCGATTAAACAAACTTGATTTGCCGACATTGACTTGGCCTACTAAAGCAACTTTATACATAATATTTTTATTTATTCCCCAGAACAATTAAAAAGTCATAATCATAACTGCTGGTAAGAGTTTCTAAATTAGCCGGTATTTCTTGAATAATTTCAGCATTTAAATTATCTTGAAGCTGGCTGAGTGCCCCCGGTTGATTTGATTTTTTTGGAAAAATAACGGTTTTTACCCAATCTTGGGTTGGCGTATTGCCGGTAAAAACAACTTCATAGCTATCGGACAAAAGCGTGTCTCCGATTTCTTTAGCCAGATTATTGATAGTAGTGCCGTTTAAAACGATAATTTTAGGAATGGCAATAATTTCTGGTGTTTCAGAAGGGGTGTTGGAAACAAATGTTTCCGGATTGAAAATATTTCTAGCCATTGCGGCCAATTCTTTAAAATCTCCGGTTCTTGTTTTTAAAATATAAGCGCCATTTGAAGCAATCTCGTTCTTTAGCGGTCCTTTTGGTTCAATTTCAATTATTTGACTGGTAATATTTTTTTGTTCCACGGCTAAAAGCAATTTTGCCAATTTGACGGTTTCATTAAAGCTTAGATTTGAACTGACATTATTTTTAAAAAGATTATAAAATCTCAAAATTTTTGCCGGCTGAGACAGTAAATTCAATTTTTCCACTTTTTGCTTGATGGCGGAAATGATTTTTTGCTGCCGTTTGGAACGGGCGAAATCCGAACCTTCATTGTTTGACCCGTGTCTTGAACGGGCGAATACTAATGCTCTGTCGCCATCCATTGTTTGCAAACCTTTTTCAAATTTTATTACCCGATAATTGTATCCCGCGCCGGGAAATTGATAATCAACGAAAGTTTTATCAACATTCACTTCAACGCCCCCCAATTCGTCAACGATTTTTTTAAAAATATTAAAATCAACTCTTACCCAATAATGAATGGGAATATTGAACACATTGCTCACTACTTGCGAAGCTAATTTGCCTCCGTTGCCATTTTTCATTCCCAATGAATTGGCGGCATTTATTTTTTGCCAGTCATTGCCGGGAATCGGCACGTATAAATCGCGAGGGATGGATAAAAGAGCCAGTTGTTTTGTTGACGGCTTATAGCTGGCCAAAATCATGGTATCGGTCAAATAAGGTCCGTCATGATTTTCTCCGCCAATGCCCAAAATTAAAATATTGACTCTGTTTGAAAGTTCTCCTTGAAGTATCTGATCTCTGCTGATAATTAAATTGACCGCGTTTTTCCAAAAAGAAATCCGTCCCAAATCGCTCATTAAACTGTTTTGCGATATGATGGTATTAGTTGAAAATAAAGCAATAATTACCGCCAGTACTGCCAGTATTCTAAAAATCGGACGATGCAGTCTGATTTTTTCAGGTTGGATTTTAGCTTGAGAAACAATTTGATTATTCTCAAAATTTTTGATTAAATCAATTTTATGGCTTGTCATCGCGAATCTTTTTTAACATAATAACAGTAGTAATATTATAGCAAAAAATCAAAATTGAGCAAGGAATATAACCAGCTGATTTTTTAATGTTTGAAAAATTGTTTTATTGAAAATTCAATGAAAATTGAAAATTGGTAATTGAAAATTAATTTTGCGGGGTTGTGGATAACCTGATTGTTTTAATCTCAAATAAGTCTTATAATGAATTTATACAGTTTAAATTTAATAAAGGTTTTTTAATTTTATATTATCTATGGAAAAGAAAAACAAAAAGGGTTTTACTTTAATTGAGTTGTTAGTGGTCGTGGCGATTATGGGTTTAATGGCCGCTTTGGCTATTATTTCTTTAAATCAAGCTAGGGCTAAGGCTCGCGATGCTCGTCGTATAGCGGATATTAAACAAATCCAGACCGCTTTGGAATTGTATTATATGGACAAGGATGCGTATCCAGCTGCTCCTCCTACCGATAATCTTCTTGATGGAAGGAAATGTTTGGGTAACGGTGGTTTTGCCGCACAAGGTTCTTGCACCGCTCCTATTTATATGGGTTTAGTTCCGACAAATCCCGCTCCAAGTACTGACGGTGATTGTGTAAGTAATTATACTTATGCGGTTGGTACAGATAATACGACTTATCAAATTCGTTGGTGTCTTGGTGCTAAAACCGGTGAATTAGGCGCAGGTTACCATCAGGCTACTCCGGCTGGCTTAGTTGATGGCCAATAAAAATAGAATAGATTTAAATTTTCCTCATGAAAAAAAGCGGATTTGGTTTCTTGAAAGTATTGGTTATTACCCTTATTATAATTGGTTTAGCTATTATTATCGTTAAAACGGTTATTGGCGGAGAAGTAGGACTTAGGGACGCGGAACGCCTTTCTGATATTAGGCGGGTTAGAAACGCTTTACAACTTTATTATTTAGATCAAGGAATATATCCAATTAATAGTGTTCCTCAAGGTTTAGGTGGAAAATGTTTAGACAATAGTCCGCAAGGTTTTAATGAATCTTGCGGACAAGTTGTTTATATGGAAATAGTTCCGACGGCTCCTTTGCCAAGAACAGAAGGAACGTGCGGCCAAGAAAATAATTTTTACGATCAAGACTATACTTATTTTGCACAATCCGATGGTTCAAGCTACGCGATAAGATATTGTTTGGCAAAAAAAGTGGCCAATATGAAAGCCGGTTTGCATTGGGCAACGTCAAAAAGTATCGCCGATCCATAATTATCCGCTAATTTGCGCGAATATGGTTACTAATTTCACAAGTTTGCCAAAGACATTAGATAAAATTATAGAAGCCGGCTGGCTTCTAATTTTTGGTTTAAGCCCGATATTTTTTTGTCCTTGGGTTTACGGCACTTGGCAAGTTGGAGAATATTTTTTATTTCAAGTTTTAACTGAAATAATTTTATTTATCTGGCTGGTAAAAATCATTTCTAAACCACGGACTAACACGGACGAGACACGGACTGACGCGGAAAATAGTCAGCGTAGGTCGGTGATGTTTAGGATTTTGCCGGCGATTATTTTTATTATTATTCTCGGTCTGGCAACTATTTTTTCCAAATCTCCTCATTATAGTTTTTGGGGTTATTATCAGCGTAAAATGGGGTATCTTATTTGGCTTCATTTTTTTGCTTTTTTTTCGGTTTTATTTTTTAATCTTAAAGATAAAAAACAGATTGACAGGATTTTTTATGTCATTATTGGCGCTTCAACCGCCGTGGTTATTTACGGTTTTCTGCAAATTTTCGGATTTGATATTTTTCCTTGGAGCGAATCGGCGTTTTTCGGTTACAGAATTTTTTCCACATTAGGACAACCGAATTTTTTAGCTTCTTGGCTTTTATTGATTATACCGATAATTTTTTGGGCATTATTAAAAGTTAAGAGGCATTTGGCAAAGGAGAATAATTTTTTTGATAGAATTCTGGCAAGACCTCTAACCGCTTGTTTATTATTTGTAACAGTTTTTGTTTTGGTTTTAACTCAAAGTCGGGGAGGATGGATTGGTTTTTTTATCGCTTTTTTCTTTTTTAGTATTATTTGGGCTTATTTTCAAAAGCAAAAACGTTTATCATTGATTCTATTGATTTTATTAGCGGCAATTATTCTAACGATTTTTTGTTTAAATTTGCATCCCCTTGCTTCTCAAAAAGAAGATTCATTTTTAACCGCTCGTTTGAAAACTCTGACTAATTTTAGCGAGACCGGTAAGCTTAGATTAATCTGGTGGAAAAATAGTTTAGAATTAATTAAACAAGAGCCGATTGTGGGATATGGACCGGAAATTCAAAGATTTATTTTTATTTCTTATTATCAGCCGGATTTCGCGGTTCTGGAAGCGATTAACAGTTATCCGGATCGGGCGCATAATGATATTTTAGACATGCTGCTTATCAGTGGAATCTTAGGTCTGACAAGTTACTTATTTCTAATCGGCAGTGCTTTTTATTTTGGATTGAGATATCTATTTAAAAATTCCAAATTCCAAATTCCAAATTCCAAATTCCAAATTCTCTGCCTACTGGCAGGTCTAGTCGGCTACCTTATTTCTTTACAGTTTTCTTTTCATGTCATCCCGACTGCGGTTTATTTCTGGGGTTATTTGGCGATAATTTTAAAAATTTCTTTATTATCAGAAAAAGAAGATTAATAACTATGCGAATTACTAAAATTATTTTAATAATTATTATAACTATTCTATTTATTAGCGCTTGCTGGTTTTTTAATATTAAAATTTTATTAGCTGACCATTATTTAAAAGAAGCAATTGCTTATCGCAAAGGGAATAATTGGCCGATCTCTCTGCTAAATTATGAGAGAGTTTTATTTTATCAGCCTAAAGAATCGTATTATCAGCAATCTTTGGCCATGAGTCTATTAAATGGACTGGATTTTTATAAAAATCCAGATTCAAAAATTAAAATTCTTGATTTGGCGATTAGCCAGATGGAAAAAATTTCTGGAAGAGACCGAGTTTTTGAGGCGAAGGTTTATTTGGCCAGAATGTATTCTCAAAAAGCGAACTTAACTAAAAATCAAAATGATTTTTTATTAGCCGAAAATACTTTTAAACAAGCGGCCGAAATGTCGCCCAAAATGGCGGCGATTTATAATGATTGGTGCCAGGTAAAAATTTATCAGGAAAATTGGCCTCAAGCTTTGGAAATGTGCAATAAATCTTTTTCTTTATATCCCGATTTAAATAATCCTCAAATGAACGATATGCATCGAGAGATGGTAAAATCGGAATTATCCACCCTTTATGATAAATTCGGCCAAATTTATTTTGGTTTGAAAGATTATAAAAAATCGGAAGAAGCGTATAATCAGATTTTAAAACTTATACCCTTGAATCGGCCGGATATTTGGAAAAAAATCGCTGATATTTATTATGTTCAGGGCGATTTAGATACGGCTATTCAAAAAAATATGCATGGCTACAGCTTAAATCCGAAAGATCCGACATGGCCTTTGGCAATTGCTGCGCTTTATCAGGAAAAAGGTAATCTGGAAATGGCCCGCCAATACGGCCAAAAAGCGTTAGAACTTAATCCCGACAGTATTCAGGTTAAAAACTTTTTAGAGAAATTAAAGTAAAAAATATTTATTTATGAATTTTTTTAAAAAAATTAGTGATTATCTTTGCAATTTTAGATACCATCTTAAATTGCAAAAAGAGATATTAAGTTCTTGTAAAACGGTTCTGGATCTAGGATGCGGGCAAGATTCACCTATTAAATCATTTTCTGATAGATTGGAATATAGTCTGGGCATTGATAGCTTTATTCCTTATATTGAGCAAAGCAAGAAACAAAAAATTCACTCGGATTATTTGATTTCTAATGTTTTTGATGCATGTCAAAAAATCAAAGATAAATCTTTTGATTGCGTTTTGGCGCTAGATCTAATCGAGCATTTAAACAAGACTGATGGTTTGAAATTAATAAAAGAAATGGAAAGGATAGCGAAAAAAAAAGTTATAATTTTTACCCCAAATGGATTTTTGAAACAAGAAATATTTGATGGCAATGTCTGGCAAACCCATCTGTCGGGATACAGTGTTAAGGAAATGAGAAATATGGGATATAAAATTTTTGGCATAAGCGGCTTAAAATTATTGAGGAAAGAAAAGGGAGATATTAAATTTTGGCCGGCTGCTATTTGGAGGAAAATAGCCTCGCTTACGCAGATTATAGTATATTATTTTCCAGAAATAGCATTTCAGATATTATGTGTTAAAAATATTAATGAAAATAATAAATCTTGATAGTTTTTAAATAAAATTTTTTATGAAAATTCTTTTGGTTGATGTTATTAATAATTACGATAACATCCAAACTAAATATTATTCCTTGGGACTTGGTTATTTAATTTCTTTTTTACCGGAGAATATCAGAAAAAAAATTGACGTCAAAATTATTAATAGTCAAGTTGAAGAAGAAATTGTTTCTTTCGGTCCAGATATGGTCGGTCTTTCTTGCGTTTCGCAAAATTTTAATAGAGCGAAACAAATAGCCAAGTTTTGTAAAGACAGAAATATAATAGTAATTGTTGGGAAAAGCCACATTACTGCCATTCCCTCGGGATTGGATGATAATATGGATGTGGGAATTATTGGCGAAGGAGAACAGACCTTTAGCGAGATTATAGAGTTGTTTATTGATAAAAAATTTACCAAAGCAAATCTTAGAATGGTTAAGGGAATAATATTTCACGACGAAGGCAATCTTGTTCAGACAGAAAGGCGTCCTCTTATAGAAAATCTGGACTTAATTCCTTTCCCTGATAGGAATTTTTTTAATATCGAGAAGGGTGATAATATCTACATGTTTACTTCAAGGGGGTGTCCCTATAAATGTAAGTTTTGTTTTTCCTCGAGATTTTGGGAAAAGACCAGATTTCATTCAGCAGAATATGTCATCAGAGAGATAAAATATCTTGTTGATCGCTATAATCCTCTCAGAATAACATTTTGCGATGATTTATTCATTGCCGATAAAAAAAGATTAGAAAAAATAGTTGAATTAATAAAAAAGCAGGAATTCTATAAAAAAGTGAAGTTTACCGTTTCGGTGCGAGCCAATCTCGTTAACAATGACTCTGCCAGATTGCTTAAAGAGATGGGAGTTGACATAGTTTCTATGGGGCTTGAGTCAGGGAATGAGAGGATGATAAAATTTCTTAAAGGAGACTCAATTACGGTTAAAGATAATAGGGACGCTATTAATTATTTATTAAAATATAATTTGCAGGTTAGCGCTTCGTTCATTATAGGTTCGCCGGATGAAACAAGAGAAGAAATTATGGATACGTTGAATTTTATCAAGAAGAGTAGACTGGATTTTTTTGATGTTTACGTTCTTCTGCCGCTGCCGGGAACGCCTATTTGGGAATATGCTCTGCAAAGGCAGCTAGTTTCTGATGATATGGATTGGAATAAATTAAATATTGATTTTGTAAATAATTATAAGAATTATTTGATTTTATCGGAGAAATTAGACAGAGAAGAGCTTAAATATTTATATGACCTATTTTTGAAAGAACGTAAAAAAAGACGTTTTAAGCTTTTGACAAAATATATTTTCAGAAGACCAAAAGAAATAATATTTTTTATAAAAAATAAAATAAAAAAACGATTTATTTATTAAATTTATGGTTTTTTCAATAATTATCGTCAGCTATAATTCCAAAAATTGGCTTGAGGATTGCCTTAGGTCAATTTTAAAATATTTAGCGGATATTAAGTTGGAGATCATAGTAATTGATAATAACTCCACTGATGAATCAAAAAGGTTCATTAGAGAAAAATTTCCTACCATTAAACTGATTGAAAACGATAAAAATTCAGGCTTTGGACAGGCCAATAATCAGGCGGCTAAAATCGCGCAAGGCGATATTTTATTTTTCCTGAATCCGGACACCTTGATTCAGGAAAATATTTTTCAAAAAATTATTAATGCTTTTGAACAAGATTCCGAAATCGGCATTGTCGCCCCGCAGTTGGTTTTGCCTGATAATTCGCTTCAGCCATGGGCGTATGGGAAAGAAGAGGGAATAATGGGAATAATCAAGAATAAGCTTAAAAATAACTTATTAGCTTATCAACTTGCTAACTTATTTACTGATGTTGACTGGGTTTCCGGCGCGGCCTTGGCCATTCGGCGCGATATTTTCGAAAAAATTAACGGTTTTGACGAGAAATTTTTTATGTATTTTGAAGACAGAGATTTATGTTTAAGAACCAAGAAATTGGATTATAAAATAGCAGTTTTGCCGGATGCAAAAGTTATTCATTTTGGCGGGAAAAGTTCAGGCGGGGATAAACAGCGCAAAAAATTATATTACCAATCGCAAGATTATTTTTGGCAAAAACACTACGGATTTTTGAGGTCAATTCTGATGCGATCTGTCAGGTGTTTGTATAAATTTTTAGTTTCATCTAGAAAAAATAGTAAAGTAATATAAAAAAGATATGTACACTTATTTTACACGGCCGTGTAAAATAAGTGTACATATAAATTAGTTCTTATTTTAGAAACGTGTTATATTTTTATTTTTATATTTATTTATGAAAAAAATTATAAAACAAAGACAACTTATCGGTGAAAAATTACTTTTATTATTCGCTGATTTTATAGATTTAAATCTTCAACCTATTACAATTAAAAAAATGCAATCTTGGTTAGAGGGTGACCCGAGAGTTAGACCGACTAAAATTTGGTTTGAAAAATATTTTAGAGAAAAGAAAAAACGAAATTTATATTCAGCAATTTATAATTTAAAAGCAAGTGGTTACTTGAAGACAAAGATTGATCGAGAAGGGGAAGGATATTTATTAACCCCGAAAGGCGATAATAAAGTTTTAACAATCAAAGTCCGCGATATGGAAAAGAAGAAAAATCCTAGAGATGAATGGTTGATGATTATTTTTGATATCCCTGAAAATATGAGAAGAAATAGAGATATGTTGCGACAATTTTTATACACTCTGGGATTCCAAAAAGTTCAGCAAAGCGTTTGGATCTCACCTTATGAAGTCTATGACGAGCTAAAGGCAGTAGTAAATAATTTAAATATTCGCAAATATATTAAAATCTTAAAAGTTAAAGAACTTGGAGAGTTTTAATTTATAGATACTGATTTTGTATTTTAAAATGTTTTTTAATTTTAAATCTTATTTTTTACCAGTACACTTATTTTACACGGCCGTGTAAAATAAGTGTACTAAAAATTTTTAGTGATTATTTTTTTCAGGTTGTTTTCTTATTGTTGAGATTTATCCCCCTACTCTTAATAAAAAATATTAAAATTAAATTGACCATTTTTAGAATATTT
Source organism: Patescibacteria group bacterium (assembly GCA_041649955.1). GTDB lineage: Bacteria > Patescibacteriota > Patescibacteriia > UBA2591 > JAQUPP01 > JAQUPP01. Next base: position 97,698 of record JBAZMD010000002.1, on the reverse strand, counting down.
GATATTATTATGTTAATTAAAGAGTAGATTTAATAAACTAAAACTAAATAATATGTTTAAGAATATAAATAAAATAAAAAATAAGTGGTTAAAAAATATTGTAAAAACGATTACGATGATTTTTTTAGTTATTCTTATTCTTTATATTGGCGTGGTGATTTATAGAATTCCGGTGGCCATTGAGCGCCAAAGAGCGGAGAAAATCGTACCTCAAATTCATAACCAAAAATTGACAATGGATGATGTAATGGGGACACATTTACCCCCTGAGCCAGATTCAAAATTAAACAACTCAACATTAGAAGGTATTGACGCTAATCGCAATGGTATTCGTGATGACGCGGAATTGGCTATTTTTAAACTCTATCCCGATTCAGCTATAATGCGTTCTGCTTCCTTGCAATATGCCAAGGCATTGCAACTGCATCTAAAAAACAATATCACTAACTCAGAAATTTTCGTGGCCGTGATTCAGGAAGATGGTAGAGGATATTTTTGTTTTAATCAAAATTGGCGTATGAAATTTTCTAAAATAACAAAAGAAATGCGAGAAAATCATTGGAAAATAATAGAAGAAAACGAAGCAAAAGCAAAAAAGCTGGGAATAGATGAGAATTCAATGGAGTATAATAATATGGTTTATACAGATAAAAGATTAGACGCATTTCAAAAAATAGACAATGAAGAATCTAGAAATCAAGAATTAAGCGAAGAACATATTCCGAGTTTGGTTTTTGATATCCAATCTCGTAAAGATAAAAAAGAACAAAATTATAAAAAATATATGACATCATTTTCAAGTATGAAAAATTCTGATTGTGATATTGATCCATTAATATTACCAAACTAAAGATTATGAATTTAATTAACATAAATTACAAAAAATATTTAATCAGTATATTTTTATTTTTTTGTTTTTTATTCCCATTAAATGTTCAGGCGCAATGTGATGGCAAGGGTTACACGGTTGTTTATGTTAATGGAGTATTTACACCGACAGAAGAATTAGCGAAAGCAGATATGTATAAATTGCAAGATAAATATAAAGAAGATTTTGATATCTCCAATATTAACTTTATTACCGGTTATAACCCATCACACTTAGCCGGTTTAGGGGATTTAATTCAAGCAGCTTCGCAGATATTGGAAAAGCCAATCAGCGATTTTGATCTCAAAACAATTCTTCAACGAATTCATCCGCAAATTAATACTAAAAAAATATTATTGTTCGGACATTCGCAGGGCACATTTTATACCAATGAATTATATAATTATCTGATAAACAATGGCATTCCCAAGGAATCGATAGCCGTGTACAATGTGGCTACGCCGGCTGATTTTGTCGCGGGTAATGGGAAATATTTGACCTCGCAAAACGATAAGGTTGTCAATAATGTTCGTAATGTTGCTAAAAACATTAAGGTGAACCAACCCCTTCCCTCAAACATCAATATTCCTTTGGATGAACAGAATAATTCCAATGGTCATTCATTTAGTACAGTTTATCTTAAGGGTGCTCCAAACAGAATAATACCAGAAATCAATAATGTTATAAAAAATTTAGATGACGCGCAACAAATAACCAACACTTCTAATATTGGTTGTTTTAATTTACCGGATCAAAATTTTTCCTATAAAACACAGAAATTAATTTATTTGGCTGCCGACCCTGTAAGCAGCGGCATTGTAAAAGCAGGCGTTGCTACATACAATGGTATTGCCTTTACGGGCGATATTTTATCTACCGGCGTGGCAGTTGTCTTGGATCCGATTGTTGATTTTTTCCATAAACAAACCGTTGCCAATATTCATGATATCAAATCTTTGATCGGCGCCATTGGTCAATTATTCAATAGACCGGATACAGATTCCAAATCATCGCTTCAAGAATTATCTAAAGAACAATCCCAACAACTTGAAGATGCTTTAAATGGATCACAAAATTTAAAAAATTTAATTACTGAATCAGCTAATTCAGGAGAACAGCCAGAATCATTAAATCAAGAAGATACTGAACAAAGTCAAGAATTAGTAAAACCGCAAGAAGTAACAGAAAAAGTTAAAGAGCCGGAAAAAGAAAAAATACCCGAGCCGCAGTATTTCGCCGGTGATGTAGTAATTAATGAGTTAATGCCTAATCCCTTGGAAAATCAAAATGAATGGATTGAATTATATAATCGCACTGACAAATCCATAGATTTAACTAATTGGACTATTGAAGATAATACTGCTCACCCTAAAACTTTAAAAGGAAAAATTATTCCCAGCCATAGTTGGTTAGCGCTTAATGGAGGCCAAGATTTTTCTTTTCAATTAAATAATTCCGGCGATGCAATTATTCTAAAATACAATGGAAATTTAATTGATTCAATAAGTTATGGCGATTTTAAAGATAGCAATCTAAATGATAATGCCGTTGCGCCGTTGAAAGGAGAATCTTTAATTCGTTTTCCTGATGGTCAAGATAAAAATCAAGACAATCGGGATTTTTTAATTACCACGACTCTAACTTCTGGCTTGGCTAATCTTTTTACTAAACCCGAGGTATTAACCCCAAAGACACCAGATTCTGACGATAAGATTAATAATATTTCTTATCAGTTTTTTCAATTTCAGGATGCGGTGATTAACGAGATTGCTTGGGCGGGAACTAAATCCGGCTCCACTGACGAATGGATCGAACTTTATAATAATTTGGATAAACCGATCAATTTAGCCGGTTGGCGATTAAAAGCGGCTGATGGCTCGCCGAATATATTATTAACAGGTGAAATCCCGGCTCGCGGTTATTGGTTGTTGGAAAGAACAAATGATGATGTAGTTAAAAATGTAACTGCCGACCAAATTTATAGCGGTGCCTTGGAAGATTCCGGCGAAACCTTGGAACTAATTGACGGAAATGGCAATCGTATTGATTTTATTAATCAAGAAAATGGCTGGCTGGCAGGCAATAATGAGACAAAAGCGTCATTAGAAAGAATTAATTCTACCTTAACTGGTGTTGATGCTAATAATTGGCAAACTAATAATAGTCAAGATTTTTTGTGGTTTGACGCTAAAAATAATAAAATTTTAGGCACGCCTAAACATAAAAACAGTCCAAAAATTTCAAATATTAATCAAGATGTAGTTTATAGTAATAGTTCTATTCCTAGTCCTATTTTGGAATATCAATCGTATCAATCATTGAATGTCATTGTTAACGAAATTTCTTGGATGGGCACAATCGCGGATTATAACGATGAATGGATTGAATTATATAATAATTTAGATCAAGAAATTGATTTATCCGGCTGGACATTGAAAGCTAAAGATGGTTCGCCGGATATTACTCTCTCGGGCAAAATATCAGGAGGGGATTTTTTTATTTTAGAAAGAACAGACGATTCAACTATTTCCAATCTGGCGGCTGACCAAATTTATAGCGGAGCTCTGGGAAATTCCGGAGAAGACTTGGAATTAAGAGATGGAAATAATAATTTAATTGATGAAATTAATTGTACTGGCCTTTGGTTTTCTGGCGATAATACCACTAAAGCGACAATGGAAAGAATAGATTCTTTGGCTCCTGGCAATTTAGAAGATAATTGGCAAACCGCTTATTATCAAGACCAAATTGCAAAAGACGCAAAAAATAATTCAATTTTTGGCAGTCCAAAAAATAAAAATACGGAAAAACCTGAAGAAAAGACCAAAGATACAATTCCGCCGGAAATTAGTTTGACTCAAAAACCTGAAATATTAACCAATCTGGACACAGCCAATTTTGAGTTTTCTATTAACGAGGAGGGGGGGGTATTTTGTAAAATCGACGAACAAAATTTTGAATCCTGTTTTTCACCGCAGATTTATCAAAATCTTGCTGAAGGAAATCATATTTTTTACCTTAAAGCTATTGATCAAGAAAATAATTTTTTAGAAATAACTTATTCTTGGACTATTGATTTAACCGGACCAATTTCTTCTCCGACTACTTCCGGTATTTTTAATTTTTCATCATGGCCTAATCAAATTAATGGAATTGCATCATCAAACGTCAGTTCTACTGATTTATCGCTGGTAGATGTTCAGATTCAAAATAAATCAGAAAATAAATATTTGGGTTATGTCACTTCTACTTCTATTTTAATTTGGCTTAACGAACCTTTTTGGCTGGAAACAGATTTAAATGAAAATAATTGGCATTTTGATTTGCCAGTTTCTTTATTAACTGAATTACTTGATAGTTATTATTTTATTTCTTCTCGAGCCACTGATTTAGTCGGTAATATTCAAAATACAACTTCTACGACTGAATTTATTTTTGATTCTACTCCGCCGGTAAAAGTTAATAATTTAAAAACAGAAAATTTGGGTGGACTAAATTTAAAACTTTCTTGGGATGCGGTTATTGATAATTTATCGGGCATTGATCATTATGAAGTTATTTGGGGAGAAAATACCACTTCTACTATTGTTAATTATCTTGATTTGAGCGTTGAAGATAGGGAATTATATTCTTTTAAAATTCGGGCAGTGGACAAAGCCGGTAATTTTGGAGAATGGTCAGACGAAATTCTTTATTCTGTTAAATTACCCTCAATAGTGATTAGTGAAGTTCAAATTGCCGGCCAAACAGCCGATGATGAATTTATTGAGCTTTATAATCCAACAGATCAAGAAATTAATTTAACTGAATATTTTGTTAAAAAAAAGAGAATCAAAACAGATGGCACAGTTGAAGAAAGTACGCTCGTAACCAGCAGTTATTTTAAAGATAAAATTATTGAAGCCCAAGGATATTTACTTTTAGCTCGTAAAGAAGAATATAAGGACCAAACAACCCCAGATATTTTATGGCCTAAAAGTTATAGTCTTACTTCTAATAACACAATTATTCTTTATAATTCAGAAGGAAAAATTATTGATAAGGTTGGTTGGGGTACAGCCCCTGATTTTGAAACGGTCGGAGATCCTGAAACAAGCTCCGCTCCTGAATCTCCAGCCAATCAATCTATTGAAAGAAAACCAGGTTATCCAAATGGAAATCAGCAAGATACTGATAATAATTTAAATGATTTTTCTATCCAATTAACTCCAAATCCTGTAAGTTCAAAAGGTCTATGGTCAATTGGTTGGGAAAAAAGAAAAGAAATAATTATTATTAACAATAATACTGAAGATTTAACTAATTTTGAAGTCAACATAAATATTTCTTATGAATTTGAGATGAATCAAGATTTTTCTGATATTAGATTTACAACAGATGATAAAATTACACCTCTTAACTACGGTTGGGAAATTAATGATGACGGCACTGATCAAAAACAATATGGAGTTTCCGCTACGGCGGTAGTTAAAATTCCTCTAATACCTGTTTTTCCTGTAACGAAAATTTATATGTATTATGGAAATAAATCCGCTGCAGCCGCGGCTGATTTAGAAGGATTATCTTCTGTTTCAGAGGGAAATTGGTTTGACCATTTTACAACTAATAGATTAACGGAATATGATTATTCTGGAGCGAGTGTAAACACCAGTTTAAGCCAGTTAATAGTTGAGGGTGGCGGATATTGTGGACCCAAAGATTTTTATATAAAGAATTTAATAGTTAAAATGCGAAAATATCACGAAAGCATACCTACATATCCCTATCCTCTTGCTAATTCCGGCATAGAATATAGATGGCAAGATTCGCAGAATTATTTCAGAGTATTGGCTTGGGGGAATGCACGGTGGCCTCTTGATGTTTATTTTCAAAAAATAATAAACAATATAGATATAACCAATAAGCAAGGCAAACAGTTTAACAATCAAGAATGGGGTATCTATGAAGCAGACGTTTATGAGACAAAGCATAGCGGTAGATTTAGTGGTTCTGAACCTACTGTTAACTGGACTGATATTATTGACTCAGACTTGAATATTGCAGGAAAGGTGAGACTTCACTCTTATGATGGAAATCATCAAATGTGGGTTGATTATCTTTATATTCGTCAAAATGTACAGATAATGCCAACCGTAAATTTTGGAGAATAAACCCTTGTCACGCCCCGCTTTAAAGGCGGGCGTGGGCTTTATCAGAATAAAGATATATCACTTATTTTGGACGGCCGTCTAAAATAAGCTATATGAAATAATAGTAATTTTATTTTAGATTATTTTGTCCATTTATTATTAAGCAAAAACATGTTAAAAAATAAAAAAATATTTTTAATCGGCATTATTTTGATTTTTGCCGTTTTTTTATTTTTAAGGTTTTATAATTTATTGGCTCTGCCCATTTTTAATGATGAGGCGATTTATTTAAACTGGGCCAAAGATATTCATTTTAATTGGTCAGATAATAAATTTACTTCTCTTGTGAGTATCGGTGGAAAACCACCCCTGCACTATTGGATATTGGCCCTGGGTTATCATTGGTTTGGGGATCCGCTTTATTCCGGCCGATTTATCTCCATTCTTGCGGCTATATTAAGTTTTTGGGGTGTTTTTCTACTAACACAGAAGCTTTTTTATTCAAAATTAACCACTCTGATCGCTCTCAGTCTTTACACTTTTTGTCCGTTTGTTTTGCTTTACGAGAGAATGGTTTTGGCGGATGTTTTTATTTCCGCGATCGGGATTTATATTTTTTATTTCAGTTGGTTGATTTTTTCGGAAACAGAAAAAAATGAAGGGCCAAAAAATTTGCGATGGGTTTGGCCGGTAATAGTTTTGGGTCTCCTTTTTTCTTTAGGGCGTTTGTTTAAACAGACGATTTTAATTTTTATTTTAGTCACGGGATTAATTTTACTTTGGAGTATTTTAAAAAATAAATTTCGATTTAAACAAATCATTTTTCTTGTTTCAGAATTTATTTTGGCTTATGGGTTAAGCGAGCTGATTTGCCGTTTAATTATTCCGACTAAACTTTTAGCCGGAAGTAATTTTCTCACCAGTTTTTTTGTTTTTAATTTTAAAGAATTTTCAGGATCATTTTTAGACGCCTGGTTTAAAAATTTAAGAATAATAGGGGAGGTTTTTATCAAATATTTTACCTGGCCGATTCTAGCAGTTTTTATAATTGGTTGTTTTAAGAATAAATTTTGGCGAGAATTAAAAATTCAATGGCTTATATCTTTAATTTTTTTGCCTTTGATAATTTTTGTTTTAATATCCAATATTTTTTATCCGCGTTATTTTCTTTTTATCGCGCCATTTTTTATTATTTTAATCGCTTTTTTTATCGCCAACTTCGGGCGAGATTTAACAAGATTCAAATATTTCAAGGTAACTGTTTGTTTATTACTCTTTCTATTGATTCTAGTTCCGTCTTTATATCAGGATTATCAGCTTTTAAAAAATCCATTAAAATTTAATTGGACTAAAATTGATGATGACTTTGTTAATCAGTGGAGCTCCGGTTATGCCATAACTAAAGTAGGTGACTATTTAGCCGCCAATAGTACAGATGATCAGCTTATTTTTTTGGATACGTCTTTAGGTTATCCATTTGCTTATTTATATTTATATGAAGAGAATTTACCTTATTTAAAGTTGGCTCAGATAAATTTTAATTTAGCCGAGCATATAGAAATTGCCCGAAAAACAGAATCCATTAAACCGATTTTGATTTTATTAAATCCAGATCGGCGGCCGGAAGACATGGAATTTGAAAAAAGTGATATTTGTCAAAATCAAAAAAGGTTTTACCAGCCGAATAATATTAACCATTACACGCTTTGTTTTATTAATTAAAAGCGTGAATTTTAAAGAATAAAGATTGTCAATTTTATAGCTTTTGTGGTATAATAATGAGTAATATGAAGAAAAAAGAACTGAAAAAACCTAAAGAAAAACTTAATTTTTCATCTTTATCGCCGACGCGTCGGTTGGTTTTGGCCATAGTTTTGTTTACTTTGGCCATTATTTTATTATTGGGATTATGCGGATTGGCCGGAGTGGCGGGCGAATTTTTGTCTTTGGGATTAAAAGTTATTTTGGGCTGGGCGAGCTGGACGATTCCTGTTGCTTTGGCGATTGTCGCAATTATGTGTCTCAATCATGAAAAAATTCAGGAGATTTATCCCAAAAGGCCTTTCGGAATAAGATTGGCCGGATTATTTTTCTCAGTTGTGATGTTGGCGGCCATTTTTCACATTCATTTTGTGGATAATAAATTAGCCCTTGCGGCATATAAAGGAGGCGGATATATCGGTTACGGAATAAGTTATGTGATTGTTAACACCTTTGGAATTTGGGCGAGCTGGGTGATTTTTGTCTGCGCTTTTGCAGTCGGCTTGATTGTCGCTTTTTCAAATTTGAAGAAAAAATTATCAAAAGAAGAATTGGAAGCGGAGGCATTGAAAAAGAAAGAAAATCTTGCTCAGGCGGGTTTTCAAAGTTTGAAAGCGATTTTGGCTAAAAAAGAAAAATTAGTTTTAAAACCGGATAATGAAAAAAATAAAATTTTGGAAAAAACAGAAGATAATTCAAAATCGTCCAAAGGAATTGCCGGTTTTGGTTCAACAAAGATTCGCCCCAAAATTGAATTGCCTTTGGATTTATTGGATTCCAGTTCTGAAAAACCGAATTCAGGGGATATAAAAACAAACAAATTGATTATTCAAAAAACTTTGGAAAGTTTCGGCATTCCGGTGGAAATGGGAGAAGTGAAAGTTGGTCCGACGGTTGCTCAATATACTTTAAAACCGGCTGATGGCGTAAAAATTTCGCAAATTACGGGTCTGCAAAATGATTTGGCTTTGGCCTTGGCTGCTCATCCAATCAGAATTGAAGCGCCGATTCCGGGTCAATCTTTAGTTGGAATTGAAATACCGAATAAGCAAAAAGCCGTTGTCAGGTTAAGAGAAGTTTTTGAAAGCGCCGAATTCAGAAAAAATAAAACGAATTTGTCGCTGGCCATAGGCAAAGACGTGGCGGGCGAGATATGGTTCGGCGATTTGGGAAAAATGCCGCATTTATTGGTAGCCGGTTCAACCGGAAGCGGAAAAACCGTAATGCTTAATTCCGTCATTGTTAATTTGATTTATCAAAATTCTCCCGAAGATTTAAAATTTATTTTCATTGATCCGAAAAGAGTGGAACTTACTTTATATAATGACTTGCCTCATTTATTAACGCCGGTTATCACTGATGTTAATAAAACCATTAATGCTTTAAAATGGTCAATCAAAGAAATGGAGCGCCGTTTTGAAGTAATGAGTCAGGTTCAAAAAAGAGATATTTTTGCTTACAATAAAGACGCTAAAATCAAAATGCCGTTTATCGTGGTGGTGATTGACGAGTTGGCTGATTTAATGATCACTTCGCCACAGGAAGTTGAAGCTTGCATTATCAGGCTGTCACAGATGGCTCGGGCGACCGGTATTCACTTAATAATGGCCACCCAGCGCCCGTCAGTGGATATTATCACAGGTTTAATCAAAGCCAATATTACTTCCAGAATAGCTTTCTCAGTGGCCTCAATGACTGATTCAAGGACAATTTTGGATTTTTCCGGCGCGGAAAAATTATTGGGCCGCGGCGATATGCTTTTCATTTCATCTGAATTATCCAAACCGAAAAGATTACAAGGCGCTTATGTTTCAGATGAAGAAATAAAAAGAATTGTTGAATATTTAAGAAATGTCGCCAAGCCGGAATATCAAGATGAGATTATCGCGCCGCAACAAAGCGAGTCGGGAAATAATTTAAGCGATTTGGTGGAAGATGAAATGCTGTCAGACGCCAGAGAAGTGGTTATTCAGGCCGGCAAAGCCTCTGCTTCGCTTTTGCAAAGAAGATTGAGAATCGGTTATGCCCGCGCGGCACGATTATTGGATTTATTGGAAGAAGAAGAAACAATCGGGCCGGGTGAGGGTGCCAAGCCGAGAGACGTATATAAAAAGAAAGAAGAGATAGTGTAAAAATATTATGGCCTTTAGAACCCAATCCATTAAATTTGAAAGTTTGGGCACTATTTTGCGCGATAAGAGAATCTCAGAAAGTTGGAGTTTGGAAGATGTTGAAAGAAAAATAGGCGTGCCGGCTAAATATTTAAAACTTTTAGAAGAAGACGAATTTTATAAATTACCCAGCCCGACTTACACGAGAGGATTTTTATTGCAATATGCAGAATTATTGGGATTTAATCCGGAAGAAGTTGTTAATCTGTGGAAAAAAGAATCTTCTTATTCAATTATCAAAGAAACAAAAAGCAAAAGAGTCAGAAGATTGCCCTTGGTTGAATTCGGCAAAGAAAAATTTTTTGATATTTTCAATTCAAAATACTTTTTCATAGGATTGGTTACCTTGGGAGTTCTTCTTTATCTTTTTTTCGGCGTGAAAAAACTGATTTTTCCGCCTGAGATTCAACTTTTTTCGCCCCGAACAAATTTGGTGACTCAAGAAACCTCATTAATAATTGAAGGAAAAGTGGGAGAGGGAGTGGAGGTGTTTATTAACAAGCAAAAGATTGATGATATGACAAATGATTATTTCAAAGTGAAATTGGAACTTGAAAGAGGCATAAATAATATTGAAATTTCAGCCAAAAAGAAATATTCAAGAGAACGAATTATTAAGCGCCAAATTATTGTAGAATAATAGAAATCAGCTTCTTAGCTTGTAGCTTGTAGCTTTTTAGCTTCTTAGAACCAAAAATCAATTTTTAAAAAATAAAATGTATGTCTAATAAAAATAAAAAAATAGCTTTTATTACCGGTATAACCGGTCAAGACGGTTCTTATTTAGCGGAATTGCTTTTAGATAAAGGATATGAAGTGCACGGTTTGGTTCGCCGCAGCAGTAATTCCAATTTGGAAAGAATCCAATATTTATTGGATGATTCTCGCTATCAAAAAAGAATTTTTCTTCATTGGGGCGATTTAAGCGATGCCAGCCGCCTTTTTCATTTGATTCAAGATATCCGACCGACCGAGATTTATAATTTAGCCGCTCAGAGCGATGTTAAAATCAGTTTTGAAATGCCTGCTTATACGGCTGATGTAACAGCGGTCGGAGTTTTAAGAATTTTAGAAGCTATCAGAAAAATAGATAAAAAAATTAAATTTTATCAAGCCAGTTCCAGCGAGATATTCGGCAAGATAAAAGAATTTCCCCAAAATGAAAATACCGAATTTCATCCGCGCAGTCCTTACGGCGTGGCAAAGCTTTATGGTTATTGGATAACCAAAAATTATCGTGAAAGTTATGGTATTTTCGCTTGTAATGGCATTTTATTCAATCATGAATCAGAGCGCAGGGGTGATAATTTCGTTACGCGGAAAATAACCAAGGCTGCGGCCAGAATCAAATTGGGATTGCAGAAAAATTTAACATTGGGAAATTTGGAAGCCCGTCGGGATTGGGGTTATGCATCAGAATATGTTAAAGCAATGTATCTGATGTTGCAGCAAAAAAAAGCTGATGATTTTGTGATTGCAACCGGCGAAACTCATTCGGTCAAGGAATTCGTTGAGGCAGCGTTTGAATCTTTGGGATTAGATTGGAAAAAATATGTCAAACAAGATAAAAAATATTTGCGTCCGGCTGAAGTGGATATTTTATGCGGTAATATTACCAAAGCAAAAAAAGTCTTAGGTTGGCAGCCGAAAATTAAATTCAAAGAATTGGTAAAAATAATGGTTGATGCAGATTTTGAATTAGCCAAAAAAGAATTTAACAAATAAATTAATAATTAGTTTTAAAATAATATATGGTTAAAAAAGAAGAAGAAAAAAAAGAAGATTCAAAAACTACTGATCGCCAAAAAGCCGCTCAATCGGCGATTGAACAAATACAATCCAGGTTTGGAGAGGGATCAATTATGAAATTAGGCGAGGCCAGAAGAATGGACGTTGAAGTTATTCCTACCGGATGCTTATCTTTGGATTTGGCTTTGGGTGCGGGCGGAGTGCCAAAAGGCAGAATAATTGAAATTTTTGGTCCGGAAATGTCAGGCAAAAGCACTTTAGCGCTTTATGTAGTGGCTGAAGCTCAAAAAATGGGCGGAGTGGCCGCTTATGTTGATGCCGAGCACGCTTTGGACCCGGAATATGCCAAAAAAATAGGCGTTAAAATTGATGATCTTTTAATCTCTCAACCGGACACTGGTGAGCAAGCTTTAGAGATTGTTGAGACCTTGGTCCGCTCTAATGGCGTAGATGTGATTGTGATTGATTCTGTGGCTGCTCTGACGCCGCAAAAGGAGATTGAAGGAGAAATGGGTGATTCGCAAATGGGCTTGCAAGCGCGATTAATGAGCCAAGCCTTAAGAAAATTGACGGCCATTGTCAGTAAAACTCATACTTGCGTTATTTTTATCAATCAAATCAGAATGAAAATAGGCGTATTTTTCGGCAATCCGGAAACCACTACCGGCGGGATGGCTCTTAAATTTTATTCTTCAGTGCGAATTGAATTGCGCCGTTTGGCTCAGCTTAAAAGAGGCGATGAAGTGATTGGCAATAAAGTACGCGTTAAAATAGTTAAAAATAAAGTCGCCCCGCCGTTTACAACTTGCGAGTTTGAAATTATGTATAATGAAGGAATCTCTCGCACGGGTGATTTAATAAATCTTGGTCTTAAATATAATTTAGTTAAAAAAACAGGCAACACTTTAAGCTATGGAGATGTTAAACTCGGCGTGGGTCAAGAAGCACCTAAATTATTTTTGAAAGAAAATCCGAAAATCGCTCAAGAACTGAAAAAGAATATTATTCAGGCTGCCAAAGAAAAGAAGTAATAAATTTCAAGATAATAAAAATACTCCGCTTAAGCGGAGTATTTTTTAGTTTAATGAATTATTTATTTTTTCTTTAAATTTTTTTCGTAATATTCAGCCATAAAAGCCCAAAGAATGCCGATAAAAAGTCCTAGTATTCCGGCGATTGCAATATTTTGCGCTCTTTTGGGCGCAATTTTTTTATCAGGCGTGGTAGCAGGCACTTCAATGGTTGTCGGCTTTACTTGATAAGTTTTTTCGTATTTTTTTTGCTGAAGAGTCTGGTTAAGAAGGATTGATTGTTGTTCAAAATCGGAAATTTGCTGATCTTTTGCATCTTTTGCATCTTTAACCCCTGCCAAAAGTTGGATGTAGGCTTGGGCTACTTGACCCTGTCCTTCAGATTGAGCTTCAGCGCGTCGACTAATTTCTTTTGTGTAAAATTTAGTGTCATTATCAAGTCTAGCTATTTCTGTTTTTATTTGTTCAATATCTTTTTTAATCTTCTCTTGGTTTGCGGTAATGGTTTCTATTTCCTGATTAAGAGTTTTTTCTGCTTCTAAGAATAGATTTTGATGTCGATCAATAAGAAAGCCGGCGATTAAATTAGTGGTTTCCAGCGCTTTTTGCGGCGTGGTACCGCGGCCTTTTATTTTCAAAAGAGATGTTTTTTCCACAGGTTCTATAGAAAAAATTTTCGTTATCTTCGCCAAAGAGGTGTTAGCCGGCAATCCTAATTTTAAAGCAATTTCTTTTAAAGTATTTTCACGGGAAAAAACTGCTTTAATATCATCTATATTTTCCAAATTAATAAACACGGCTTGATTTCTTATCTGGCCTAATTTAATCAGGGTCACAGCTTCAAAAGTTTTGGGCATTAAAAAACTAACAATAACCGCCACAATGACGGAGACAAAAAAAATCGTGATAATTACCCGTTTTCTTTTTACAATGACATTAATATAATCTTTTAAATCAACTTCTTCTTTATTGTTATAATTTTTTTCTTGATTTTCCATATTTTTTTGATTTGTTATTCGTTATTTATATGTTGGAATGATTTCTTTCAATATTTTAATTATACTGTTTTTATCCATTTTATCAAGAGCTTGCTGAAAGTTTTCAAGTCCTTGGGTTATTTTTTTCTCGTCAAAATCAGAGAGTTTAGCCATGAATATTTTTTCATGTTTGGTCGGTATTTCAGAATTTGTTAAAATTTCTTCAAATAATTTTTCGCCCGGGCGCATTTGAGTGAAAACAATGGGAATATCAACATCAGACTCATAGCCGGCCAGTCTGATCATTTCTCTCGCCAAATCCACTATTTTAATCGGCTGGCCCATATCTAAAACAAAAACTTCGCCTCCTTGACCCAGAGCGCCGGCCTGCATTACCAATAAACAAGCCTCGGAAGTGACCATAAAATATCTTTTCATTTCCGGGTGGGTCACTTCAACCGGACCGCCTTTTTTAATTTGTTCTTCAAAAATTCCAACCACATTGCCTTGGCTGTCCAAAACATTGCCAAAGCGAACAGCGCAGAATTTAGTCAGATTTTTTTTGTTCAGCCAGAGACAAATCATTTCTCCGACTTGCTTGGTCGCGCCCATAACTGAAGTTGGATTTACCGCTTTATCAGTGGAAATAAGAACAAATTTATCGACTCCGTGTTTTATTGCTGCTTGAGCTAATGTTAACGTGCCAAAAACATTGTTTTTAATCGCTTCCAAGGGATGTGATTCCATCACCGGTACATGTTTATAGGCTGCGGCGTGAAAAACAACATTTGGTTTTGTGGTTTCAAACAGCCAATCTATTTTATTTTTATCGCAAATATCGCCGATTTCAAAATTTTTTGTAATATTTGGAAAATCCTTATTGAGATCTCGTCCAAGATGGAAAAGTCCTGTTTCATTTTGATCAAGGACGATAAGACAGCGAGGATTAAATTTTAAAATTTCCTGGCAAAGATGGGAACCGATAGAACCGGCCGCGCCGGTTACTAAAACTGTTTTTCCGCTGATAAAATTTTGAATGGCTTGAGTGTCAATTTTAATCGGTTCTCTGCCGAGCAAATCTTCAATTGAAACGTCGCGTAGATGTTTTAGATTTACTTTTTCATCCAAAATTTCTCTGGTACTGGGTAAAATTTTAATTTTTTGAATACCGGCTTCGCGGGCTAATTTTACGGTTTTTCTGACAACTTCTTGCTGAACTGACGGCATGGCAATAATCAATTCATTAATTTCATATTTTTTGACAATTTTTGGAATATCGGCCATTTTCCCTAAAACTTTTATCCCATGAATAAGCACTCCTTGTTTCATCGGATTATCATCAACCAAACCGATAATAAAATAAGGACTGTCTGTTGAAGTAATAATATGCCGCACTAATTGTTCGGCAGCGTCTCCGGATCCGGCGATTAAAACAGATTTGCCGCGCGGGGCGCTGCGCTGAAATTGATGAAGATAAATTCTTTTGGAAAAGCGCAACCCGCCGGTCAAGAGAAATGTTAAAAAGGCGGTGATAAAAATGATAGAACGGGGGAATCCTTCAAAAAGAGGAAAAATTTTTAAAATATAAATAGTTGCTCCAATCAAAAGAAAACTGATTATTACGGCTCGTCCAAGTTTAAAAAGTTCTGAAATACTGACAAAAGACCAGCTAATGGCATAAAGTCTTTCCAGCCAAAAAAATAAAATAATCAACGGAATAGTCAGTTCAATAAATCCTTTTATCATTGGAAAATATTGAGCAGAAATTTTTCCGTCAAAACGCAGCAAAAAACTCAGCCAGCAGGCGAGCATTATAAAAATAACATCGCCTAATAAGAAAAAAATAGTTCTTTTGGCTGTGGTTTTAGTAAAGATTTTATTTTTTATTTCTTGATAAGACATTTCTTTAAAATTATTTTATTTAATTACGGCGTATCCTATATACGGATCAAAATCCAATCTTTCTATTTTCAATTTATTAATGCCGATTGTTTTAAGAAGAGCCATTGTTTCACCGGGCCAAATGGGATTATCCAATTCGTCAAAGGCGATGATAGATCCTTTGGGCATTCTTGGATAGAAGTTTTCAATTGCAACTTTTGTAGGCTTGAATAAATCAAAATCTAAAAATAACAAGCTAACTACTAAATGTTGATTTTCTTTAACAAATTTGGGAATAGTTTTTAAGGCATCTCCTTTTACAAGTTGAACTTTATTAACGTGCCCTAATGGTCGAGTAGAATCATAAATTTTAATCAATTCCAAGAGTTCATTATATGAATTTGCTTTAAGGTCGCCCATTTTTATTTTAGAAGACTGATTTTTATCTTCTTGAGAAAGAGAAGGAAACCCTTCAAAAGTGTCAAATCCATAAATTCTTCGCGTTAAATTTATTGGTTCAAGGATTGCACTGAATTTTGCCCATGACATCAAGCCGAAACCGTCGTGAACTCCGCATTCTATGATAGATCCTTTGATATTTGATACTTTTTTGAAAATTTCATACAAAGCCAAAAGACGCGTAAGTTTTTGTCTTCTGATATATTTTGGGAAATTTTCTAATTTTTTATCTATTGTATCGGAGTTATTGTTAAAAATTTGAGTTATTTTTATTAATTCATCTTTTTCATTTCCTGTTCTCAGTCCTCCTTGAGGAGCGATAATTTTATTTTTTAAAGTCATATTTTTTTATTAAATTTTAAAATTTTATTAATTATTGTTTCAGGCGTGAGACAATATTTTTTACAAAGATAATCGTGGTTTCCCTTATAACATGAATATTCGTCAGGCAATCCTATTCTTTTAAATAAACCCTTATAATTTAATTCCAATAATGTTTCCGCGACTGCGCTGCCTAAACCGCCGATTATACTGTGTTCTTCAATGGTAAAGATAGCTTTATGGCGTAATATTTTTTTTATTAAATTTACATCCAATGGTTTAACAGTATGCATGCTGATCAGAGTAGTGCTAATGCCTTGACTTGTTAGATTATCGCAAACAATTTTGGCAGGGGACAACATTGAGCCCGTGGCAATAAGCGCTATTTTATTTCCTTTGTTTAAAATAATTCCTTTACCAATTTTTATTTTAGTTGAATTTTTATGTATATTGGGAGTTTTATCTTGACCGAACCTGATATATAAAGGACCCTTGTAATTAACAGATTCTTTGGCGATAGCTTTGGCTTCTAATAAATCACCTGGCGCCACTACGGTCATATTCGGCAAGGATCTCATAATGGCAATATCTTCAATAGCGTGATGAGTCATACCTTCCAAGCCATACGCAAATCCTCCGCCTGCACCCAATAATTTAACATTTAAATTATGAGCGCACAACCCCACTTTAATTTGTTCCAATGGCCTCATGGTTAAAAATGGAATAATTGAATAACAATAGACATTTTTTTTAGCCAAAGCCATACCTGCGGCCATGCCGATCATATTGCTTTCGGCTATGCCAACATCAATAAATTGTTTTGGGCAATCTTTGATAAAATCCCCGAAAAAAGTTCCCAAATCAGCTGTTAGCAAGAAAATATCTTTATTCTTTCGCGCTGCCTCTTTTAAAATTTTTATAAATGTTATTCTCATAATTATTGATAATTTCAATCATATTTGCTTATAGGGCTGAAGTTAATCAATTTATCCCTTTTTTTAATTTCCATAAAACTTATTAGCTTAGAAGGGTCTTTTAAGCATATATTAAGATTATAATCTTAAAAATAAAAAAAGCAAGAGTCTCTTTAATTAATAGCAGGGTTGACAAAAACTTAAAAATATGCTATTATATAAATAATTCCAAATAAATGGAATTTGAGAAAAAATTTAAAAAGGAGGGGAATAATGGATAAGATTAATAAACAGCTAAGAAAAAAATTAAACTTAGGCGGGATGAAACAAGTTGGACGATCTTTCTGGTTTAGATGTTGCGGAGAAAGAATGGTGCAATTTGAGGGATCTGCCAATAGCCTAATAGTGGGATTTGTAACAATAGATGTTTGTCATAAATGCGGTAAGGTCCGGTGTATAGAGTATAGTTGGTTTGGAGATCATTTCACAATTTTTCATATAGCTGTGTAATAAAATAATAAGCTGAAAGGTATTCAATCCTCTCAGCTTATTTGTTTTTTTGTAAATTATTTATTTATGACAATTCTTTTATGGCTTTTTTATATTCTTCTTCATTGGGACATTTAGAATGCCAAACAAGCTGATTTTCCATAAAAGAAACTCCCTTGCCTTTAATGGTATGAGCAATAATTATATTTGGTTTTCCTTTTTTAAAAGGAAGGCGGCTCAGCGCGTTAATCATTTGTTGGAAATTATGGCCATCTAATTCTTTCGTTTCCCAGCCAAATGATTGCCATTTTTTGGCCAAGGGTTCTAACCCTAAAACTTTGTCCACGGCTCCAAGTATTTGAAGTTTATTATAATCTACAATAGCGATTAAATTATCTAATTTATGATGACTGGCAAACAAGGCT
This sequence comes from Patescibacteria group bacterium, assembly GCA_041649955.1. Taxonomy (GTDB): domain Bacteria; phylum Patescibacteriota; class Patescibacteriia; order UBA2591; family JAQUPP01; genus JAQUPP01. Next base: position 79,523 of record JBAZMD010000002.1, on the reverse strand, counting down.
GCTTCCCAGTTTGATCCTTCGTCCAATTCTCCATCGCCTAAAAGAACAAAAACTCTGCGTTTAGATTTGTCATATTTAGCCGCTAAGGCCAGACCTGCTCCTATTGATAAGCCGTTTCCCAGCGATCCAGTAGTAACTTCAATTCCTTTGGCGACATCGCGGCTGGGATGTTGTTCAAATATACAATCATTGATAGCAAATTTTTTTAATAATTTATCAGAGAAAAAACCCTTTTTAGCTAAAATCGGATATAGAGCTGGCACGGCATGACCCTTGCTTAAAATAAATATATCCCGATTTTTTTTATATGGATTTTTAGGATCTATGACTAAAATTTTAAAATAAAGCGTTACCAGAATATCAACTATAGAAAAAGATGAACCGAGATGCGGGCCCTTGGTTTGATAAATTATATCAATTATTGTCTTTCTGATGTCTTTGGCTATGTTTTGGCAGCGAATAATTTCTTTGTGAGTTGAAGAAACCATAATACTATAATATTATTAAACGAGCGTTTTGTCAATAATTTATTAAATTTTAGATTATTCTCCAAATTTAATCTCTAAAAATGATTTTTTTGCCCATTTTAGCTAATTTTTTTCTTTCTTCCGGCGTGAGTTTCCAGCCAAGAGCACCCAATGCTTCTTTAGCTTGTTTAGGATTTTTGATTCCCACTAAAACGCAAGTTATTTGAGGATGATCAAGAATCCATCTGATAGCGACTTGAGCAGGGGTTTTATGATATTGTCGTCCCAATTTTTTTAAGTTCTGCAATTATTGGAGTGACTCGTTTTAAAATTTCTTTCGTAAAATATATGCCGCGATTTCTGCGATCATTGTTTGGAAATTTTGTATTTTTTCCGTATTTGCCCGATAGAAGGCCTTGGGCCAGTGGACTATAAACGATGACGCTAATTTTTAATTTTTTACAGAGCGGAAAAAGGCTTTTTTCCGCTCTTTGATCTAAAATATTATAAGACATTTGAGCGGATTCTATCCGGCCGTATTTTTGGTATTCTTTGATTAAGTCGGCGGTAAAGTTTGAGCACCCGATAAAATTAATTTTATCAGCCTTTTGCAGCTCTTTTAAGGTTTTCATTGTTTCAGAAATTGGAGTCTGAGGATCGGGATAATGAATCTGATATAAAGGAATAGTGCTGATTTTTAAATTAAAAAGGCTTTTTTCAACAGCCTCTAAAATATAACGACGGCTTAAATCCCGGTAACTTTTATTTTTTTTATAATCCCACCTTAGTCCAAATTTAGTGGCCATTACGATATTTTTTCTTTCTTTAAGAGAAAATCCTTTGGCCAGAATTTTTTCCGAATGGCCGAATCCGTAAATATCGGCTGTGTCATAAAAATTAATACCCAGTTTGTAGGCTGTTTTAACGGCTAAGATTGATTGTTGGTCATTTACTTTTCCATAATCAGCTCCGCCTATTGGAGCGCCGCCGAATCCAATACGGGATATACAAAGATTGGTTTGTCCTAATTTTTGATATTCCATATTTTTTTTATTTTTTTTAATATTTTTAAGAATGTTAAAAATATTATTTTCATGTCAACCCAGAAAGAACGCTCGTGAATATATTTTATTCTTAATGAATTTATTTTTGGTTCTACTTCGCGTAAATATTTTTCATATACATTTCCGTCGCCCAATATTTCTCCGAGGTTAATGAATTCTATGGAAGCGTAATCAGTAAGACCGGGCTTAACGCTTAAAATAATTTTTTCTTCTTCATTGTAGTGCTTTGTGCATTCCTCAACTTGGGGTCGCGGGCCGACAAAACTCATTTCTCCGCATAAAATATTAATAAGCTGCGGCAACTCGTCAATTTTATATTTTCTTAAAAATTTACCGATTTTAGTGATGCGGGAATCGTTATTTGCCGTAGTCGGTCCGCCTATTTTTTCGGCATTTGTCACCATTGTTCTAAATTTGTAAATACGAAATGGTTTGCCAAAACGACCCGTTCTAACACCTCGATAAAAAATCGGGCCCTTGGAATCAATTTTTATTAATACGCCAATTAATAAAAAAAGGGGTAAAAAAAATATTAACCCCAAAAAACTAAATATTTTGTCAAAAATTTCTTTAGACATAAAAATTCACTTTTTTGTTTTAATTAAGATTTTATCCAATAACACCCTCCGCGGCCATCAAATTTTATTTCTACTGTCAAACCGCGACTGGCCAAAAATTCGTCAACGGCTTTCTGGCAGCCAAAACAGGTTCCATAATCATCAATAATTATAAATCCTTTTGCGACAACTTGATCGTAAAGATATTCAAGACATTCCTTGGTTGAATCGTACCAATCAGCGTCAATTCTTAAAATGGCAATCTTGCCGATTTCTTTATTTTTTAACGGCAAAGTGTCTTTAAACCAACCTTTGACAAAAATAATTTTATCTTTAGGAAAATTAAATGTTTCCAGCATGAGTTGCTTTACTTGTTCCAATGTACCTAAACAAAATCCTTTATCCATGGGTTGGGTATGGGTTCCGGTGCTGCACATTTTTTGATCAAAATCTTCTTTGGTTGGATCCGGCAAGCCCTCGTAAGAATCACAAAGCCATAATTTTCTAGTTTGATTATTTTTTTCAAAAATTAACGATGCCATTAATGCCGCGCAGCCGCCTTGGGCGACTCCGCATTCAACTAAGCCTCCTTCAAGATTATTATCAACAACTTTTTCTACCAAATCATAAGTTTGAGCCAATCCTTTTTCTCCCACTAAAGAGTAGGGCATAACCCTGTAGATAATTTTTGTTTTTTTCAAATTTTTTTTATCGCCCTTGAGATAGTAATAAATATAAAATCTGAGATAACAAAATCTGATTAACGACTTATAAATTTTAAAGGTAAATTTATAAAAAGCATCATACCATTTCGGCGGCAGAATGGCCTTTATAAAAAATAATATTTTTTTTAGCAGCAATACTATTAATGATTTTTTGCATACTTGTGTCTTTTTTTTCATAATGTGAATTAATTTTTAATTATTTTTTTAGTGCGAAAATTAACATAAATTTTTTCTATATGTTCGGCGTATTTTTCATATATTTTGTCCGCATCAAACATTTCATTAAAGACTTCTCTAACATTTTGGCGCATCTTTTCATAAAGATCGCGATTATTATAAAGTGTTTTAATGCAATTTGATAATTCGTCCGCGTCGTTCGGTGGATAATAACAGCCTATTTGACGCTCTTTAATTATTTTTTTTAAATCTCCCTGATAGGCGGATAAAACTGGAAGGCCGGCCGAAAAATAGGCAAAAGTTTTATTCGGAAAAACATTTCTTGTTCTGGTTATCGGGCAAAGTCCAAGATGAGAGTATTTTAACAGAGCATCCATTTCATCTTGCTTTAGCCAGTCTAAAATTAAAAAATTTGAATATTGAGCGGCTCTGGTCTTAATAGCTTCAAACAAATTACCGCCACCAGCTATAACAAATTGAATATCTTTTTGGCTTATTTTTTTAGCACAATCAAATAGTATTGACGGGTCGTTAGTATTGCCAAGCGTGCCGATAAAAGTAATTACGAATTTATTTTTTAGAACATCCGTGATTTTGGAAATTTTATCGGGAATATATCCGCTCTCAACATTTTTTTTATAACCCAGATAAAAAACTTTGTCTTGCCAATCTTGTTGCCGTCCAGCTTTTTTCAGTCCCCATTCAAGCAAGGTTTCCATCATTGAAACAAGCGCATCGGCCATAACCATGGTTTTTTTACTCATCCTGAAATCATTGAAAATAAATAGCTTGGCGATTTTTCTGATTGTTTTAGGAAGAAAAACAAGAAATTCATCAGGCCATTCGTCTCTGATATCTACGACTACGGGAATATTATTTTTATGAGCAAAGCAAACAGCTTGATAGGCCAAATCATGGCTCGGCATTGAGACGACTATAATATCCGGCCGAGGCATTTTGGGGGCCATTTTTTTAAATTTCCAGGCTATGATCCTGTTATTTAAAAAACGGCTGAAAGATATATTTTTTTTATAACCGATGCTTTTTAAAATTTTAATTACAAATCTTTCTTTAATTGCCAGTTCTATGTCTTGTTCGGCTATCCATTTTTTTGAGGCGTGGTCAAAAGCGCTCGCCCACCATAAAATTGAATGTCCTCTTTCTAAGAATTTGTCGGCCAATAAGGCTGTTCTCATCTTTCGTATGCCTTCTTTTAATGGCAATGGTTCTCCTGTCTGTACTAGCCAAATATTCATATTTTATCTATTTTTTAGGTTTTGAAAGAATAAAAATTATTTGCCACGAGAGCCATTTTATCAAAGGTAATTTGAGTAAAATCCAATCTATGGCTTCGGGAATACTTAATATAAAACTGAAAAATCTGGTTTTTCTGAAAGGAACCGCCAATATAGTGGTCAAATGATAAAAGCGCGTTTCAATTTTTCCAAAATATTTTTTCGACAAATATATGGATTTTTTTGTTAAAATATGTTTTGATTCCCAGTCGGTTCTCAATTTTGGCGTTAAATATCTGTATAATTGGATTAGGGGATTATAAGCAAGCGGTTCATTGCAGATAACTTGTCCGTCTGGTTTTAAAACTCGCGATAATTCAGCATAGGCCCTTTCAATATCCAGGTGATGTAAAACGCCGCTGCAGATAATAACATCAAAGCTGTTATCACTGAAAGTTAGATTTTCAGCATCCATCACCAAAAAATTTGGTTTATTCGCCGGACTTTGGGCGATTGCTTTTTTTTCAGCTGATTTTATGGAAACATCAGATATATCTACGCCGGTGGCATTAGCGCCGTTTTGCGCTGTAAAAATAGCCATTTCACCTTCTCCGCAGCAATAATCCAAGATGTTTTTTTTGCCTCGAGAGATTTCTGTTATTAGCCATTTTTTCATATAATTTCGGCTGCCTCGGGCAATTTTATAAAATTTTTTGTTGGACAAAGCCATTTCTTCGTCTGATGACGCTTCTAATAACCCCTTTAATTTATTAGCGTGTTCTTGTTCTTGTTGTTTTCTAAGTTCCATATATTTTTTATTATTAAGTGTATTTTAAAATAATGTTATTTAGTTTTTTCATATTAATATTATCAAATAATAATATTTTTGTCAAAAACATTATCTACGATTTTTTCTTGTTGAGAATGAATTTTTCACCCCATAATTCCAATATATAAAATCTGAAAAATGTTAACGCGGGTAAAAAACTTTTTCCCGACGAAAATTTAATGAATTCAAGCATTAAATTATTTTTATTGATATAATTAGAAATAAAATGGCCGTTTTCTATTGAAGATTCTATCTCTTTTTTCAATACTTCCTTAAACCAATTTTCTTCGGGTGTGACAAATCCTAATTTGCTTTTTCTAAGCCTTATTTTGTCAGGCAGAATGTTTTTCATTGCTTCTCTCAGGATTAATTTAGTCCAACCATTATGCATTTTAAAACTCAGAGGGAGAGACCCTGTTTTTTCCACCAGTCGGTAATCCAAGAAGGGTACTCTGGCTTCAACGGAATGAGCCATGGAATTTTTGTCTTCGTAGCGTAAAAGCGCGGGCAAGCTCCAAGTAGTTAAATCTTCTTTTATGCGCTTGCCTAAATTTTTTTGATACCCAAAAATAATTTTTTCGTCTCTGAATTTTTTTAAAAATTCCGGATTGAACAAGTTGTCCGCCTTCTGAAGATTATTGCCAAATCCGAAATATTTCAATCCGCTTTTTATGTTTAAGGTTTTTAGAATTTTTATTGATGAAAAAAATCTTACAGATTCATTAATAAATGAAAAATATCGATGATTTTGCAGCAATTTTCTTAAATAAAAGATATAAAATTTTCTATATCCGCACAAATTTTCGTCTCCGCCTTGGCCGTCCAATAAAACTTTAACTTCCCTTCCTGCTGTTTCAATTACTTTCCATTGAGCATAGATGCTTGTTCCGCCGAATGGTTCTTCTTGGTGCCAAATCAAATGATCAAGTTCTTTTAAAAATTCTTCCGGTTCGGGAAAAATATATTTTTTTTCCGCGCCGGTATTTTTAATTATTTCTTCAATATATTCTCTTTCGTCAAATCGTTTATCTTTAAAACAAGAAGAAAATGTTTTTTGCCTTTCTTTAATGTTAGGGATTTTTTCTTTTTTCAATAAATTATTAATCACGCAAACAATTGATGAAGAATCCAGTCCGCCGGATAAACAAGAGCCGACCGGCACGTCGCTTCTGAGTCGCAGCTTTACGGAATTGACGAATAAATCTAAAAATTCTTGAACATTTTTTTTTCGATTTACTTTACTGTCAGCGTCGATTTCATCGGAAATCTCAAAATCCCAATATTTTTTTATGGTTATTTGTCCATTTTGCTTGATTTTCAGCCATGAGGCGGCTGGTAATTTTTTAATATCTTTAAAAAATGTTTCATCGGTATGATCTAAAATTCCAAATTTCAAGAAATCATAAATTAATTTATCATTCGGTTCTCTGTGAATATCATATTCCAAAATCGCTTTTATTTCTGAAGCGAAAATAATTTTTTGATTATCACAATAATAATAAAATGGTTTGACTCCGAATCTGTCCCGGCTGCAAAAAAGTTCCTGTTTTTTATTATCCCAAATGGCAAAAGCCCACATTCCGTTAAATTTATTAAGGCATTCTTCGCCCCATTCTTCATAGGCATGCAAAACAACTTCGGTATCGGAATTTGATTTAAATTGATGGCCGATTTTTTCCAATTCTTCGCGGATTTCAATAAAATTATAAATTTCTCCGTTAAAAGTAATCCAAGCGGTCTCGTCTTTATTGGCCATCGGCTGATGGCCGGCAGGGGATAAATCAATAATTGAAAGACGGCGGTGTCCCAGACCCAATATTTTATCGGATGAAATATAAATACCGGCGTCATCCGGTCCGCGGTGAACCATTGTATCGCGCGCTTTAATTAAAGCGGATTCATCCACTGATAAATTGTTTTTATGATAAAAAATTCCAACTATTCCGCACATAATTTTTCATAAATCATTAATAATTTTTTGCTTTCATTTTCCCAATTATATTTTTCCAAAACCGCTTTTCTGCCGTTTTTGCCCATTTGTTTCGTTTCATCAGGATGTTCTATTAAATATTCAACAGCTTTGGCAATTTCTTTTGGATTTAAGGGATTAACGCAAATGCCGCAATTATTTTCTTCTATTATTTTTTTCCATAGAGGAAAATCAGAAGCAATAATCGGCAAGCCGGCGGCCATATATTCAAATATTTTATTGGGCATTGCCGAAATATGATTTGGCTCGGGCAAAAAACAAACCACGCCGATATCAGCCATCAATAAATGTTTATTCAGTTCTTCTGGAGGTAACCAGCCCCAAAAATCAACTTTATTCCATTCTTCTAAATTTTTAACTTCTTTTTCAAATTCTTTCTCTGAAAATTTTCCAATCAATGTTAATCTGACGCCATATTGCGTTTTTACGAATTTTAATGACTGAATTGTTTCTTTTATTCCTCTTATTCTCCATGGCCCTCCCGCGTAAATTATATTATAATATTTGCCATTTTTGGGAAACAAAAAATTTTCTGAAAATTTTAAAACTTTAACGATTGGATAATTTTTAATATCTATAACTCTATGTTTTTTAAAATTATCTTTGATGCCGGGAGTGGCGGTGACGATATAATCAAATTTTTTAGAAACGGTTTTTTCAAGCATATCAAAAAGTTTCGCCACCGTGAATCTTATGAATTTTGGTATCCAATTTTTCGATAAAATATCTTTTGGCACATCTTCATGCGCATCATAGATTATTTTAGCGCCTGTTTTATTTTTTAATTTTAGCGCCCATAGAATAAGTTCGGGGTCGTGGAAATGATAAACATCGGCTTTTTGCCGAAGTGCTTTTTCATAAAGTAAAAAATCAGTTTTTAAAATTTTTTTCCATCTGCTTTTTTGTTTTGGCAGAGCAATAATCTTGATTTTATCAATAATTTCATCTTTCGGATGCTGGGCGATTAAAACAACTTCATAATTTTTTTCAGCTAAAGTTTTAGCTTCTTTGTGAAAAATTCGAACATCAAAAGCGGAATGGACAGAAGTTAAAATACAAATTTTTTTCATAATTCGGTTAAATTATTAATGATAAATTTATATTTTTTGCCTTCTGCTATCGGGATAAAATTCGTGTATTCAAAAATAATATCAAATTCCCCGACATGGCTATAAAATGATTTTTTAATGAATTCCTCGTCTGATTTTTCATTGTAAGTTTTTCCTTTGACGACTTTAATAATTATGGATGTTGGATGGTCTTGAATTATTTGATATTGAGTTATGTCAAATTTACCCATTAAAACCGTAAGAACAGGACTGCCAATGATTATATTATTAATTTTTAAAAAATCCGTAATTCGTCCGGATATTTCTTTAAGCAAAGGTGTTCCTCGGCCGCAAGAACATTCTTTGTCGGAGATAATGCCCAAATCTCCCGTATCATATCTTATAAACGGCAAGGCGTAATTGTATAAACTTGTGGCCAATATTTTTCCTTGCTGATTAATAATTTGTCCGCCTTTATTATCAACCACTTCTAATATGGATCTTTCCATGTCTATATGCATCCCGCAATGTTTTTCGCATTCAAAAGCCGTCACTCCGCCGTCGTTTAAGCCGTAACCGTCAAAAATTTTTGCGTTAAAAATCGATTCTATGAAAATTCTTTGCTTATCAAATAATTTTTCGGAAGTAGTAAGAATGGCCTTGGGCTTGAAATTAAGCTTTAAATTATTATCTTGGATAAATTGCGCGAATAGATAGATAGAAGAGGCATATCCCATAATGAAACCAGGTTTCCATTTATTGATATTATCAAAATATTTAAATAAATTTTTTTGGCTCATTTCAAAAGAAGAATAATGCCGGAAATTGAAGAAAAAATCTTGAATTTTTTTCTTTGATTCTGATTTTGAGGTGGGAACCAATGAAGAACCGGCGATAATGGCAACTTTATTGCTTAATTTATAGCCCCCGTATCCCCACCATCTGTATAATAGGGCCACTCCTTTCTCATAATCTTCTTTTGACATTCTATATTTGAGAGACGCACCCGTGGAACCGCCCGTGGAACCGCTCAGATGTTTCAGTTCATTTATATTTTTAGGAATAAAATCTTGCCAGTTTTCTTTGATAGTTTCTTTGGTCAAGACGGGCAATTTCTCTAAATCTTTGATAACAGCAATATCAGACGACTTAATGCCCATTTGGTCAAACAATTTAGTATAATAAGGAATATTTTTATAAGCGAAATCAATCAATTTTTTCAATTGCATCTCTTGCTGATTTTTTAGCCATTCATAAGACCGCCATTGCGTCTTTTGAAAATTGAAATAATAGCGAAGTACCTCTGGCCGTTTCAGAAGATATCCTATTGTAAATATTAATTTATGAAACATGGATTTAATTTAATTATTATAAAAAGTAAAATTTGTTTTAATTTTTTTGAGCAGTAGCGTTAGGTTTCAATAAATTATGCGCTACAAAAATTAGTCCGAAAAGAACCCACCACCATCTATATCCATTAAGCTGGCTGCTAATGCACATTTGTATCAAAGTATACAGCATAGCATAGAATAAAAATATTGCCCTGTAGTTTAAATAATTGTTTTTACAGCATAGCCAGCACTTTCTGAAGGTAATTGCAATTATTCCCAAAAATGGAATTAAGCCTATAAGGCCGAACTCCGCTAAAATTTCTAAAAATACATTATGAGGCGAGAAATCAATATCGGATCCGGAATAAGTTATGGCGAAACTATTCGGTCCATTTCCGATAATCGGCGATTGCAGAGATAAAATTCTGCCTGCTTTGAGAAAATTTACTCTTTCCTGAATTGAGTAAAGAGGAAAAGAGTAGCGAGAATACATATGTTTCGGGAAGAAAGCCGTAACCAATATTATAGCCAAAACGAAAAGTCCGATTATGGCCAGATATTTCCGATTAAACATGGAATATGTTTTTTTAATAAAAAAATCATAACATAAAACCAAAACAATGCTTATTAAGAAAGAAATTACGGGAGATCTTTCATTGGCCAAGATCATAAAGACAATAGAAGGCACGAAAATCAATATCCCCATTTTTTTATTTGTATTCGTCCGCCACAGTGATAATGCGAAAAGAGCCAATAATCCCATGCCGAAAGAAATGGCCCGCACCGGAGTTCCTTTGGCGACAAAATACCATCCGTGATATGATGCGCCGTCAAGAGAAACACCCAAGAAATTAAAGAACATCGCCGTGATCAAAATAACAACGAGATATTTTAAGTATTTATCAAAAGTTTTAAGATTATTTATTGATAAACATATTATGAAAAATAAACTGAAATCTTGAATAAGGAACGTGATTATTTTTTGAAAACTGTAGGCATCCCAGCTAAAAGAGGTAACTCTGTAAATATTTGCCGTGATTATCAAAGAGAATGACGCAAACCATAAAATTTCTTTAAAAGAAAGGTGCGGTTTTATTTTTTTTCCAGTTAAAATATCAAGAATGGTTCTGAGTAAAATCGGGAATAATATATATATTACGGGATCAGTCGCAGCCCCGCTATATATAAAACGAGCCTTGAAGACGCTCAAAAATGTATATACGAACAGCATTGGTATGGGAAATAAAAAACCGGCGACTAATAATAACAGGGCTATTAATTTATCTCCCAGTTGCAGGCTGAGAGGAGATGCAAACCAAAAAAGAAAAGCCAAAATTATGGAGATTAAGATGTTGATTTTAATTTTTGGTCGGTTTTGATTTTCAGCATTCATAATTTTAAACTTTCTAAATTTATTTTTTCCACAGATTCAACATTGTTTTAGCAGATACGACAGAACAGTTTTTTTGAGAAATGATTTTATAAAAATTTTCAAAACATTTTTTCCACTCAGGCGTAAAAAGATCGGTCATAAAAGAATTATGCCAAAGAAAGACAAAAACTCCCGAATATTTTTCCACAGTAGAAAGAAGCTTTGATAAAATTTCCAAACTGGATTGCGGAGATAACTTTCTGTAAGTAGTTAATGTTCCTTCCATAACAATAAGAGGTATCTCAAAAATGTTAATTACTTTATTATTTTGAATGTCAAACGGTTTAAATGGGTGGCAAATTCCGCATTTAAAACCTTCATATTCGGCAAATCCCAAGGTTGCGTCGTATTCCAATTCTGCTTCTTCCCAAATTTTCCAGCTCTCCGGAATTTTCCATTTAAGATAATGCTGTCTGCCTCCCAGTATTTTTTCTCCCAGTATTTTTTCCAATTCTTGTTTTTTAGATTTCAAAATTTTTATATCATTAAATTCATTAAATCCCGGATGTATTCCTATTTCAAATTCTTCTTTTTTAAATTTTGCAATAAGATTTTTTACCTTTTTATTTTTCAGCGAATACTGTTCGCCGTCAGTCATGAAATAAAATGACGATCTGAATCCGTATTTTTTTTCCAAATTTGTTATATAATCAAACGCATTGTAATAAGGGTCTTCTTTGAGCCGCAATTTGGTTTTCAGATAATCAAAAAAAATAGTTGCGGCTTTTTTAATATTCTTTTCTTTTATCGACCTTGCCATGCTGAATATGGGCGGGCGCTTATGTTTAAAGATTTCATCTATATCATGAGTCAGACAGACGGCAAAATTTTTATCGTTCCATATTTTTTTTCGTTTAAATCCTAAATTAAAACTGTCTATCCATTTCCAAAGCAGTTCTATGTATTCGTTAACAATCGGTCTATCCAAGAATTTTTCTTTATAAGCCAAACTGGCGGTTGCCGGAAATCTGTCGTATTTATCTCTGTCTTTCAAAATGATTTCTTCATATCGAGCGACCATAAAAAAAGATGAAGCAACGATATCAATATCAGTTTCAATTGAATTATTCAGATTCTTGATATGGCTTTCTATTTTTTCAGTTCCCTGATAAATAATCGGTAGATCAAAATATTTATTCAACGGAGTTTCAGGCAAAGAAAGGGGAGTTAAATAGTTATCCCAAAATAATTCAGATTCGCAGATATGGATTTGATGAGCAGAGTTAATTTGCGGATTTTTTCTTCCGTAACCGATTATCAATTTTTCGGATAAATTTGATGAATCGTATTTGTCAAATGAGGAGATTTCATATTCTAACCCTAAAATATTCATTACTAAATCAAAGGTATATTTTATAGCCCCTTCAAATTTTTTGTTTTCGTATAATATTAATATTTTACAATTATTGTTCATTTTTAAAATATTTACTTGTTTGGTTTAAAACCCACTAAAACGGCATGATAACCGAAAATAGACCTTAATAATGCTATTATTTTGTTTCTTTTTTGTTTGGAATGTTGAATGCCGCATAGTTTGAAAATTTTACGCATGACCGGCCCAAAAAAATGAAAAATTCTATAACCATCTATTTCTGCAACTTTAAAACCCGCCGTCTTCATCATTTTTTTATATTCAAGCGAGGAATAAAAACGAACCCCTTTAAGATGCTCAACCAATTGAGGCTTGAATTTCCGTCTTAGAATTCTATTTAATGTAAATAAAGAATATTTAGTGTGGGCGGTAATAAGAAGACAGCCCCCGGGTTTTAAAATCCGAAAAAATTCTTTAATTGCGTCTATTGGTTTATCTAAATAATAGATGGTTGAAAGAGAATAAATCATATCCACGGATTTGTCCGCTAATGGTATCTTATCTATACTCGCGCAAATATAATTATTTATTTTAGGAGAGTCAGGGGAAAATAAATCTACGCCCCATACATTTTTATAACCGAGCGTGGCAAGTTTGTGCATATATCTTCCATCGCCGCAGCCGGCATCTAAAATATAAGAATCATGGTTTTGGGGTAAATATTTTTGAATAAAAGAAAATGGTTCGTCATTATTTGGTACATGCGAAATATTTTTTTCTTCAAAGAATATTTTTTTATATGTTGATTCTATTTGTTTTCGGTCTATCATATACGGAAAATTATTGATTTATATTTTTTGTTTTATAATTTTAAAAATTTTCTGCGCGGCATTGCCTTGCCCGAAATATTTAAGTTGCTTGGTTGGGGGCTTGAAATGATTGATAAAATTAAATTTTTTTTGTATTTGATCGCCGACCAGTATATTCCATTTATTTTTAGTTGTTTCAACCCATTCAGTTCTGTTTCTTAAAGTAATGCAGGGAATTTTCAGCCAATAGGCTTCTTTTTGGACGCCGCCCGAATCAGTGATGATTTTTTTGGCATTTTTTTCCAACATTAACATATCAAAATAACCGAGGGGTTCAATGAGTTGAAAGTTAGTAAGTTGGCAAACATGCAGAAGTTTGAGTTTTTTAATTTGTTTTTTTGTTCTGGGATGGACGGGAAAAATAATTTTTTCGCCGCTTAATTGAACCGCTTTTAAAATTTTTTTTAATTTTTCAGGATTGTCCACGTTTGAAGCGCGATGAATGGTTAAAAGAGCGTATTCTTTGGGTTTCAGGTTTAATTTTTCAAGAATTTTAGATTCAGTCTGGATAAATTTTATCTTTTTCAAAAAAACATCATACATTAAATCTCCGACATTATAAATATTTTTTTTAATTCCTTCGTTTTTTAGATTTTTAACAGCAGTTTTGGTGGGACAAAATAAAATATCTGAAAGATGATCCGTTAATACGCGATTAATTTCTTCAGGCATGGTTTTGTCAAAACTGCGCAGCCCGGCTTCAATATGGGCTACCGGGATATGTAGTTTGGCAGCTACCAAGGCGCCGGCCAGGGTAGAATTGACATCACCGACTACAACCACCAAATCAGGTTTTTCTTTTAAACAAACCTTTTCAAATTCAATCATTGTCTTGCCGGTTTGCTCGCCATGCAGTCCGGCCTTAATTCCCAGATTATAATTTGGTTTAGGAATATTTAATTCTTTAAAAAAAGTACCGGACATTTTATAATCATAATGTTGACCGGTGTGGACAATGATCGGCTGAAATTTTGGATATTTTTTAAATTCTTTAATAAGCGGGGTAATTTTTATAAAGTTTGGTCGAGCTCCGACAACACAGAGGATTTTTATTTTTTTATTTTTAGTCATATTTTTTTTATTTTCGTACAATATCAATATTTTGAGATTTTTTTATTTCATTCTTAATAATGATTTTATGGTTGATTTAAGTCGTTTGGGAATAATAACTAAACCCAAATAAATTCCAAGTTCTATTAAATTCGGTTTTATATCAGATATCCAGATATTAGATTTGATTTTAGGACTAAACGCATCAATGATAATTTTAGGAATTGAATTTGGTTTTTCTTTAGCATGCTGTAATTCGCGGGAAAACGGGAAATGGAATTTTAAATTTCTATCATATTCTTCAGAGTATTCCAATTCTTTCCCTTGGGCCATTTGGCATAATAAATATGGAAAATTAACGCCGGCTTTTAGCGCCATTTCCGTTGAAGCCCAAAATTTGGGATTGATTTCCATTAATTTGAATACATTATTTTTTTTGTCTAACTTAAATTCAATATGAGCAACGCCGTGCCAATTCAATTTATCAAGCAGTTCCAAGCTGTATTTTTTTATTTCAGGAATATAGCAGCTTTCGGCATAAGCGCATGTACCTCCCGCGGGTGGTACATTTCTTATTTGTTTTTGCATAAATATTCTTTTGCATTTGCCATTTTGATATAAAGCCGAAAGACAATAGACCTCATTATTATCAGTAGAAACAAACTCTTGGATCATCGGGAGAAGATCGTTTGATGGATGATACTTTTGGCAAATCTTATGATATTCTTTGATTAATTCTTTTTTGTCTTGAACTATGCTTACAATATTGCACCCCACCTCTAAAATCCATTTGATAACTACCGGATATTCAAAGTTGGGAGCCATTTTTTTTACTACGTCCAATGAATCCGGATAAAATGTTTTAGGATAGGGTACGCCGATTTTCTCGGCTAAATCATAGGTAGATTTTTTATTTAAAGCAATTGTTATTTTATCATAATCAGCGACTTCTACTTTGGAAATTTTATTGATTTCGTCTTTATATTTTGCGGCAATTGCCGTAGCAAAATAGCTGATAGGTATCAGGATATCAAATTTTTCTTGAGCTAATATTTTTAAAATGAAATTTATATATATATTTTCGTCTTCTGAAGGGGGAATAACAAAATAACCTTTGCAATATTTTGAATAGCAAGAAATGTCCAGCTTATTTTTGCGTATCACAAAAACATTAATGCCTTTTTTGGAAAGATATCTAAGAATAGCCAAAGTATGCAAAGATGAAGCGTCGGTAATTAATACTTTCATTTTTTAAAAATTAATATTTTGTAATCCGATAAAGAAACAGGCGAAATACGAAGAATTTTTTCTCCCATTTGAAATAAATATTTATTTATTTTTTTAGATTTAGGCGCGCGTCCAATAGTAAGAAAAAATCGAACAGGCCAAAATAAAATGCCGCTTTTTCCAACTAATTTAAATTTATTTTTGCAGGCAATTTTTATTACTTCGTTAATGCTAAATCTAGCCGGTCTAGCCAAAAAAGACCATTTGTGAAAAGGGTCCATACAGAGCATTAGTCCGTTTTCTTTTAATGACTTATGGCAAATAAAAATAATTTTTTGTAATTTTTGTTTTGTATTGCAACAAGCAGAAATACTTCCTATAGAAAGTATGTAGTCAAAAGTATTTTCAGGGAAGTCTCTTTCATACATTGAACCTATTATATATTCTATATTCGGGTGATTATTTTCTTTTTTTGCTTTTTCAATCATTTCTTCTAAATCAATTCCCGTAACCAATGCTCCTTTTTCGGCGAGATATTCAGAGATTCTTCCAACTCCGCAACCCAAATCCAAAATTCGTTTGCCTTCTAAATTTTTTAAATATTGATTTATTTTTTCTTTTTCAATTTCCGATACAAAAGAATTATAAATATCGTTTTGCCACATTACGGATTTTCGACCGCCAGTTTTAGCTCTTTCCCGCCAATAACTCTCCGCGTCATAAGGAGTGTAAATAAATGTTTTTTTAACAAAGCTAATTACTTTATTCATAGAAAAAATAATATTGCAATCCCTATTTTTTATATAAAGCCATAATCCATCTTCTTTGCTTTGATCCGGGAATAATAAATTTTATTAAAAATTTAATTGGAGATATTTTCTTAGCGGAAAATTTTTCCAGACATTGGCTGTTTTTTATGACTTTTTTATTTTGATATCCGCATTGAGGGCATATTGCAATTTTGGGCAGATTAGCTTTTTGCCAATTAATATATATTGCATAAAACGGCCAAAAAAGATGATACTTTTTATAATAGGAGCCGATTTTTTCCAATTTAATCAATTGCAACTGCGGAAATAAATTTTTAAGCTTAGCATCATTAAAACTGTTTACGTGAAAATTGGTATTGAAACAGCAATAACAATTAGGGCACATTCTTAGATTGTGCTGTAAATTTTCATCATTTGGGACAGTAATAAGTATATATTTCTTGCTTACTCTTTGAAGCTCTGAAATGCCCTTTTTTAAATCTTCCTGAGGCAGGTGTTCTAAAACTTCCAAGCAAGTTACTAAATCAAAACTGTTATCGGCAAACGGCAAGGCAGTAACGTCTCCTTGAATTTTATCTGTCTGTACATGTTTTAATGCTTCTTCGCTATAGTCTAAGCCGGTTAATTTGGTATAACTGTTTTTTTGTTTCAGAAAATTTATAAAAAAACCGTTTCCGCATCCCGCATCCAAAATAGTGCAAACATCTTTTGGGATTATATTGCTAATACTTTTAACTCGTTCTACTTCAGCAAAATCTTGGGCAAAATCTTTTGTCCAGGGCTGTGCGTCGTATTTTTTTTTAAAATCTGCCATATTTTAGCAATCTTAGCAATTTTTAATTTTTTTTATAGTATTCTTTAATCTTTTCAATAATGAAATTTTGATTTTTCTCGGGTAATTCAGGGTAGATTGGCAAACTTAGAACTTCTCTTCCCGCTTTTTCGGTTTCCGGTAAATCGCCCTCTTTGTGGCCTAAATGTTTAAAAACCGGCTGGAGATGAAGCGGCACCGGATAATAGATAACCGAAGGAATATTATTTTTGATTAAATACTGCTGAAGTTCGTCGCGTTTTTGCGCCCGAATGGTGTATTGATGATAAACATGCTCGTTATTTTTAGCGAGATAGGGGACGGATATTCCTTTTATTTTTGCCAGACTCTGATTATATTTTTTCGCTTTTTGCTGGCGGCCTTTTTCCCATTTATTTAAATATTTTAATTTAACGCGCAAAATTGCCGCTTGAAGAGCGTCTAAACGGCTGTTGACTCCGAGAGTTTCGTGATAATATTTTTTTCTTGAACCGTGCTGGCGAAGCATTTTTATTTTTTCCGCCAATTTTTCATTATTAGTCAAGACCATACCGCCATCGCCGTAAGCGCCGAGATTTTTTGAAGGGAAAAATGAAAGACAGCCGAATTCGCCGAAAGATCCCACATTTTTTCCTTTATATTTGGCGCCAATGGCTTGAGCGCAATCTTCAATAACATAAAGTTTGTGTTTTTTTGCGATTTCCATTATTTTATCCATTTCACACGGCTGGCCATAAAGATGAACCGGAATTATTGCTTTGGTTTTCGCGGTAATTTTTTCTTCAATTTTGTCAACATCAATGTTAAAAGTTTTTGGATCAATATCAATAAAAATCGGTTTGGCGCCGCGTACGGCAATTACTTCTGCCGTGGCGAAAAAAGTGAAAGGAGTGGTAATAACTTCGTCTCCCGGACCAATTTCAAGAGCCATTAGCGCGAGAAGGAGAGCGTCTGTTCCGGAATTAACGCCAATGGCGTATTGCGTTTTGCAATGCGCGGCAACTTCTTTTTCCAACTCAGTCACTTCTTCGCCTAAAATAAAATGAGCATTGCCTAATATTTTACTAACGGCTTTATTGATTTCTTTTTTAATGGATTTATATTGAGCGGTAAGATCTAAAAATTGCATATTATTATTTGATAAGTTTAATAATTAATTTTTGTTTTTTATATTGTTTTTTGCAAATTTTACAAACGGCTTTATTGTTTTTGAATTGCAGCTTATTGCCGCAATCGCAAACCCAATCGTGAACAGCAGCCGGTACGCCGTAAGCTAAACCGTAATCAGGGATATCTTTAGTAACAACCGAACCAGCGCCGATAAAAGCGCTTTTGCCGATGGTGGCGCCGCAAACAATCGTTGCGTTGGCGCCGATTGATGCGCCTTCTTTAACCAAAGTTGATTTCCATTTTCCATATTCCGGATATTTTTTTTTCGGATATTTGGCGCGCGGATTTGGGTCATTGGTAAATACTGCCGACGGTCCGACAAAAACATAATCTTCCAGAGTAACCAAATCCCAGGCGTCAACATTTGATTCCAGTTTAACGCCATTGCCCATTTTTACTTTGCCGCCGACAAAACAATTATGTCCGACCATGCAATTTTCTCCGATTTGCGCGCCAGCCAAAACCTGGCTGTTCTGCCAAATTTTTGTTCCGGAGCCGATTTTCGCTTCCGGCGAAACTTCTGCTGATGAATGTGCCCAAAATTTTTTCTCCATAGTTTTTATAATAAATTTATTATTTTACCTTTTTTATCTAAAGATTTTTGGCAAGCATTTAAAATTTTTAAAACATTTAATGCTTCGCGGCCGTCGCTTTTAGGATTTTTGCGAGTCTCAATGCAATTAAGAAAATGCTGGCATTCTTGGCGCAAGGGTTCAAGCTGCGGCAGGGGAATTATTTCTCCTTCCGCTTTTTTTGCTTCCGGAATCTTGCCCAGCCATTCAACTTTATGGGGATAAACAACTAATTTATTTTCCGCCTGATCGTCAAAAACGGCCATTTTTTTCTCGCCGATTACGGATAATTTTTGTTCTTTAAAAGGATTGAGCCAAGAAACAAAAATATGCGCGGCTTGATTTTTATCAAATTCAAAATAACTTAAAGTGCTGTCCGCCACGTTTTTATTCAGCCAATCCATGCCATGGCTGCAAATTTTTTTAGGCAATTTCCCTATTAAATCAATAATGACCGCGATGTCATGCGGAGCAAACGACCAAAGAATATTTTCTTCAGTGCGAAGTTTTCCGAAATTAAGGCGATTGGAATGAATATAGCGGATTTTTCCCAGTTCTCCCTGTTCAATCAATTCTTTTAATTTAATCACAGCCGGATGATAAAGAAGAAGATGTCCGACCATTAAAATGCATTTTTGTTTTTCGGCTAATTTTACCAATTCTTCACCGTGTTTGATATTTAGAGCCAAGGGTTTCTCTACAAAAACATCTTTGCCGGCCAGAAGAAATTTTTTAACCACTTGATGATGAGTAGCGGCCGGCGTGGCAATAACTACGCCCTTGATATTTTTATCAAGAGCCACGTCTTCAAATTTTTGCGTAGTATTAATTTCCGGATAATTTTTTTTCAAAGCATCAAGCGCGTTTTGATTAAGATCGCTGACGGTTTTTAAAACACCCAGTTCATAAAAATTTCTGACTAAATTCTTGCCCCAATAACCTCCGCCGATTACAGCGATATTTTTTTTTGATGATTCTAAATCTTTCATACTTTCAATATTATATTTTATTAATGATTTTATTTTTTGAACCATTCTACTGTTTGTCTTAAACCATTGTCTAAATTATATTTAGGTTGCCAGCCGAGTTCTTTTTTCGCCTTGAAGTAAGTGAGGCAGCTTCTTTTTTGTTCACCTAGTTTTTCCGGGCAGTGAATTTCTTTGTATTTTGAGCCGGTTAATTCTTTTAGTTTTTTGAAAATAGTATTAATGTCTGTTTCTTTAGAAGTACCAATGTTGAAAGTACCCACTTTGTTTTTTTTGAGCGCTAAAACGGCGGCCTCAACCACATCTTTTACATAAACAAAGTCTCGGGTTTGTTTTCCGCTGCCATTAATAATCGGCTGTTTTCCTGATAACATTTTATCGCAAAAAATTGCTATTATTCCTGCTTCACCTTTTGAGTTTTGGCGAGGCCCGTAAACATTGGCAAAACGTAATGCGATATAAGATAGGCCAAAAATTTTGCAGTAATAATTTAAATATTTTTCTATTGTTAATTTAGCGATGCCGTAAGGAGATAGGGGGAATTCCGGATAATCCTCAGAGGTAGGGATAATATCAGCATCGCCATAAATTGCTCCGCCGGTTGATGCAAAAATAATCTTTTTTACTTTAAATTTTTTACAATTTTCTAAAAGATTAAGACCCCCCAAAATATTGATTTTAGCGTCTTCCATTGGGTTTTCTACTGATTTTCTAACATCAATTTGGGCGGCATAATGAAAAACTATTTCAGGTTTTTCTTTTTGAAAAATTTTAGAAATCCGAGGACTTAAAATATCAATTTGATAAAATTTTGCCCTCGGGTTTAAATTTTCTTTTTTGCCGGTAGACAAATTATCAATCACTGCCACTTTGTATTTCTCTTCTATTAATCTATCCGTAAGATGGGAGCCTATAAACCCGGCGCCGCCGATAACTAAACATTTCATAAAATTATTTAATAGTATTTTATGTGATACAATTGATTATAATAAATTAATTTACAGCCACAACACATTTTTAAACTTTCTATTTTTAATGGCATTGCGCGTGTCAACCACCAAGAGTGATTTCTTGGCCACTTCGTCATAATTGAGATTGGAATGATCGGCTAAAATTAAAACACAATCATAATGTTTAAGATTTTTCGGCTGATATTCAATGGATTTTAAATTTTTATTATCAATTTTAAATTCCGGAATATATGGATCAAAATATTCCACATTGGCTCCCTTTTTCCAGAGATCGCGAATAACATGATAAGAAGCTGATTCTCTTGGATCAGCCACGTCTTTTTTATAAGCAACGCCCCAAACCAAAATCTTGGCCCCGTTTAAAGATTTTTTATGCTGATTAAGTCCGGAAATAACTTTAGTCACGACAAAATGGGGCATTTGATCGTTGATTTCACCTCCCAATTCTATAAATCTTGTATAAAACCCGTATTCTTTGGCTTTCCATGAAAGATAAAACGGATCCAAGGGGATGCAGTGTCCACCGATTCCGGGTCCGGGATAAAATGGCATAAATCCATAAGGCTTTGTTTTAGCCGCTTCAATCACTTCCCAAATATCAATACCCATTTTTCCACATAAAAGAGCCAATTCGTTAATCATTGAAACATTAACTATTCGGAAAGTATTTTCAAGAATTTTAGTCATTTCCGCGGCTTCAGGCGAAGAAACTTTAAAAACTTTATCTAAGAATGATCTATAAACTAAATTTGTAAGCTTAGTGCATTTAGGAGTAATGCCGCCGACTACTTTGGGAACATTTCTGACATTGAATTTTTGATTGCCCGGATCAATTCGTTCCGGAGAAAAAGCCAAAAAGAAATCTTTTCCCACTTTTAAACCGGATTTTTGGAGAACAGGCAAAATAACTTCGCGCGTTGTTCCGGGGTAGGTAGTGCTTTCCAAAATTATTAATTGCCCCTTTCTGATAAAACGAGCGATTTCTTTAACCGTGGATTGAATATAAGTAATGTCGGGCTGTTTATATTTATCCAGCGGAGTAGGAACGCAAATAATAATCACATCAGCGAGTTTTAGAATTTTTTTGTCAGTGGTGGCTGAAAATTTTTTAGATTTAAGAACTCCTTGCAAATCAGCCGAAGAAATATCGGCGATATAAGAATGACCTTGATTGACTAATTTAACTTTGTTCTTTTGAACGTCAAAACCGAAAACTCTGAATCCTTGTTCGGCTAATACCACAGCCAATGGCAATCCCACGTAACCGAGTCCGATGATCGTAATTTTAGCTTTTTTATTTTTAATTAATGTTTCTAAATTTTTCATATCTTTAATATTATAAATATTATGAAAGAAATTATACTATCTTTTTAGAATCAGACAAGGGCTTGCCTCCACACCAAACTCAGCGTAAGACTTTTTTAAAAGTGGAAGATAAAAGCGAAGCGGCTTCGCTTTTATAATTTTTTTATTCAAAATGTTAATGATAAGTTATGGTGTGGGGGCTTGTCCACCGTCATAAATATGGTATAGTGTTATCTATCTATTATTTTTTTTCAGATAATTAAAATATTTTTTATGGTTTCAACTACCCAAAATACTTTTTATTTATTAGTGGCTCAGGTCTATCAAAAATTGATGGCCGCGGTTTATTATTTTATTTTGGCTCGTTATTTGGGAGTGGAAAACTTCGGCAAGTATATGTTTGTTTTTGCCTTGGTCGGCATGCTTTTGATTTTTATAGATTTTGGTTTTGGCGGCGTGATGACTCGCGAAATAGCCCGTGATAGAGAAAAAACGCAAAAATATTTAAATAATATTTTAGGATTTAAATTAGTGGTCAGTTTACTTTCTTGTTTAATTATTTTTTTCTTGGTTCGTTTGTTGCATTATTCTGTTATTATTCAAAATTTAACTTATTTGGTCGTTATTTCATCAATTCTTGGTTCATTTGGCTCAACTTTTTATCAGGTTTTTCGCGGACATTTTAATTTTAAATATGAAGCCTTGGGAACAATTTTATCTCAGACAACTCTGGTAATTGTCGGCGTAATTTTAATGAAGCTGAAGGTTGGCTTGCTTTTAATGATTCTTCCATATATTTGCGCCAACGCGATTTATCTGATTAATAGTTTGAAATTTTTTAAAAGACAAACCGGACTTTGGTTTAAATTTACTTTTGATTTACCGGAGATTAAACAATTAATGAAACTTAGCTTGCCATTTTTTATTGCCGGTATTTTTGCCACTTTATATGTCAATATTGACACAATTTTACTCTCGCATCTCGGCAATGATACGATGGTTGGCCTTTATAACGCAGCTA
Source organism: Patescibacteria group bacterium (assembly GCA_041649955.1). Taxonomy (GTDB): domain Bacteria; phylum Patescibacteriota; class Patescibacteriia; order UBA2591; family JAQUPP01; genus JAQUPP01. Next base: position 56,603 of record JBAZMD010000002.1, on the reverse strand, counting down.
AAAAATTGCCCAATGTTATTTTAGCTTTAATCCCAGTGGCCTTCAGCAGCGCTATTTATCCTGCTTTAAGCAGACATTTTTTTTCTTCAAAGCAAGAAACTTCTCGGATTTTTCAAGAAGCGCTTTTTTATTTATTATTAATTATTTTACCAATTGTTTTTGGTACAATAATACTCAGTAATTCTTTAATCACCCTTTTTTATGGACCAAATTATCTTCCGGCTTCTATTATTCTAAAAATTTTAATTTTAGCCTTGCCTTTTACTTTCTTTGATGTATTGGCTATTACTTTGCTTAACGCTTGCAATCGGCAAAAAATTAATATGATTAATCAGGGAATCGGCGTATCTGTTTTAATTATTTTTGCCGTAATTTTAATTCCAAGATTGGCTCAAATCGGAATAGCCATTGCTTTTTTAATCAGTTATTTATTTTTATTTGTTATAGAATTATGTTGGGTTTTAAAATTAATCAAGATTCATAAGAGATATTTTATAAAAAAAATCGGCGGTATTTTTTTATCGTGTTTGATTATGAGCGGCCTGATTTTGCTTTTACAAAATAAATGCCACTTGGTTGTTTTAATTTTAATCGGCATCGGTTCTTATTTTTTAAGCGCTTGTTTATTGAAAATAATTTCAAAAGAAGAATTAATGAAAGTTAAAAGTTTAATTTTATTTAAAAATGTCTAAAACATTGGAAAAAATTTGCTTGAAGATTATTCATTACGGATCTTGTCTAATTTTATTTTTGCCGCTTTTGGTTTATCAATATACTTTATACCCTTACATTTTCGGCAAAATTATATTTTTCAGGATTTTAGTGGAAATTATTTTTGCCGCTTGGCTGTTTTTGGCTATTTATGATAAAAATTATCGGCCGGCTTGGAAAAATCCTTTAATTTTCAGTTTAACGGCATTTATGGGCGTTTTGATTTTAACAATGCTGACCGGCATTGATATTTCGCGCTCTTTTTGGTCAACCCAAGAAAGAATGACCGGTATTTTAACTTTGATTCATTTTTATTTATGGTTTTTAATTTTAACCAGTTGTTTTAAAAAATGGCAGGATTGGCGAAAATTAATTTGGACAAGTTTGATTTGTTCTTTTTTAATTGGATTATACGGTATGGGCCAAAAATTCGGATTAAAATTCTTATTGAAAGAAAATAATCCTCAAATGACAGCAACACTCGGCAATCCGATTTTTTTGGCGGTTTACGCCATGCTCCATATTTTTTTATCCGGATTTTTGTTGTTCTCCGAGAAAAAATATTTTTGGCGAATTTTGGCTGTTTTTCTTGTTTTTTTTAATTTAGCTATTATTCTTTTTGCCGCTTCACGCGGAGTAATGCTTGCTTTTGGATTATCATTTATATTATTTTTGGGTTATTTAATTTTAAACCTGCGAAATAAAAAGTTGAAATTAATTTTTATTTCCATTTTTATTTTATTGGTATTGGTTGCGATCAGCGGAATATTTTTTCTTCAAACTCAAAAAGAAAAACCATGGATTTATAAGGCGCCGGTTTTTATTATGAGGCTTGTTTATTTGACCGGCAGCGCGAGCGAGCGAACAATTGTTTGGCAAGCCGGCTGGCAGGGCTTTAAAGAAAAACCGATTTTAGGCTGGGGCTGGGAGAATTATAATATAATTTTTAACAAGTATTATAGTCCTCATTATTTAGGTTTAGGTCAGGAAAATACTTGGTTTGATCGTTCGCACAATCAAGTTATAGATTTATTGACTTTAACCGGCAGTGTCGGTACAGTGGCTTATTTAGCGGTTTTTGGGACGGTTTTTTGGCTGCTATTACGGAAACGCAGGGAGAATGCTGCGAATAAATATAGAATTTGCGGTGCATTATTCGCTTGCATGTTTTTGGCTTATTTTATCCAGAATCTAACTGTTTTTGATACACCCGCTCCTTTGATTATTTTTTATTTTGGTCTGGCTCTAACTTATTTTATAACAACGAACAAGGACTCACGCGAACTTGACACAGACTTACGCGAACTAAACGCGGACTCACGCGGAACTAAACACGGACAACAATTAAATAAGTTACAAGTTAATGTATTTCCGCTTCCAATTTTGATTTTTTTGATTATTATTTTTTTGCCATGGTCAATTTATAAATTTAATCTTGAGCCTTTTGTTCAGAGTAAGGCGGCGGTTATTGGAATTTCCGCTTCTAGAGTTGATTTAAAAGCAGGCATTGATTGGTATAAAAAATCTTTAGCCAACTCGATTTTTATAAATCCCGAAATCAGGACGCAACTGGCTAAAACTATTGTTGAATTCCCGGGTCAGTCAAATCTTGATCCGGCTGTTTTGCAGCAAGGCAAGGATTTTGTCATTAAAGAGTTTGAAAAAAGCATTCAAGAACATCCTCGCGATGTGAGAAATTATTTATATTTAGGCCAGTTGTATAATTTGGGTTCAAAATATAATAAAGCGTATCTTGATAAAGCGGAAGAAGTTTTAAAAAAGGCGACAGAACTTTCGCCAAAACGCCAGCAAGTTTATTTTGAATTAGGCAGAACTTATCTTTATAAGGGAGAATATGAAAAGGCCGTCAGCACTATTCAAGAAGCGGTTAATTTTGATGACAAAATAGGGGAATCATATTGGAATTTAGCGCAAGCTTATTTAGTTTGGGGTAAAAATAAAGAAGCCACCGACGCAATAAATAAAGCCAGAGAGCTAGGTTATTATAAAGAAGGTATTGATTTTAATATTGCCCGAGCTTATGCCGAAATTGAAGATTTTGGAAATGCTTTTGATTTTTGCGGCAGGGCTGTTCGCCTGCAACCTGACAATTTAACTTCCCAATTGGGTTGCGCTTTGATTTACGCTAAGGGCGGCGATCAAGCCACAGCTGAGAAAATTTTCAATGAAATGGAAAGCAAAAACCCGCAAGCGGTTCAGCAGGTTAGGCAATTGTTGGAACAGGAAAGCATTGACAAAAAATAAAAAATAGCTATTCTTATAGATAGCTATTTAAGCTAAAAGGAGGAAGAATGAAAAATGACAAGATTAAGTTAGACGAAGTATTAAAAAGACTTGAAGAAATTTTAGAAGAATTGGAGATTTCTCACACTTTACAGCCGGGAGGAGTTATTACCGCTATTGTTTGTTTAAAAACTTTGGAGATCCCTTTTATGAGTATTTTCAGAACTGCGACTGTTGGAGAAAAGGCAGTAATAGGCGTGGAACTGCAATGTGGCCTTTTGGGAGGAGAGACAGATCAATTAAAAAAGAAATTGCACGAACTTTTCGATCTTCCTGTTTTTAAAATAGATGGTACAAGATGGATGAGAATAGGATTAACCAGTGAACCGGTGCATATTATTGTGGGTGCTCTTATTTATTCCGCTAAAGATGGAATATTTTCTCACGATTATTTGAAAGAAAGAATAGAGAAAGTGTTTGAACTAACAATAAAGTATTGGCCGTTAAAAAATTAAAATTGCCAACAAGAGAAGGGACGGAAAAATTTTCGTCCCTTCTTTACATTTTAAGCTTGTAGATGATTGGTTTTTATGTTATAATAATATTAAAATTATGAAGTTAAAAACAATTAAAGAAATTAAAAATTTAAAAGGAAAAAGGGTACTGGTAAGAGTTGATTTTAATTGTCCGATAAAAAACGGACGGGTTATTAATGACGCGCGCATTCAGGCCAGCATGGAAACTGTTAAATATTTAATTCAAAAAAAAGCCATTGTTATTTTAATTAGTCACATAGGGGATCCATTTAAAAATCTGAAACAAATACAAAATTCAACCCCGACGCCAATAGGTCGGGGCTCCGACCGAAGCGTCGGAGAATTCAAAAATAAATATAGTTTAAAACCGGTAGCAAAATATATTAATAGGTTACATGTTCTAGGTTCCATGCTTCATGTTAAATTTATTGATGATTGCGTTGGCGAAAAAGTCAAAAAAGCGATTAAGGTAATGAAACCGGGAGAAATTATTTTATTGGAAAATCTCCGTTTTTACGCCGGGGAAGAAAAAAATGATTTAAAATTTGCCAAGCAATTAGCCGAGCTGGCCGATTTATACGTTAATGAGGCTTTTTCTGTTTGCCACCGGGCGCACGCTTCGGTTTCGGCAATTACCCGTTATTTGCCGGCCTATGCCGGTTTTCGTCTGGCTAAAGAAGTTGAAAATCTAAGTCAAATTCTAGCCAAACCGATTCATCCATTTATAGTTTTAATGGGCGGAGTTAAAATTTCCACCAAAATAAAAACCATAAAAAATTTAGCTAAAAAAGCTGATCAGATTTTAATCGGCGGAGCCTTGGCCAATATTTTTTTGAAAATAAAAGGAGTTAATATCGGAGCCTCATTTTATGAACCAAGGATGATTGAAGTGGCGAAAAAATTGGCTAAAAATGGAAAAATTATTTTACCTCAAGATTCTAAAATAAAATTGGATAATAAATCTTTAATTAAAGAAACAAAAAAAATAGATCATAAATTTGGCGGCGATTTTAGAATTTTTGATATTGGTCCTAAAACCGTTGAATTATTTAAAAAATATCTTAAAACCGCCAAAACAATTGTTTGGAACGGTCCAATGGGTCTTTTTGAAGAACAATTTTATAATCAAGGAACAAAAAAAATAGCTAAAACTATTTTAAATAATCGCAAGGCCAAAATTATTATTGGCGGCGGAGAAACAATCGCCGCTCTGCGGCAAGCACAGACTAACACGGACAAAAACACAGACTTACACGGAAATCGTCAGCGTAAGTCAGTGTTAAGTCAGTATGGGTCAGCGCATGTGTTTGTTTCCACCGGCGGGGGAGCAATGTTGGAATTTTTGGAAGGAAAAATATTGCCCGGCATTAAGCCATTAATTAACTAATAACTAATAATAGAAACCATGAAAATTAAAAATATTTTTGCTCGCGAAATTTTAGATTCAAGAGGCAATCCGACTCTTGAGGTTAAAGTTATTTTGGAAAATGGGATGGAATCCAAAGCCGCAATTCCTTCCGGAGCCTCAACCGGCATACACGAAGCGCTTGAATTAAGAGATAATAGTTTAAACCGTTATGGCGGCAAGGGTGTATTAAATGCTTGTGAAAATGTGGAAAAAATAATTGCTCCGGCTTTAATCGGACACGAACCAAATCCTCAAGAAATTGATAAATTAATGATTGATTTGGATGGAACGCCGAATAAAAACAAATTAGGCGCTAATGCCATTTTGGGAGTTTCTTTGGCTTGTGCTCGAGTTGGCGCAAAATCGCAAAATATTCCTTTATATAAATATATTTGCGAGACTTACCAGCTTACAAACTTACAAACTTACAAACTTCCTATTCCGATGCTTAATGTGATTAATGGAGGAAGGCATGCTGACAATAAATTAGATATTCAAGAATTTATGATCGTGCCTTTGGCTGAAAATTTTAAAAATCAACCCGACCGATTATTCAAAGAAAGAATAAGATTAAGCGCGGAATTTTTTCAAATACTTAAAAATATTATTAAGAGCACTTACGGTTTTTCAGTAGCCGTGGGAGATGAGGGCGGCTTCGCGCCAAGCTTTAAAAATAATGAAGAAGTGCTGAAAGTTTTGATGTCCGCGGCTCAAGAGGCGGGATTTAAAATAGGTCAAGATATAGTTTTTGCCTTAGACGTGGCGGCTTCAGAATTTTATGATGTTAACGAAAAAAAATATGTTTTTGAAAATAAAAAATTATCATCTCAAGATTTGACTGCCTTATATCAAACTTGGGTTGAAAAATATCCGATTATTTCCATTGAAGACGGTTTATCAGAAGACGACTGGGCCGGCTGGAGAGATCTTCATGCGCGTTTGCAAAAAATTATGATTGTCGGCGATGATTTATTCACCACCAATATTGATCATTTAAAAAAGGGCATTGAAGAAAGAGCGGCAAATTCTATTTTAATCAAACCAAATCAAATCGGTACTTTGACTGAAACGATAAATTGCATTAAATTGGCCCAGGCAAATAATTATAAAATTGTTATTTCTCATCGTTCCGGCGAAACAAGCGATGATTTTATTTCTGATTTGGCCGTGGCGGTCGGCGCTGATTTTATCAAAGCAGGCGCGCCAAACAGAGGAGAACGAGTGGCAAAATATAATCGATTAATGGAGATTGAGGAAGAGCTTGGTAAAAATGCCTAATTTCTAATTGACCTAATTTCTAAATAATACCAAATTTTAAAACTTTATTTTTAATAAAAATAATAGTTATATGGTAAAATCTACGAAAAAAATTAATCCAGTAATTCTGATTATTCTGGACGGTTGGGGAGTAGCGCCGGAGAGCAAAGGTAATGCTGTTACTTTGGCAAATACGCCCAATTTTAATCATTATAAAGAGAAATATCCCTATACCGAAGTTTGCGCTTTTGGAGAATGCGTTGGCTTGCCTAAAGATCAGCCCGGAAATTCAGAGGCCGGTCATTTGAATTTGGGTGCCGGACGAGCTGTTAAAGATGACGCGGTTTATATTTCAGAGGGCATTAAAGATGAAACATTTTTTAAAAACCCCGCTTTTTTGGAAGGAATTTCTCATTTTAAAAAATACAAATCAAAAGTTCATTTAATGGGTTTGGTGACTGAAGAAAACAGCGCTCATTCATCACCTGAACATTGGTTGGCAATGTTAAAACTTTTGGAAGAACAGAAAGTTGAAGAAGTATTTTTACATCTTTTTACCGATGGCCGTGATTCTTCCCAGCACGCGGCTATTCGCCTGGTGGAAAGATTTGAACAAAAAGTAAATCACAACAATCATCATTTGAAAGTTAATATCGCCAGTATTTCAGGCAGATTTTTTGCCATGGACAGAACCAAACAATGGGACAGAGTTGAAAAAGTTTACAATCTTTTGGTTTTAGGCAAAGGATTCCAAGCTCCCAATCCCAAGGAGGCGATTGTCCAAGCTTATAATCGGCAAGAAACAGATGAATTTATTTTACCGACTATTATCAAAAAAGATCATCAGCCAACCGCTACTATTGACGATGATGATTTGGTTATTTTTATGAATCTGCGATCCGACCGAGCCCGCGAATTAAGCAAAGCTTTTGTTCAAAAAGAATTCAATCAAAGAAATCCAGGTTCGTTTAAAAGAAAAAAATGGCCGAAAAATTTATTTTTTGTCGCTCTGGCAGATTTTGGTCCGGATTTGGATCATATTAGAACCGCTTATCCCAGCCGGATAGTAAAAAATAGTTTACCGGTAATTATAGACGGCTTGCCGCAGCTTTATATCACTGAAGCTGAAAAATTCGCCCATGTCACTTTTTTCTTCAATGGCGGCTATGATCATTCCGTATCAGGAGAAGAAAGAATAATTGTTCCGTCACCGGATGTTTCTCATTATGATTTAACGCCCGAAATGAGCGCGCGAAGAATAACAAAAATAGTTTTGGAAAAAATTAAAAATGAAAAATTTTCTTTTATCATGATGAATTTTTGTAATCCTGATATGATTGGTCATACTGGTAATTTACAAGCAACAGTGAAGGGAATAGAATGTGTTGATGAAAGTTTAGGGAAAATAATCAAAGCGGGTAAAAAGCATGGTTATTCTATAATTGTTACTGCTGATCATGGCAATGCAGAAGAAATGATTAATTTAATAACCGGAGAAGTGGATACGAAACATTCCATAAATCCGGTTCCGTTTATTTTAATTAATTCTGCTTATAAAGATAAGAAGTTAAGAAAAGACGGCGTTTTAGCTGATGTGGCGCCGACCATTTTGGAGTTAATGGGTCTTAAAAAATCAAAAGAAATGACGGGCAAGACGCTGATAGCGTAATTTTCAATTTACAATTTACAATTTTTATTAAATTTTTAAAATTTGAAATTTAAAATTAAATAGAAATTAAAAATTAGAAATTTTTAAACAATTGAATGGTTATATTAAACTGTATTTATGGACAAAATAACCGCTAAAATTCAGCCGGTATTACTCATTATTCTTGATGGTTGGGGAATTGCTCCGCCAAGTCAAGGCAATGCCGTTACTTTGGCTAATTTGCCGATATTTAATAAATTGGTTTCTATTTATCCTACTTCAACTTTGCAATCGTCCGGCGAAGCAGTTGGTCTTTCTTGGGGAGAACCGGGCAATTCCGAAGTTGGACATTTAAGTCTGGGGGCCGGAAAAATTATTTGGGAAAATTTGCCAAAAATCAATAAATCAATTATTGACGGAAGTTTTTTTAAAAATCAAGCTTTTTTAAAAGCGATAGAACATGCCAAGAAAAATCAATCCAATCTGCATTTGGTCGGATTGTTGTCAAACGGAGCAGTTCATTCGTCAAACGAGCATTTATACGCGCTTTTGGAATTGGCCGCTAAAAATGATTTTAAACAAGTTTATATTCATCCTATTTTAGACGGACGAGACACGCCGAGAGATGACGGAAAAAGTTTTTTGATTCAATTGATGGAAAAAATTAAAATCATAGGAGTAGGACAAATAGCGACAATCACCGGCCGTTTTTGGGCAATGGATCGCGATAATCATTGGGAAAGAATTGAACAATCTTATTTGGCCATGGCAAAAGGTTTGGCCGAAGAAGAATTTACAAATCCGTTAGAGGCGATTGAATCTTCATATAAAAAACAAATTTATGATGAGGAATTCAGTCCGATTATAATAACAAAAGATTCTCAGCCCTTGGGTAAAATTCAGGATAATGACGCGGTAATTTTCTTTAATTTCAGATCTGATCGCGGACGCGAATTGACCAAATCTTTCGTTTCAAATGATTTTAAGGGTTTTAAAAGAGAAAAAATCAAAAATTTATTTTTTGTCACCATGACAGAATATGAAAAAGATTTACCCGTAGAAATAGCTTTTCCTCCGGAAGAAATTAAAAATTCATTAGCCAAAATTATCAGCGATCAGGGCTTAAAACAGCTTCATATCGCCGAAACGGAAAAATACGCCCATGTCACTTTTTTCTTCAATGGCGGACGTGAAGAACCATTTCCCGGAGAAGATCGCATTTTAATCCCTTCGCCGCGCATTTCTTCTTATGATCAAAAACCTGAAATGTCGGCTTCTGAAGTAACTCATCAAGTTTTATGGGCCATTGACAGCAATAAATATCAATTTATCGTGGTTAATTTCGCCAATGCTGATATGGTCGGACATACCGGAAATTTACCGGCTACGATCAAGGCACTGGAATTTCTAGATGAGGCAATAGGCCAAATTGTCAGTTTGGCTTTAAAAGAAAATTGGGCTAGTATTATTGTTGCCGATCACGGCAATAGCGAGGAGTTGGCCAATCTTCGCACCGGTGAAATAGATAAAGAGCATTCCACCAATCCGGTTCCTTTTATTGTGATAGATAAAAATTCAGAAAATAAATCTACCGTCCAGACGGCGCAAGAATTGAATTTATTGGCGCCAAGCGGTGTCTTAGCCGATGTCGCCCCAACTATTTTAAAAATTATGAAGTTGGAAAAACCGGCCGAAATGACAGGAATATCATTAATATAAAGAGTTTTGTCTCCGGACGTTAAGTCAGAGCAACAAAACCTTTACCCCCTCCTTTTGAGCGCTCTTGAAATAAAATCTTATGTATTACGTATAAGAGCGTCTAAAAGGAGGGGGTACTCAAATTTCTAGTAAAATTTTAATTGTATTTATCAAAGTAATATAAGTTAATAATTTAATTAACATATTTTAATCAATTGGGGGGCTAAAATTTTAATAAATTTGGTATGGAAATAAAGTATTTTTTTCAAAACGTTACTCTTTCAGAAGAATTAAAAGAGTATTTGGAACAAAAAATTAAAAAATTAAATCGTTTTTCCGATAAAATTTGGGAGGCAAAAGTGGATTTAAATCATAATGCCAGCTATGCCAAATCAGAAGCTTTCAGATTGGAACTGGCTTTAAAAATGCCGGATAGATTATTAGAGGCTTCGGTTCGGGCAACCAATGTTCAAGAGGCCATAGATAAAGTTGAAGAAAAAATCAGAAAGCAATTGGAACATTATAGAGGCATTCGCGAGTCCAAAAAGCGTTTGATTAATAAATTTGTCAGAGGCACAAAAGCGATTTCTTCCTTATTTTCTAAAAAGGGAGAAGAGAATGAAGACGAAGAATAAAAACAGTTCAATGTAGTTTTTGGTTATTAGTTTCAGTTTATTAGTTTTCAGTTTTAAAACCAATAACTAAACAACTATAACCATCAACCATAAACTATAAACCTATTATGTCCCTTTTTAAAAAAATTTTTGGCGACCCGAACAAAAAAGAAATTCAAAAACTTTTGCCGATTGTGGAAAAAATAAATTCTTTGGAATCGAAATTTGAAAAATTATCCGATAGTGATTTAGTTGAAAAAACAAATGAATTGAAAAATGAATTGAAAAATGGAAAATCCAAGGATCAAATTTTGCCCGAAGCTTTTGCTTTGACGAGAGAAGCGGCCAAGAGAACATTAAAACAAAGGCATTTTGATGTTCAATTAATGGCCGGTATTATTCTTCATAAAGGGCAAATCGCTGAATTGAAAACCGGTGAAGGAAAAACTTTAGCCGCCACTTTAGCGGCTTATTTGAATGCTCTGGACGGAAAGGGCGTACATATTATTACGGTTAATGATTATTTGGCTCGCCGAGACACTGTTTGGATGGGCCAAATTTATTATGCTTTGGGATTAAGCGTCAGCTGCATTGTTCATGATGCGGCTTTTATTTATGATCCGAATTACGCTGCACAGACTAACACGGACGAGACACGGACTGACACGGAAAAAAGCCAGGAAAAGTTGGTGATAAATACAGAAAAAAAAGAAGAAAATAAAGAAGTGGAAGCTTTTAAAATTATAAAAAGTTATCTGCGACCGATTAAAAGAAAAGAGGCGTATCAGGCTGACATTACTTACGGCACGAATAATGAATTCGGTTTTGATTATTTAAGAGATAATTTGGTTTACAGTTTGGATGATATGGCTCAGCGAGAATTTAATTACGCCATTGTTGACGAGGTGGACAGTATTTTAATTGATGAAGCCAGAACTCCTTTGATTATTTCTTCACCGGCTGAAGAATCGGCTGACTTGTATTTTAAATTGGCGCGCTTGGCTAAAAATTTTAAAAAAGAAGAAGATTATATTGTTGATGAAAAAATGCAAACCGTCATTTTAACCGAAGGCGGACAAAATAAATTGGTGGCTTGGCTGGGTGAAGATCCGTGGGCAACCAGTAATTTCACTTTAGTTCATCATGTTGAATCCGCTTTAAAAGCCGAAAGCCTTTTTACATTAGATCGCAATTATGTGGTTAAAGACGGAGAAATAGTGATTGTTGATGAATTTACGGGAAGATTAATGTTTGGCCGCCGTTATTCCGAGGGTTTGCATCAAGCCATTGAAGCCAAAGAAAATGTGGCAGTTCAACAGGAATCAAATACTTTGGCCACAGTCAGTTTTCAAAATTATTTTCGTCTTTATAAAAAATTAGCCGGTATGACCGGTACGGCTCTCAGCGAAGCGGAAGAATTTGATAAAATTTATCATTTGGAAGTAGTGGCTATTCCCACCAATAAACCCGTGACCAGAGAAGATTTTTCGGATAAAATTTATCGCACTGAACAGGGAAAATATAATGCTTTGGCGGAGGAAATTAAAAAATGTTATGAAAAAGGCCAACCGGTTTTGGTTGGTACTATTTCAGTGGATAAAAATGAATTAGTTTCTCAATTATTGGAACGAAAAGGAATTCCTCATGAAGTTTTAAACGCCAAGAATCACGAAAGAGAAGGGCAAATTATCGCTCAAGCCGGAAGAATGAAAGCAATAACCGTGGCCACCAATATGGCCGGTCGGGGAGTGGATATTATTTTGGGTGGAAATCCGCCGGATATTGAAGAACAAAAAAAAGTTATTGAAGCCGGAGGTCTGCGCGTAATCGGTACGGAAAGGCACGAATCACGCCGCATTGATAATCAGTTAAGAGGAAGAAGCGGACGACAAGGCGATCCGGGTTCAACTGAATTTTTCATTTCCTTGGAAGACGATTTGATGAGAATTTTCGGCGGCGACCGCATTTCAGGTTTAATGCAAACTTTAAAAATTCCGGAAGATTTTCCGATTGAAAACAGAATGGTTTCCCGAGCCATTGAATCAGCTCAAAGAAAAGTTGAAGAATTTAATTTTGACATGAGAAAACATTTGCTTGACTATGATGATGTTTTAAACAAGCACCGCGAAACGATTTATGGCCGAAGAAAAAAGATTTTGGCCATGGATAAAGAAGGATTAAAAGAGAAAATTTTAAACGTCGTTGAAGAAGAAATTAAAAAAATAGTCGCTTTTCATACGGCCGGCGACGCGGAAAATCAGTGGGACGTTAAGGGCATTGCCAATTTAATTAAAAATATTTTTCCGGTTCAGGAAAATTTAGAAGAAGCCTTGAATGATATTTACAATCAAGCCGGCAATCGTTCGCAAGATGTTTATACTCGCGACAGATTGATAAAATATTTAGAAGAATTGGCCCACGAGGCTTATGATAAATTGGAAGCGACGGTTGAAGCATCCGGCAAATCATTATCAATTCCGGAGCCGAATTTATTGGAAAAAATTGAAAAATCAATTCTACTTCAAAGCATTGACCGTTATTGGATTTATCATTTGGAAATTATCAATAATCTTAAAGATGGTATCGGACTCAGAGCTTATGGCCAGCACGATCCGTTGGTGGAATATAAAAAAGAATCTTTTCAAAAATTCAACCAACTTCTTGACGCGATTGACAAGCAAGTGGTTTATTCTATTTACAAAGTCGGCTTGGTGGAAAGAGCGCCAATGCAGCAATCCAAAAAAATGAGTTTAAGCGGAGCGGAAAAATCAACAAATAATGTAGAACCGATAAATAGCAAACAAAAAGTCGGTCGCAATGATCCGTGTCCTTGCGGTAGCGGGAAAAAATATAAAAAATGCTGTGGGAAATAATATAATTCAAAAAATATGAAATATAATAAATTAGTCAGAGATAAAATTCCGGAACACATAAAAAGCGAAGGCAGGGTGCCGATTATTCATATTGCCAAAGAAAAAGAATATTGGGAGAAATTAAAAGAAAAATTACAGGAGGAAATAAAAGAATTTTCTGAAAGCGAAACCATTGAAGAAATGGCGGATATTCAAGAGGTGATTAATGCGATTTGCAGTTTTAAGAAGTTTAATAGAAAAAAACTTGAAGCAGTAAGAAAGAAAAAAGCAAAGAAAAGAGGAGTATTTAAGAAAAAAATTATTTTGGAAGAATCATAAAGCTTTACAGACTAAAAAATGTCATGGAAAATAGAAACTAAAAATATGAGTCAATCCAATAACGTAAAAATTGTAGTATTTGTGCCAGAATCCCATACAGACATAGTTCGTGAAGCTATGGGTAGAGCGGGTGCGGGAAAAATCGGCAATTACACTTATTGCAGTTTTTCATCAAAAGGTATTGGGCGATTTAAACCTGAAGAAGGCGCGCATCCCAGTATTGGAGAAGTGGGTAAATTTGAATCGGTTGCAGAAGAAAGAATAGAAGTTTTATGCGAACGAGATAAAGCGGCAGACGTGATAAGGGCAATTAAAAAAGTTCATCCTTATGAAGAAGTTGCATTGGACATATATCCATTAGAAGAAATTTAATTTGTGTAAAATATTATTAATAATTAAAAAATTTATGAAAAAAATTAGAGGGTTAGATTGTTTGGGCTTTTTAGGTTTTCTCGGTTTCTTGGGATTTTTAGGAAAATATAATGCATGGAATTATCTTAATTTTCTCCATTTTCTCAACTTTTTGAGATTTTTTGAGAATAAAAATACTGAAAAATAAATTTATGGAGCAACAAAATAGGCCAAAAGTCGGTGTCGGCGTGATGATTCTTAAAGATGAAAAAGTTTTGCTTGGAAAAAGAAAAGGATCGCACGGCGAAAACGAATATGCTTTTCCCGGCGGACATCTTGAATATATGGAATCTTTTGAGGATTGCGCAAAGAGAGAAGTAGAAGAGGAATGCGGTATTGATATTAAAAATATCAGATTTCAATTTTTGGCAAATGTGACCAAATATACTCCAAAACATTATGTGCATATTGGATTGTCGGCAGACTGGCAAGACGGCGAACCAAAAGTTTTAGAGCCAAAAAAATTAGAATCATGGAATTGGTACGAACTTGGCAAGCTTCCTCGGCCAATGTTTGAGATGTGCAGAATGGCAATGGACAGTTATCAAACAGGAGCGAATTATTATGATATTCCTAAAGATAATAATTAAAGAACAAAAAATGCCATGGAAAATAATCTCATATTACAAGTTGGGGTAAAGATACTTCTCAAAAATAAAGACGGACAATATTTATTGTTGCGCAGATCTCTTGAAAAATATCCAGACATAAAAGGACGCTGGGATATTGTTGGGGGAAGAATTGATACTGGCAAGACCCTGATTGAAAATCTAAAGCGAGAAGTGTTTGAAGAGACCGGATTGGAAATTGTCGGAAACCCAAAACTTATTGCCGCTCAAGATATTTTAAGAGAAACTGGTCGCCATGTGGTTCGTTTGACCTATTTGGGAAAAACCCTAGGGGAGATTAAATTAGATACAAATGAAAATGATTTATACAAGTGGTATAGCTGGGAAGAATTGACAAGATTGGACGATGTGGATATTTATTTTAAAGAATTATTGAATGATCAATCATTGTGGATTAGTAAAGAAATTTAAAAAATTCCATGAAAAATAAAACCAAAAAAATAGTCATCGCAGTGAGCGGAGGATTTGATCCGATACATATCGGTCATATCCGGTTGATTCAAGAAGCGCGAAAACTTGGAGACAAACTGGTGGTTATTTTGAATAATGACAACTGGCTTAAGAAAAAGAAGGGCTACGCGTTTATGCCGCAAAAAGACAGAAAAAAAATATTAGAAGCGATTAAGGATGTTGATGAAGTAATTTTGACCTCTCATTCTAAGAATTTTACTGACAGAAGCGTCTGCAAAGAGCTGGAGAAAATAAAACCCGATATTTTTGCTAACGGTGGAGATAGGACAAAAGATAATATCCCCGAAGTCGCCAAATGTAAAAAAATTGGGTGCAAAGTAGTATTTGGAGTCGGTAAGGGTGGAAAAATTCAATCAAGTTCTTGGCTTCTTAATAAATTTTTTGAAACGACGAAAGATCCATGTTCGCGCGGCAGCGGTAAAAAGTATAAAAAGTGTTACGGGAAATAATATGGAAAATTTAGAACAAAAAATTCAAAAAATTGAAGAAAGAAATAAAAAAGTTGAGACTGACAAGGCGTGGGAGACAAGCTGGACCAGGCGAATTTTACTGACGATATTTACTTATTTATCTATTGGAATTTATCTTTGGGTAATAAAAATATCGCGACCATGGCTTAATGCAATTGTGCCAGCCGTAGCATTTATGATCTCAACTTTGACAATGCCATTTTTTAAGAAATTATGGTTGAAATTTTTGCGGACACGGAAATAAGATAAAGAAATGCTATGGAAAATGAAATGGAGAAAATCAATAAAGTTTTAAAAATAATTTCAGAAAAATTAAAAAGCGTTGATTACGCTTTTATTGGTTCAGTTAATTTATATATTCAAGGTTTAAAAATTGAACCAAGAGATATTGATATTTTGACTACTCCGGAAATAATAAAAGAAATTGATGAAATTTTAAAAGAGTATCGGACGAAAGAGATTTATTTTGATAAAAGCGAGGGGCGGAATTCGTTCAGAAGTTTTTATGAAATTGATGGCATGGAAATTGAGGTTTTGGGCAATGTAAATAATATTTCCAGAAAACCGGATAGTTTGAAAGATAAAATTTATATAGAATTTGATAAAATTAAATTACCCTGTATGCCTCTAAATGATGAATTGAATGTGTATGAAAAAATCGGCCGCAAAGAAAAAGTTGAAATGATTAAAAAATTTTTAGAGGCTAAGAAATAAATTTAAAAAGTGTCATTAAAAACATTCTGACATTCTTGAGAATGTGAGAATGTTATAATATAGAAAACATAAAGAATATAATATGGAACACGTAGCGATAATGAAAAAATCGTGGGGTTTGACTGAAAAAATTCTGAATGGCCAAAAAAAGATTGAATCAAGGTGGTATGTCGCAAAATACAGACCATGGGACAGAATTAAAAAAGGCGAGACGGTTTATTTTAAAGATTCTGGCGAATCAATAAAAATAAAAGCTGAAGTAAAAAAAGTAATTCATTTTTTTGGCCTTACGCCGAAAAAAGTCAAAGAAATTTTGAATAAATACGGCAAAGATGACGGAATAGAAAAAGAAAAAATTCCAGAATTTTTTAAAAGATTCAAAAATAAAAATTATTGCATTCTCGTGTTTTTAAAAAATCCGCAAAAAATTAAGCCATTTGAAATTGATAAAACGGGATTTGGGTTAATGTCGGCTTGGATAACAGTGAATAATATCAAACAAATTAAAAAAAGTTATGGCTAATTTAAATCAATTTTTTAGAAAAAATTATTTAATTCTGATTATTGTCGGAATATTTTTTATTTTATACAGTTTAGTTTCCTTGGTGCCGCATTACAATTTTAGAACCACTGCTTGGGATATGGGAATTTATAACCAAACTCTTTATCATTATGCCAATTTTCAAATAAAACCGAATACTATAAAAGGTATTTCTAATTTACTAGGAGATCATTTTGAATTAATTTTATTTTTATTGGCGCCTTTTTATTGGTTATTTCATACCTACACTTTATTAATTTTTCAAATTTTAGCTATTATTTCCGGCGGTTTGGGCGCATTTTTATTTTTAAGAGAAAAAACTAAAGATGAGATTTTAGCTTTAAGCGGACTGGTATTATTCTATCTTTTTTTCGGCGTTTTTATCGCTTTAGGTTTTTGTATTCATTGTAATGTAATAGGAATAATGTTTTTGCCTTGGCTTTTTTATTTTTTAAAAAAAGAAAAAATAAAATTATATTATGTTTTCTTATTGTTAATGTTAATTTCAAGAGAAGACATGGCATTGATCGGCGCTATTTTGGGACTTACTGTAATAATTTTTGAAAAAAAATCTTTAAAAAAGCAAGGACTTATTACTTTTATTTTAAGTATTATTTATTTTTTTTCCGCCATCAAATTTATTTCTTTATTTAATCAAGGTTCGTATTCTTATTTGTCTTTGTATGGAACCTTAGGGCATGCTTTTTTTGGGGGGGATAAAATGAAGATTTCTAATCCGTTTTTTATTTTTTCTTATTTTTTAAACCCTGAAGTTAAAAGAGAAGCCCTTAAATTTTTATTAGTTTCCGGAGGATTTTTGGCGATCTGGCGGCCTCAATATTTATTATTAGCGATACCAATGCTTTGCCGGAATTTTTTTACCGACTCACCGGAGCGGTGGAGAGCTGATTATGGTTTTCATTATTGGATAGAGATAGCCCCCATTATATCTATCGGTTCTATAATAATGATTTACAGATTAAAAGGCGCTATAGGGTATTCTTTTCTTAAATACTCTTTAATAAGCGTTTTGATAATTTCTAATCTTTTTTTATTGTCTCAAATCCATTTTTTTGACGGTTCAAAATTATCGAGAATTTTTATACCCATTTACTATTCAGGAGATTTCGCCCAGAGAAATGAAATAGCCGAAGCAATTAAAAAAATTCCTGCTGACGCTTCGCTTAGCGCCTATAATACTATTGTTCCTCACGCAGCTAATCGCGATAAAATTTATCTTTTTCCGGAGATTAATGACAGCCAATACATTATTTTATCGCTCCAAAATATTCAATTAAATAATGACAGAGAAGTTTTTCAGAAGGAATATTCGAAATGGCAAGAGATTGAAAAAAACAAGGAGTGGCAAAAAATTTATAATCAGAGAGGGGTAATTGTTTATAAAAAAATGCTATGAAAAATAAAAAAATGAAATTTAAGCCAAAACCAGGTCAAGTTGATTATACAAAAGCGCGCTGGGCGCCAGTGATAAATTGCGTGATTAAATATAAAAACAAATTTCTTTTGGTTCAGCGAAGCGAGAAATTAAATTTTTATCCCGGATATTGGAATGGAATTTCAGGATTTTTAGATGATGATAAAATTTTGGCAGAAAAAGTTGAAGAGGAATTAAGGGAAGAATTGGGTATTAACAAAAAAGATGTTTTGCAAATTCGGCTTGGAGAAATTTTTGATCAAGACGAACCAAAATATAAAAAAACATGGATTGTTCATCCGGTATTGGTAAAAGTGAAGACAAATAAAATAAAACTTGATTGGGAGGCGAGAAATTATCAATGGGTTAATTTACAAGAGGCGAAAAAATTAAAATTATTACCCGGTTTTGATAAGGTTTTAGAAAAAATTATCGCTTTGGCTGAAGAATTGAAATAAGGCGGTAAATTGATACTGGGTATAAATAGTTGACTTTTTTTTTGTTAATGTTAAAATAATCCTATATTTATTTAAATTAAATTGTTAGAAAAAAGATATTATGACTCGCAATAAACTTTGGACAATTTTTTTAAGCATTATCGTTTTGACTGTTTTGTCTCTTTTAGTTGATATTCCGCGTCTTCCATCTTGGGTTCCGGGACATCAATGGTTTACCAAGCAAAAAGTCCATTTGGGACTTGATTTGCAGGGCGGCACTCAATTGATTTATCAAGCCAATACTGCGCAAATTCCCGATGACCAAAAAGTTTCAGCTGTTGAAGGAGCGCGCGACGTGATTGAGCGAAGGGTAAACGTTTTTGGCGTTGCCGAACCTTTAATTCAAACCGCTAAAGTGGGAGAAGATTGGCGCGTGATTGTGGAATTACCGGGTATTAAAAATGTCGGTGATGCTATTAAAATGATTGGAGAAACTCCGACCTTGGAATTTAAAGAACAAGCTCCGCAACAAGGAGCGAGCGATCAAGCGGCAATTGCTCAATACAATCAAATGGCTAAACAAAAAGCGGAATCAATTTTACAACAAGCGCTTCAACCCAATGCTGATTTTAGTGCTTTGGCCAAACAATATTCCGAAGACCCGGGCTCAAAAGATAAGGGCGGAGATTTAGGTTGGTTTACCAAGGGGATGATGGTTCCTGAATTTGAAACAGCTGTTTTTGATCTAAAAAAAGGAGAAACGACAAAAACATTAGTCCAAACATCTTTCGGTTATCATATTATTAAAAAAGTTGACGAGCGAACTAATGACAAGGGTGAGATAGAAGCAATGGCCAGCCATATTTTAATTTTAACTCAAGCTCAAACAACGCCGCAAAATACTAATTGGCAATATACCGGTTTAACGGGCAAGCAATTAAAAAGCGCGACAATGACTTTTGATCCTAATTCCAATGAACCGGAAGTTTCTCTGGAATTTAACGAAGAGGGAACGAAACTTTTTGGAGAAATTACTACTAGAAATGTTTCCAAACCTGTGGCGATATTTTTAGACGGTGTTCCTTTGAGTGTTCCAACAGTTAACGAACCGATTACCAGCGGTAAAGCCGTGATTACCGGAAAATTTGATTTAAAAGAAGCCAAAGAATTAGCAACAAGACTCTCTGCCGGTGCTCTGCCCGTACCGATAACATTAATCAGTCAGCAAAATATCGGGCCGAGTTTAGGTAAACTTTCAGTGCAAAACAGTTTACTTGCCGGACTATTGGGTATGTTGATAATTATGTTATTTATGGTGATTTTTTACCGCTCAAGAGGAGCTTTAGCCTGCGTTGCTTTAATTATTTACGCTTTAGTTAACTTGGCTTTATTTAAATTAATTCCGATTACTTTAACTTTAGCCGGCGTGGCAGGTTTTATTTTGTCTCTTGGTATGGCGGTTGACGCAAATGTTTTAATTTTTGAACGCATTAAAGATGAAGAGAGATTGGGAAAATCTTCCGGTGCGGCTATTTCCGACGGCTTTCTTCACGCTTGGTCAGCTATTCGCGACGGCAATCTTACAACTTTAATCACTTGTTTTTTTCTTTATCAATTCGGTTCGGGTACGGTAAGAGGTTTCGGTTTAACCTTGGGCATAGGTATTTTAATCAGTATGTTCACGGCCATTACTGTTACCAGAACATTTTTAAAATTAGTAAATAAATAAACACATATGTATAATATCGTTGGTCATCGAAAAATTTTCTTTATTATTTCCATTATTCTTTGCGGATGTTCTCTTCTAGCTTTGATTCTTTGGGGTCTTAAGCCGGGTATTGATTTTACGGGCGGCTCATTAATGGAAGTTGAATATTCAGCAAATAGGCCGGCAAATTCTGAAATTGTTCAGCAACTATCTCCACTTAACTTGGGAGAAATTAATATCCAAACTATAGGAGATAATAGTTTTATTTTGAGATTTAAAGAAATCAATGAAGACACGCATCAGGCTGCTTTAAAAGCATTGGGTAATAATGCCAAAGAATCAAAATTTGAATCCATTGGTCCGATTATTGGCGGAGAATTGGTAAAAAAATCACAATATGCGGTTATTCTAGCTTTAATTGCCATGTTTTTTTATATTGCTTGGGCTTTTAGAAAATTGGCCAATTTTTCTCGTCAAAATGAATATTGGCGATACAGCAGCGGAGCCATAGTTGCTTTGTTTCATGATATTTTAGTAATGTGCGGATTGTTCGCCGTGATGGGTCATTTCAGGGGCACGGAAATCAATGCTTTATTTATTACCGCTATTTTAACCGTTTTAGGTTATTCTATTAACGATACGATCGTGGTTTTTGACAGAATCAGAGAAAATGTTTTGCTTTACGGCACTCGCAATATGGAAGAGACAATTAATAAAAGTATCAATGAAACAATTGTTCGATCTTTAAACACAACTATTACCGTAATTTTGGCTTTAGTGGCGATTTATTTATTCGGTGGAATTTCTCTTCAAGATTTTGCTCTCGCTATGATGGTTGGTGTCGGCACGGGTGCTTACAGTTCTATTGCCATTGCCAGCCCGTTTTTACTTTTATTTAGGAAATCCGCAAAATAATTTTTAAAGAATTTTGGTAACCCGCACCCCACATCCGAATATAGGTTTGAGATAATTGTAAATTTAATTCGCGGAATCGCCTTCGGCTTATTTTAACTTTTAGATTAATTTTATTTAGAGATTTGGAGGCAGGGTACTCAAAATTATAGTTAAAAATTTTGCTCCGCCAGCCGGCGGATTAAATAATTAAATAATTTTGGTATGCGCGTAGCTTTGATTCATGATTTTTTAACTCAATACGGAGGCGCGGAAAAAGTTTTGGAAGTATTCCATGAAATTTGGCCTGAAGCGCCGGTTTTTACTTTGCTCTATGACAAAGATACAATGGGCAAGCATTTTAAAGATTACGATATTAAAGTTTCACCCATTCAAAATTTGCCCTTTGGCGTTAAAAAATACAGATGGTATCTTCCATTAATGCAGGCAGCGATTGAAAGATTCAATTTAAATAATTTTGATTTGGTTATTTCCAACACTTCGGCTTATTCCAAGGGAGTGATTACCAAACCACATACTCGTTTTATCTGTTACTGCTTGACTCCAACTCGTTATTTATGGTCTGATACTTATGAATATCTTGATGGTTTAACCGGAGCGGAAAGATTGGTAAAAAAGTTTCTACCTCCAATGTTGACTGATTTGAGAAAATGGGATTTTATCGCCGCGCAAAGACCGGATTTTATGATCGCTATTTCCAAATTCGTCGCTCAGAGAATTAAAAAATATTATCGCCGCCAGCCGGAAACTATAATTTATCCGCCGGTTGATACGGATAAATTTCATATCTCAAATGAAATAGGCGATTACTTTTTAATGGTTTCGCGATTCAGACCTTATAAAAAAGTGGATTTGGTTATTCAAACTTTCAATAAATTAAAAATACCTTTAAAACTTATCGGCATTGGCGAAGACAAAGCAATGAGAAAAATCGCCGGTCCGAATATAGAATTCTTGGGTTTTGTCTCGGAAAAAGAAAAAGCTCATTATTTATCGCATTGCAAAGCGTTTATTCATCCGCAAGAAGAAGATTTCGGCATTACGGTTGTTGAAGCAATGGCCAGCGGCCGGCCGGTGATCGCTTATAAAGCGGGCGGCGCCCTTGAAACAGTTATTGAAGGAGAAACCGGAGAATTTTTTGACGAGCAGAATTGGGAAAATTTAGCCGAAACCATTATTAAATTCAAGCCGGAAAATTATAATCCGGAAAAAATCCGTTCTCACGCTTTGAAATTTAACAAAGAAAGATTTAAAAAAGAATTTTTAGAATTTATCAATTCCCATGTTTAAAAGATTTTTTAAATTGGAATCAACCGTTGCCGGTGGAGCAATAATTATTGCTCTTTTTTCTATTTTAAGCCGTTTGCTCGGACTCTTAAGAGATCGTTTATTAAGCGCTCATTTCGGCGCCGGTAAAGTTTTGGATGCTTATTATGCCGCTTTCAGATTACCGGATTTGGTTTTTAATACTTTGGTTTTAGGAGCGCTTTCAGTCGCTTTTATTCCGGTTTTTTTGGAATATTTCGCTAAAGACAAAAAAGAAGCCTTTAAAGTGGCTAATTCTTTATTAAACGTTTTATTGACAATTATTTTATTTTTAGTGATTGTCTTTTTTATTTTTGCTCCCGGCTTAACCAAATTAATGGTGCCGGGTTTTGATTTTGAAACCAGATTGCTGAC
This sequence comes from Patescibacteria group bacterium, assembly GCA_041649955.1. Lineage (GTDB taxonomy): Bacteria > Patescibacteriota > Patescibacteriia > UBA2591 > JAQUPP01 > JAQUPP01. Next base: position 33,888 of record JBAZMD010000002.1, on the reverse strand, counting down.
CATTAAATTGACAAGAATAATGCTGATTAGTATTTTATTTTTTACAATCAGCAATATCGCCGGCAGTATTTTAAATTCTTTCAAGAAATGGCTGGCCTACAGTTTGGCATCCATAATGTATAATTTGGGAATTATTTTCGGTATCGTATTTTTGGTGAAAAAAATGGGATTTACCGGCTTGGCTTGGGGTGTGGTTTTAGGCGCGTTTTTGCATCTTTTGATTCAAATTCCAAGTCTTTTAAAAACCGGTTATCGGCCGCAATTTATTTTCAATTGGCGCCATCCGGCTGTTAAAAAAATTAGTGTTTTAATGTTGCCTCGCTGTTTCGCTTTGGGAATCAGGCAATTTAATTTGATTGCCACCACTTTTATCGCTTCTTCAATCGCTGTTGGCGCGGTGGCTATTTATAATTTGGCTTTTAATTTGGTCAGTTTCCCGATCGGTATTTTCGGCGTTTCTTTGGCTTTGGCAGTTTTTCCGGTTTTAAGCCAGAGTTTTATTGACGGAGATAAAACTCTTTTCGCCCATCAAATTTCTAAAACAATCCGCCGAATTTTATATTTAATAATTCCCGCCACGGCTTTATTTATTATTTTAAAAACTCAAATAGTCAGATTGATTTTAGGAACAGGCGCTTTTTCTCAGCAAGACATTATTTTAACCGCTCAAGCTTTGGCTTGGTTTTCAATTTCTTTATTTTCCGAAAGTTTGATTCCGGTTTTTGCCAGAGCTTTTTACGCTGTTCAGGATACGAAAACTCCGACCATTATCGCCGCAATTAGTTTTGCAATAAATATTATCGGCTGTGTGTTTTTGGGACATTTAATGAAAATCAGCGGCTTGGCCTTGGCTTTTTCAATTTCTTCCGTTATAAATATCGGCTTGCTTTATTTCTATCTTAATAAAAAAATTGGTGATTTTAAGAAAAAAGAAATATTTTTATCATTTGGACGAATTATTTTTGTTTCTTTGGCCATGGCAAGCTTTATCCAAATCATAAATCATAAAATGGCATTATTGCTAAATCTGCAAACTTTTACCGGCGTTTTAATTCAAACTATCTGCGCTTTGATTGTCGGAATTTTGTTTTATTTGATTATTACTTTTGTTCTGCAATTTCCGGAAGTGGAAATTATCCGCCAATTTATTGCTCGAAAATTTAAATTTCACTCCAAAGATTAATATGGAAACAAAATGGGTACGTAATTTTTGTATTATCAGTCACGTAGATCACGGTAAATCAACTTTAGCTGATCGTTTTTTAGAATTTACCAATACGATTACTAAGGACAAAATGAAGCCCCAATATTTGGACCTGATGCCGCTGGAAAGAGAGCGCGGCATAACCATTAAGCTTCAGCCCGTAACCATGAAATATTCTTATCAAGGCGAAATTTACACTTTTAATTTAATTGATACGCCGGGCCATGTTGATTTTTCTTATGAAGTTTCGCGTTCTTTGGCCGCAGTTGAAGGAGCGATTTTATTGGTTGATATAAGCCAGGGGATTCAAGCTCAAACTTTGGCAAATCTTCATTTGGCCAAGAAACAAGGATTAACAATTATTCCGGTCGTTAATAAAATTGATTTGCCTAATTTTGATTTGGAAGCCGTAAAAGAAGAATTGGCCAATCTTTTAAATATTGATAAATCTGAAATTATTTGTATTTCCGCCAAAAAAGGAATTGGCATAGAAAAAGTTTTAGAAGCGGTGATAGAAAATGTTCCTGAACCGAAAGATGAATCAAAACAATCTTTTCAAGCACTTATTTTTGATTCTCATTTTGACGAATATAAGGGCGTGCTTTTGCATGTCAGAGTGTTTAAGGGAGTTATTAAAATAGATAATAGAATTAAATTATTGGGCAGCGGAGTGATTTTTCCAACTTTGGAAGTTGGTGTTTTCAGTCCAAGTTTAAAAAAACAAGACAAGCTTGAAGCAGGCGATATCGGTTACATAGTGACCGGTCTTAAAGAAATTGAAAAATGTCGGGTTGGCGATACGGCCGCTTGTTTTCCGTCTCAGATAACTGCGCTTGAAGGTTATAAAGAACCGCAGCCAATGGTTTTTGCCAGTATTTATCCCAAAGAAGGAACCAAGAAAGAATTATTGCGCCAAGCTTTGAGCAAATTGAAATTAAATGACGCCAGTTTGACGTTTGAGCCGATTGGTTCAGTGGCCGATCAATCTGTTTTTGGAATGGGATTCAGAGTCGGTTTTCTCGGACTTTTGCATTTGGATATTGTTAAGGAAAGATTAAAAAGAGAATATGGTCTTGATTTGGTTATCACTTCGCCCAGTGTATCTTATAATATAAAATTTAAAACAGGCAAGAGTAAACTTATTTATTCACCGACGGAATTTCCTGATCCGAGTCAGGTGGATAAAATTGAAGAACCATGGGTGAAAATTGATATTGTCACACCGATTACTTATATCGGTTCAATTATGGAATTGTTAAGAGGATATTTGGGAATTTTTTTGTCATTGGAATATATTTCGGGCGAAAAATATGGAAAATTTCAAAGAGCCGTTCTTCACTACGAAATGCCATTAGCTTTGCTTTTGGTTGATTTTTACGACAAACTTAAAAGTATAACCAGCGGTTATACTTCTTACAGTTATGATTTTATGGGTTATCGGCCGACCACAGTGGTTAAATTGGATATATTGGTCGCCGGCGACGTAATAGAGCAATTATCCAGTATTGTTTATAGAGATTGGGCGCTTCGTTCGGGCCGCAGAATTGTCGGATCTTTGAAAGAAATTTTACCGCGCCAGCTTTTTGAAGTTAAACTTCAAGCCGCGGTTGGCGGGAAAATATTAGCCTCGGAAAAAATATCACCCCTTCGCAAAGACGTGACGGCGAAATTATACGGAGGCGATGTGACTCGCAAAAATAAATTATTGGATAAGCAAAAAAAAGGAAAACAAAAAATGGCGCGTTTGGGCAAGGTAGATATTCCGCCGGAAGCATATTTGGCTATCATAAAAAAATAGTTTTTTTTAATTTGACATTCTTTTAAAAATGTGTTATTCTAATAATAGGTTGCGATAATAAATTAATAAATTAAAAGATTGTTTTAAAACAATCTTAATGAGGTAAATATTATGAGTAATCCAGAGAAAGGGGGATTTAACCCCGATGCTTCAGAAATGACTGAAGCAGAAGAACAGAGATTTGAAGAGCTTAAAGGCGATCCAGATATTGCTAGATATAATGAATTAAATGAACCATTAAAAACCGTTTTTGCAGCACCAGACAAAGCATCAATGGATAAAACATTACAAGAAATGGACGAATTACAAAATAAGTCAGGTTTCAAAGAAAAATTAGAGGAATTCAAAGCGTTAAAAAAGAAATTCGCAGAGAATAATACATATGGGAAATTTATAGATACGATGACACAGCCAAAATAAGTTAACGGATATTTTTTTAAATTTACTATTAAGTAGCGCAAAAGGGGTTGGATTTTTCCAGCCCCTTTTGGTATAATATAAACATGATAAAGAAGAAATCAAATTTTAAAAAAATAATCGCTTCCAAAAGTTTGTTCTATTTATTGATATTGGTTTTAATTTTCAGCTTGATAACGGCAATTCAAGAAATAAATCAGCAGATAAAATTAAAAAAAGAACTTTCAAAACTGGAAAATCAAAATTCTTTATTGGAAAAAGAGAATAAAGAAGCCATTGATAAAATAGAGAAAATGCAGACTGATTATTTTCAAGAAAAAATCGCTCGCGAAAAATTGGGCTTGCAAAAACCGGGAGAGCAAGTAGTGGTTATAACTTCTCAAAATACTCAAACTGACCAGGCAACAAAATCAATCAGTAAAAGTTTAAATGAAAAAATATTAAATTTAAAAAATTGGTTTTACTATTTTTTCAAAAAATAGTAAAATTTTACCAAATAAAAAAAGACCTATATAAAATTAAAGGTCTTTTTTCATATTCAATTTTGAATTTTAGAATTTGTTTAGAAATTAAAAATTAGAAATTTAAAATTAATACAAATATCCCCATGTTTGCAACCGGTCCGAATCTTCGGACCACTTTGATCCGATATCAACCCGATAGAACATATTGGGCACCATAATATTTTTAATTCTTGAATAAACTTGTTCTCTGGCATCATCCATGGTTGTGCCCGAACCGGTAACAACCAACAAGCATCCCGAATCACCGGCAACTCGCCAAGCGCCCTCTGTCATTTTAACGTCTTCTATATGAATGCCGTCCAAATTGTCTGGTTTTTTAAAAAGTATCGGCAAATCTTTGTAAGTTTCAATTACTGATTTATCACTGGTAAAATAGGTTGGAAGCATAATTCTTGTTCCCACCTGGAAACCTTTTTTTGTTTTTAATTCAAAATTTTCTCCTTTGGCCAGTTTTTCCAGCCATTCACCGGTTGGAGTGATGATTCCTTCGAGCTGAATTTGAAGAATCGGATAACCAAAACGAGAAGTAAATTCAAGGGGATAAATACCTCGGCCGTTAACAATGCAATTTAAATCAATATAACCGCGATAACCGGATTGCGCCAAGGCGGGTTTCATTTTTTCCAAAGTTGCTTCAAAAATAGGATTGGTTTTAGCCCAAAATACAGCCGTACCCATTTCTCCCGTAAAAGGACCAAGGTCTCCCGGGAATAATCTCTTGTGCTCAAAATTGACAATAACCGGTTTAATGAATTCTTGACCGTTAAAAAATGCTCCTACGGCGATTTCTACGCCGGAGACGCATTTTTGAAGTTGAAATACGGGCGCTTTTTTCTGCCAAACTTCTTTATTTTTTTCAAGCAGAGCCAAAATGTCGCGGCCGTCATCTTCTTGTCCTAAAAATAACAATCCCTTGCCGCCGGATGGAGTATTGCCGGATGGCTTGAAAACATAAAGACCGGGATTGGTTTTGATAAAATTAATCGCCTCGTCATAATTTGAAAAATTATAATGAGGCAAAATGTTAATTCCGTATTTTTTTAATTCCGTTTGTCCGAATTCGCGATCTATTTCCAATTGATCGGTATAAACAGAACCGCCGATAACAGGTTTGCCGGCTTGTCTCAATTTTTCCGCATCCGGTCCGAATTCCACATCGTCAAAAATAACAACATCGCACCAGTCTACGTATTTTTTCCAATCATCAATTTTCTCCACGAACCCGTCATAAGCGTCTGCGTCTGTTTTCGCTTTGATATAACATTTGACTTCATGTCCTTCTTTTTTTATTTGCCAAGCCAAATCACCGCTTAAACTTTCCAATGAAACAAAAAGAAATTTTAATTTTTTCTTTTCTTGACCTCCATTGGTTTCGGATCCATTATTTTGTTTTTTTATTTCTTCTGTCATAATATTTTTAATTGTAAATCTTTTTTAACCATCCGTCAAAATTTTTTATGTGGATAAGTATGAAAAATTTTATTTAACTTGACAAATTTAATTTTTCTGCTAATCTTTAAATATAAGATAAAAATAATTTGAACATATGTTTAAAGAGAAAATATTTTCTGAAAATCAAACAGAGAAAGAGGCAGAAATTTTATTTTTGGAAAAAATTGAAGTTGCCGAGAAGTCTTTAAAAAATTTATTAAAATTAAAACCGGAAGAAAAGATTTTATTTTTAAAAGACAAAAAAACTAATCCTGAAGTAACTTTAATTTTAGAAGAAGCTGTCAAGAAAATAGGTTCTGAATCTCAAGAAATTTTATTAGATAAACAAACCAAAAGAGAAGAAATACAGGAACTGCTTAAAAAATTTAAAGTTATTATTGATGTTTCGAAAAAAATGTATCCAGCCATTGAAGATCTTTGTGATAAAGATATTGTAGAATATGGCAACCGCCTTTTAAGCCTTATTGATTTAGGATCTGATGCTTTTAAAAAAGACGGAGCCCTAGATGAAAATTTAGAGGATTTAGAATATAGGCTTAATAAAATGGAGGCGGTTTTGAAAGATGCTAAAGGTTTTCATATTACTTCGAATTATGGGACAGATTTAGAAGTAGGTTTGCGCTCATCTCACGAGAGGCAATGGTCTAAAGACAGCGGGGTTTTAGATAAGCCGGGTCAATGGGGCAACCTTTTGGGTGGAGAAATTTTTACCACGCCCGATGAAAGAACAATGAACGGAACTTTGGTTTTACCTGTCTTAGAATCAACTATTACCACGGATCAAGGCGTTGATGAGTTTGTCAGAGTTAATGTTAAAAATGGAATAATTACTTCTATTGAAGGTGGCAAGTCAGCTAAAAAATTGAGATCTGATCTGGAAAAAGATATGCGCGACGAAGCTAAAGAGAGCGGTCAACCGTTGAATGTTTTGAGAGTGGCGGAAATTGCGTTTGGAGCAAACAGTAAGGCTCGAAGCACTGTTTCTGACCCTGAAAAACCTTATAATTTTCCGGGTGTTTCAGTGATTGAGGCGGAGAAGAGACTGGGAACGATGCATTTTGCTTTTGGTGATTCTAAGCATGGCAAAGAAGGCACGGAAGGATTTGAGACGGCTACTTCGCACTACGATTTTGTTATTCCAAGAAATGGCTTGACGGTTGAAATGTTTACCAGCGAAGATGATTGGAAAAAGAAAAATAACGGTAAAAAATTAATTTCAAACGGCGGTTTAAATTTTTTCTAAAATAAAAAATATTGACAAATTTTTAAATTTTTGTTATTCTAAAATTAGTTGAAAAGGAGGTGGGATGTCAGAAAAAACAAAATCCTTAAAAGGACGGCAAGGAAAAATAGAGTGGTTGAAAAATATTTTTTCTTGGAATAAGAAACCAATCAAATGGCTATTAAGAGGCTGTCAGTACGGCCTTTATAAAGGCCGTCCAAAATGTCGTAGGTTTAAAAACTATTGCGATTGTAAGTAAGTGATGATTTTAAAAGGCTCTTGTTGTCTACAGCAAGAGCCTGAATTATTTTAATAGTTAGCTTGCCCGCCTAAATTTTTGTGAAAATTTAGGCGGGCTTGCTTGCAAATTAATTATCTGATATAATAATTTTGATTAATATGGACTATTTTTTACTGATAAAAATTAATCATTTGGCAGGCAAATGGATGGCCATGGATCAATTTGGCATTATTTGCGCCGACGGATTGATTTTTCTTATTCCTTTGATTATTCTCTTGGTTTATTATTTGTCGCCGAAAAGAAAAGAAATCAGTTTAATGGTTTTAAAAATAGTCGGAACTATCGCTTGCGGGCTCTTGATAAATAATTTTATCGGTTTATTTTATCATCGTTTCCGTCCTTTTGTGGACCATAGAGAAGTTTTTCAGTTGATTAAATTTTTAGCCAGCCCAAAAGATTATTCTTTTCCTTCATATCACACGACTATCGGTTTTATCATGGCCTTAACCATATTTAAAGATTGGAAAAAATTCGGCATAATTTTATTGATTTTAGCTCTATTGGTGGGAATCAGCAGAATTTTCGTCGGCGTTCATTGGCCAAGCGATATTTTAGGGGGCATTATATCGGCAATTTTAAGCGTATTTATCACTCAAACTATTTTTAAAAAATTATGGAAACTCTAAAAGATTTATTAAAAAAACCGGAACATTTTGCGCCTGGTCATCGAACTTGCCGCGGATGCGCCATTCCGATTATTGTTCGTTCTGTTTTAAGAGCAACTGATAATCCATTAGTGGTTGTTAATGCTACCGGATGCATGGAAGTTACCACTACTCTTTATCCTCAAACTTCTTGGAATATGCCTTATATGCATAATGCTTTTGAAAACGCGCCGGCGACAATGAGTGGAATTTTGGCGGTTTATCAGCATTTAAAAGAAAAAAAGAAAATTCCGGAAAATGTTAAATTTGTTGTTTTTGGCGGCGACGGTTCCACTTATGATATCGGGCTTCAATCGCTTTCTGGAGCTTGGGAAAGAGGGGATAATTTTTTATATGTTTGTTATGACAATCAGGTCTACAGCAATACCGGCGGGCAAAGATCTTCAGCCACACCGCTTGGTGCTTCAACTTCAACCACTCCGGCCGGCAAAATAGAATCCAGAAAAGATATTATGAAAATCGCCGCGGCTCATAATCTTCCTTATTTGGCCCAGGCAGCAATTCATAATTGGTTTGATTTGCATCAAAAAGCAAAAAAGGCCCTTAGTACCAATGGCCCGACTTTTTTGAATATTTTATGTCCTTGCGTGGCGAATTGGAAATATAATTCCGATTTGACCGTGAAAATGTCGCAGCTTGCCACAGAAACTTGTTTTTGGCCGCTTTATGAAATAGAAAACGGCGTTTATAAATTAAATTATCAGCCGAGAGAAAAATTACCGGTTGAAGAATTTTTAAAATTTCAAGGAAGATTTAAAAATTTATTTTCCGAAAAAGATAAAAATAATTTAATTAAGATTCAACAAGAAATTGATAAACGGTGGCAAGAATTGACAGGGAAGTGTCCAAGGTAAAAAAATATCCGCCTTTTGGCGGATATTTTTTTATTTAGCGAGTTTTTGACTCGTCTTTTTTTTAAACAGAATAAAAATTAAACAAACCAGAAAAATTATTTGAATAGCGGCTAAAAAGACAGGATTGTTTATTTTTTCCGGACAATGGATAATTTGATGTAAGTTATAAAATCCTCCTAAAAATTTAAAATGTAACTCAGAATAAAAAAAAGTAAATATATCCGGCAGGGCGGATCCTAAAATCGCCCAGTAAATTTTTGAAGAATAAGCAGGTCGGATAAAACGAAAAAAACAAAAAATAAAAATAGCCGAAAGAAAAATATCTGCGAATACTGCACAGTAAAAATATTTTTGGATAAAAATTCCTTCATCAACATGAGGAATTGCATCAAGTAAAAAATGTGATAAAAATCCGAACAAAAAAGCAAGAAACGGGTTTGACGCGTACTTGCCAATAAAGATACCGACAGCAGTGTGAACGGTTAAGGTCATAAATATGATATAAATAGCAGGGGCGGGGATCGAACCCGCGACGGCACGCTTATGAAGCGTGTGCTCTACCGCTGAGCTACCCTGCCATCATTTTGTTAAGACCTGCTCAAAATATTTAATTGCGGGGGTTGGACCAACCGATCCCGCTCAAGCGGGATTATGGGCTTTGGCGTTCTTACTCGGCCAATAATTTTATAAAATTCGTCACCACCTTTTAATTGCGGGGGTTGGATTCGAACCAACGACCTCCAGGTTATGGGCCTGGCGAGCTGCCAGCTGCTCTACCCCGCGTCATTAAACTATAATGATACCTTAAATTTTAATATCTTTCAACGGTTTAATTAGATTAAGAAATTCAGTTACATTTTTAGAAAGCCTGATGATGTATTTAGTTTTTCTATTTGGGCGAGAATCTTTTATAGTATAAAGATGTGGATAAAAATTTAATTTTATAATAATATTTATTATATCTTTGGCAAGTTTTGGAATAACAGTGGTAAAATTTACCATTTTATAATTTTTATCCAAATATACCGACCCATCTGTTTCTAATAATCCCTTTAAACATTTAATGGAATATTTTTTATTATTTTTAATCCAGGTGGGTATTGAGATATTTTGTTTTACTTTTGGACCATAGCCAACCTTCCATCCCAACCATTTTTCCCATTTATTTGAGTAACAACTGATGTCTATATAGTTTTTTTCTCGGTGGACAATAGAAACTTTATTTTTTGGAACTAATATTTTTATAGAAGCTATAATTTCTGAAATGATATTTTTGTATTTAGTATCACAGGTTACTCGTAATCTTATGGCGCGGCCGTTAGGATTTGATAAATTACCATCGCCAATTGCTATACCAATGACATAAGCTAATACATTTTTATCAATCATACATATTTGTATTTTTATATGCCGAGGGAGGGACTTGAACCCTCAAGGGTTTGCACCCACTGGTTTTTGAGACCAGCCTGTTTACCAGTTTCAGCACCTCGGCGCAAAATATGGGACGGCGCGGCATTCACAATATTTTAACATTTTTTTAAATCTTGTCAAACGTTTTAAAAGTGATAAACTAAAGTTATGCCCGCTCAAGTTTTTTAAGTCAGGGCGAGGCAAAAATTATATTAAAATCTGTTTAAATTTTTCTTTTAAAATTTAGACAGGAAGGAGCTATTAAAAAATTTAGGCGGGTATGAAAATTATCAGTGTTGTCAATCAAAAAGGCGGTACGGCAAAAACCACCACCTTAATCAACTTGTCAGCTTATCTTGCCCGATTCGGCAAGAAAGTTTTGATTATTGATTTGGATCCGCAGGCCAATGCCAGTTCCGGATTGGGTGTGAGTGCGGAAAACAGAGACAAGGGGATTTATGAAATTCTAAGCGGAAAAATTCCTTTAACAGAAGGTTTAATAGAAGTCAGAAAAAATTTTTGGCTTATTCCGGCAAATGAAAATTTAGCCGGAGCGAATATTGAAATAGTCAATTTGGAAGACAGAGAATTTCTTTTGACAAAAGCGCTTAAGCCCTTGGCGGACGATTTTGATTTTGTATTTTTTGACACCCCGCCTTCATTGGGATTAATGACCATTAACAGCTTAGTGGCTTCAAGCAGTGTTTTAATTCCTGTTCAAGCTGAATATTTCGCTTTGGAAGGATTGGGTCAGCTTTTAAATACCATCAATTTGATAAAAGAAAATTTAAGGCCGGATCTCAGCGTTTTGGGAGCGATACTGACAATGTATGACACGCGCGGAAAATTGTCGGCTGATGTCTGGGAAGAATTATATAAATTTTTTCCGCATAAAATTTACAGAACAGTTATTCCTCGCAATGTTTATTTGGCTGAAGCGCCGAGCTACGGCAAAACAATTTTAGAATATGCGCCTCGATCTCGCGGAGCCAAAGCTTACCATCGTTTAGCCAGAGAGTTTGTTTTACATAATAATTAAAGAGTTTTTATGTCATTAGGAAGAGGACTGGGGGCGTTAATTCCTCCAAAAACAATTCAAAAAATCACCGAAGAAACGTTAGCCGAAACAGGCGAGCGGGTTTTGGAAATCCCGCTTGAACAAATTGAAGCCAATCCTGACCAGCCGAGAAAAAATTTCCCTCATCAAGAAATGGAAGGATTGATCAATTCTCTTCGCGAATACGGAATTATTCAACCTCTGATTTTGACTTCAATTGGTTGGGGAAAATATCAAATTGTCGCCGGCGAGCGTCGTTTCAGAGCGGCTAAATTTTTGGAATTTAAAACAGTGCCGGCTATTGTCAGATCAGTCAAAGACAGCGAAAAATTTGAAATTTCTCTTTTGGAAAATATTCAGAGACAAGATTTAAATCCCATGGAAAGAGCACGAGCTTACAAGCGATTGACCGATGAATTTAATTTGACCCAAGAAAATATTGCGAGAAAATTGGGAAAAGCACGAACAAGCGTGGCAAATACTTTGCGCCTTTTAACTCTTGCCGAACCGATTCAGAGGGCGATTGAAGAAGAACAAATTACCGAAGGCCATGCCAAGGCCCTGCTCTCCACAGAAGATCAGGAAAAACAAAAAATTTTATTGAAAAGAGTTTTGGGATTGAATTTAACCGTGCGGGAAACGGAAAAAATTGTCGGCGGAAAAAGAGTCAGGAAAACCGTTGAATTGGATTCCATGCTTTTGGAAAACGAGAGGGAATTGGCGAAAATTCTGGACGCGAAAATAAAAATTATTAAAAAGAAAAAAGGCGGAAAGATTGTCATTGAAACTTTCAGCCAAGAAGATTTGGAAAAAATAATTCAAAAATTATTAGCTTTTTAGGTTTAATGGAGGTCGGACCTCCAAGAATAGAAAAAGTAAGAGAATAAAAATTAAGAGCCGATGAAATATCGGCTCTTAATTTTTTGATAAAAAACTTAATTTTAATAATATCTAAACTTCCTTATTCTTTCGATTTTTCTGGTTCTTTCAATTCAATTCCTTTTTTTGCAGCATACTGTCTTATTTTATTTAACTCATTACCAAGCCACTTCACTTTATGGTGATATTCATATGCTTCTTGTAAAAGTTCTGGTTTAATTTCCAACTTAAGTCCTAATGCCTTGGCATGCTTTTCTAATTCTTCGACTCTATCAATATTACCACTTTTTAATAGCATATCAAATTTTTCTTGTCCTTCTTGTGCATTTAATAATTCATGAGGTGAACTTCCATCTCTTTTATTTTCCATATAATTAAAATTATTTAATTAATTTATTTTATACTTTTATTATACACTTTTTTTGATTTTTGTCAATCGTTCAAATTTTCGCACTTTCTGACGGTTTTTTGTGAGGATTGTGCATAGAACATGCTTTATTGCTGCATCTTTCCGGTATTGTTTTAGTTCCTTGCATCATCAAAGATCCGCAAAGGTCGCAGATTTTTCCGGTTGGACGGGATTTTATTATGAATTTACATTTGGGATAATTGGAACAGGAAAAAAACGGACCGAATCTTCCGCGGCGTTCCACGATTTCTCCTTCGCACTTCGGGCATTTTACTCCGGTTTTTGCTTTGGCTTCTTCTTCAGCGCTTCTTTTAATGAATTTGCATTTTGGATAATTGCTGCAAAAAATAAATTTGCCAAAGCGGCCTTCGCGTTCTACGAGTTTGCCGGTTAAACATTCCGGACACATTTCGCCGGTTTCTTTCGGACCTTCCATTATGGAACCGTCTGCTTTTCTGGCGCCAACACATTCAGGGAATTTCGCGCAGCTTAAAAATTTGCCGGTTTTGGACAATTTTATGACCATCGGACCGTTGCAAACCGGGCATTTGAATTTTTCGTCAGCATCTCCAAGATTGGTTACCTTATCTATTTTCTCTTTTGATTTAACGTCTTTGGAAAACGGGCCGTAAAAATCTTTTAAAACTTTTTCATATTTTATTTTTCCTTCGGCTATTTCATCAAGTTCGTTTTCCATTTCCGCGGTGAAGGAATCGCTGATATATTTCGGAAAATTATTTTCAAGAAAATCGCTGACCACTTCGCCGGTGTCGGTGGGGTGGAGCGTTTTGCCGTCTTTGGTCACATATCCGCGGTCATTGATTGTTTTAATAATGTAAGCATAGGTGCTCGGTCTTCCGATTTCGCGTTTTTCCAATTCTTTTACCAATCCGGCTTCCGTGTAGCGGCCGGGCGGTTCTGTTTGTTTGCCTTGGCTCTCAAGATTCAGCAATTCCAATTTTTCGCCTTTGGATAATTTCGGTATTTGAACTTCTTCGCCTTGAGCTTCTACATCTGCCGCGAGCCATCCGGGAAAAACAGTAATACTTCCGACCACGGAAAAATTAGGAATTATTCCTTCTTTATTTATATTGGCGGAAACTTTTGTTCTGAGCATTTTTGCGTCAGTCATTTGAGAAGAAATTGTTCTCGCCCAAATCAGTCCGTATAATCTTTCCTGTTCTTCGTTCGCGCCGGCGTTTTTCAATCCGATATTTGTCGGACGAATTGCTTCATGCGCTTCTTGAGCGCTTTTACTTTTTGTTTTATAAATTCGCGGTTCCAAATATTTTTTGCCAAAAGTTTTTTCTATTTCTTGATGAATTACAGGCAAAGCTTCCTTGCTGATAATCACGCTGTCGGTTCTCATATATGTGATTAAACCTTGTTCATAAAGTTTTTGAGCCACCATCATTGTGCGCGATGGGGAAAATCCGAGCCGAGAACTGGCTGTTTGCTGAAGCGTTGAAGTGGTGAATGGCGCGCGAGGAGAACGCTTGGCTTCGGTTTGTTTTATTTCAGCGATGTGCCATGGATTGGCGCGGCCGGCTTCTAAAATTCTATTGGTTTCTTTTTCATCAGCCGGTTCTTTGTCGCAAGTCAAAATAATTTTGTCATTTTTTTCTGTCTTAAATTCTCCGGTTAAAACCCAATAATTTTCCGGTATAAACGCTCTGATTTCGCGTTCTCTTTCCATAATTATGCGCAGCGCCGGCGATTGAACGCGGCCGGCTGAAAGCCCGTAGCGGACTTTTTTCCAAATCAAACCGCTTAAATCATAACCGACCAGGCGATCCAAAACTCGGCGCGCTTCTTGAGCTTGCCGCAAATTTTCGTCAATTTCCCGCGGATGATTTATCGCTTCTTTAATTGCGTTCTCGGTGATTTCATGAAAAACAATTCGTTTTGGATTTTTCAAACCGCAGGTTTCTTTCAAGTGCCAAGCAATGGATTCTCCTTCGCGGTCAGGATCTGTCGCGAGCAATACTTCACTTGCGTTTTTAGCGAGACTTTTAATTTTAGAAACAACATCTTCTTTCCCTTTGGTGATTTCATAATGAGGAATAAATCCAGCTTTAATATCAATGGCCTTTTTATTGCTTTTTGGAAGATTGCGAATGTGGCCGTAAGAAGATTCAATTAAAAATTCATCTCCCAAAAAATGAGAAATGGTTTTTGATTTTGTCGGCGACTCGACAATGATTAATTTTTTTTGATTTTTAGTTTTTGACATAATTTCCGCCTCCCAGGTTTTTTACTTTGCCGTTTATTTCCATTAATGTCAAGACAGCAATGGCCTGACTGGTGCTAAATTTACTTGATTTAATTAATTGGTCAATATGTACGGGCTCGTGGCTTAAAAATTTCCACAATATTTTTTCTTCCGGCAAGGTCGGTTCGGGTGTTTCGGAAATTTTTTCCGACAATTCCAAATTAAAAGCGTCTAAAATATCTTCGGCCTTGGTAACCGCTTTCGCGCCCATTTTAATCAGTTGATTGCAGCCGGCTGAATTAGGATTGTAAATGCTGCCGGGCACGGCGAAAACTTCTCGTCCTTGATCCAAAGCTGAATGCGCGGTAATCAAAGCTCCGGATTTTTCCGGCGCTTCTATAACCAAGGTTCCCAATGAAAGTCCGGCAATAATTCTGTTTCTGGCAGGAAAAGTCCATCTGGTCGGAGAGGTGGTTGGCGGATATTCCGAAACTATTGCTCCGTTATTTTTAATAATATTTTTTGCCAAAGTTCTATGAAGCGGCGGATAAATAATATCAGGACTTGAACCCAAAACGGCGATCGTTCGGCCGCCGTTATCAAGAGTTGTTTGATGCGCCAATCCGTCCACGCCCAAAGCTAAACCGCTGACAATCGTTAATCCGGCTTTAACCAAATCTTTGGTCAAAGAAACGGTAATTTGCTTGCCATAGCTTGAAACTTTTCGTGTTCCGACAATTGCCAAGGGATAATTTTCTTCCGCCTTGATTTCTCCGACGGCGTACAGGTTCTGCGGCGGGTCATAAATTTCTTTCAGCAATTTGGGATAGTTTTTATCTTTGAGATTAATTTTTAAAACAGGGCTTGACATTTTTGAATTTTTATGCTAATATTAAATCAGTTAATTAATACCAAAATAGTAAAAATTTGTCAATTAATCAGGAGGTGATTTAAAATGGAAGAGAGAATAATTCTCAATGTTATAGGATTTAAGAATATTGAGAAGTCTCAGGGTACGTTCCTAAGTCTTGGATACAAAGTAGAAGAAACAAAGCTTATAGATCCTATGAACCGCTACCTCCATAAGTGGCGGATTATATTAGTAAAAGCTGGAAGAAAGAGAGGAATGTTGTTTTGGAGAAAAAAATAAATATGAAAAAAAGTTTAGCGTTCGTTGTTGAAACGGGCGCTAATTTTTTTTGGACAATTTTTCTAAAAATAGTATACTGTCTGGTATGAGAATATTTTTAAGCGGCGGTGGTACGGGCGGTTCGGTAAGTCCGCTTTTAGCTATCAGCCAAGAAATTATCAGCCAGAGGCTGACCAGCCTTGGGCTGGAAAAACAATCCGCCAGCCGGCGGACGGAAACAAAGTTTTTATTTATTGGCACAAAAAAAGGAATTCCCGAGCGCGAATTGGCTCAATCATATAATATTCCTTATCAACCGATTTTTTCCGGTAAATTGAGCCGTTATTTTTGCTGGCAAAATTTTGTTTCTCCATTTTTAATTATTGCAGGTTTTTTACAATCTGTTTTTTTAATTTTAAAATATAAGCCAAAAGCCATTGTTTCGGCCGGGGGATTTGTCGCCGTACCTTTGGTTTGGGCGGGCTGGTTTTTTAGAATACCGATTTTTATTCATCAGCAAGATGTTATTCCGGGTTTAGCCAATAAATTGATGGCTCCTTTTACCAAAATTATTACGGTCAGCTTGGAAAAATCGTTAAATGATTTTCCAAAAGAAAAAACCATTTTAACCGGCAATCCGGTTCGTCCGGATATTAAAAATTATTCCCAAGAAAGAGCGATTAAAAGATTTAATTTGGAAAATAATTTACCGACATTATTAGTCGTTGGCGGAGGCACAGGCGCTCAAAATATCAATAAGTTAATCAGTGAAATTATTCCTGAATTAGTTAAATTTTGTCAAATAATTCACATAACAGGAAAAAGTAAAATACAAGCTGCACAAACTCTAACTCATTATCATCAATATGAATTTTTAAACGAAGCAATGCCGGACGCTTTAACGATTGCCGATTTGGTTATCAGCCGAGCCGGAATGGGATTTTTAACTGAATTGTCAATCTTAGGTAAGCCGGCGATTATAATTCCAATGCCGGATTCCCATCAAGAAATTAACGCTCAATATTTTGCAGAGCAAAAAGCAATTGTTTTAATGAATCAAAAAAATATCACTCCCAAAATTTTATCAGAGAAAATTCATCAATTGATTTTTTCCGTTAGTGAACGTTCTGTTTTGAGTTTAAATATTTCCAAATTAGCCAAGCCGGATGCCGCTTCCAAAATCGCGGAGATTATTTTAAAGAATATATAAGGATTGACAAAACTCCCAAAGTTTGTTTAAGATAATATCAATGCCGAAAAAGTTGTGGCATAAAGTCAACGACTTAAATTTCGGTATTATGGAGGAAACGATGGATAAAAAAATGTCTGTCAAAGTAGATCCGCGCTTCAATCTAATCAAGGTTATTGATAATCTGGTTGTGCCGGTAGAATACAATCCTGACATTTGCTTGGCCACCTTCAAGAAAGAACATTACTCTGAATTCAATTCCTATCATCCGGATGTCACTGATGAACACTTTCGAACGACAAGGAGACTTGTACCCGGGGAGAAATTTAAAGTCAAATTTTTCCAGGTTATGGAAGGCATAATCTCGGAAAATTGTCTGGCTTTCCTGCATTCAGAGAACGTCATCCTTACCGGCGTCAGAGGACTTTTCCTAGCTTGGCAAGAAGCTAAAGATGTTTTTCCAGTCGGTAAGTGGTCCGTCTCATTTGATGAACGAAGCGCTCTTTGGGTTGACCCTAACGGTAGCCACCGCATAGCGAACATCTTCCGCTGTTCTGATGACATTTCCAAATTCAATTTAGGCCTTGGCCGCTTTGAAGATGGTTGGAACGACAGCTTCTGTCTGCTTTGCTTCTGTGAATGCGGAAACTCCAGTTAGCTCTTTGTAGAAAATTAAACTCAGACCCTTGCTTCGGTAAGGGTCTGTTAAATTAGTATATCCAATTTAGAATAAAATATTTGATTGACAAAAAATAAAGATATAATATAATAGACAATAGAAAATTAAAAAAAAGGGGGGGGAGAATGGATAAAAGAATTGTTTTTATGGAAAGTATCAAGTTAGAAGTACCAGGGGATTACAATTCCAAAGGGCAGTTGGAAAATTTTTATAAAGAGCACGGACAAGAATTCTGTTTCTATGATGATTCAATTAATGATAAAAACTTTGGGAATGTATCGTATAGGCTTCAACCGGGTGAAAAATGTATGGTTGATATTTTTATAGCCAAACATAGAATAAGTTCGGAATATTGCATTTCTTTCTTGCGCAAGGGGAAGGATAAGTTTTTTACCAGTGCCCCTGGATTGTCTCTTTTATGGGCAATCAAGAGAGATAAATTACCACAAGGATTAATAGTGTCTTTTGACGAAAAAAATAATCTCTGGGTAAATTCTGACAAAGTCCATGGTGTGGCGACCCTCAAAAATCAGGGAAGCAGCAGTGAATTTTTTTTGGGCATTTTTGAGGATAGTTGGAACGAAGGCACTCAATTGATTCGTTTCCGTAAAAACGATTGAGAGAAAGATTTAAACTGAGGCCCTTGCTTTTGTTCGGCAAGGGTCTTTTTAATTTATATGTTTTCAATATATTAATTTAAAAAATAGATCTTGACAAAAACCAAAAAATATGCTTAAATAATAGTAATCCAGACAATAAAGTTTGGAAACTAGGAGGAGATCATGGATCTTTTAAATATAATAATATTTTTTATTATTTTATTCGGAGCTGGAGCAGCATTTGTAGGGCTAGCCTATTTTTTGACTTTTAGCGTATTAATTCCATTCTGCCATAAGGTTTTATTTCGATTGATTCATCCTTATCAGAACAGGAGATTATTATACGACTTAAAAAAGTCGCCGGTTTTTTCCAAGTTTTTGGCTTATGCTGAATCAAATGGAATAGCCATAGAAAAGGGTTTGCCTTGCGCATTTTGTAGTAATACGGCACTTCATTTTAATCGTAGCAATAAGGTTTGTGAACATGATGTGGTTGAAATTAGGGATCTCAGGGCAATTTATATTCCATGGCTGCGGTGGAGAGGAGTTAATAGTTTAGCACATGAAATAGGCCATGTTTTGCAATACCGCCGTAAAAAGTTTATGGCTTGTGCTATGGAGTTAAAAGACAAGGATGATCATGTGAGTTGTCCTTGGTCAGAGTGGATAGCTTGGATAGACGGAGAAATTATTCTTAGAAAATTAAAAATACCGGTAAATAAAAAAAGGTATTGGGAAAATGCTCTTCATTCTATCTATACGCATAAATGTTTGCGATATCCGGAAAAATGTCCGCAAGCGACATTTATAAAATTTTTAGAGAATGAAACTAAAGAAGAAGAATATAAAATAAATAGCCCTCTGAATTAAGGGGGCTATTTTTTTTATAAAAAAAGTGTAAGATAATAGCCATGCCCGCCAAAATTTTTTATTACGTATACATTTTGCGCAGTTTGAAAGATGGTAAATTTTATGTTGGCTTTACAAAAGATTTAAGAAAGAGACTAGAAGAACACAATAATAAAATGTCTACGTCTACTAAATCAAGAGCGCCATTTACTTTGGTTTATTATGAAGCATATCTTCATTCAGGGGATGCCAAAGAACGAGAAAGATTTTTTAAATCCGGGTGGGGGAGAAATTATATTAAAAAATCACTTAAACGTTATTTATGTCAATAAAAAATTTAGGCGGGCGAAAAATCAAAAAAATACATTTTATCGGCTTGGGCGGAATCGGGGTCAGCGCTTTGGCAAAAATGATGGTTCAACAGGGCAAAAAAGTTTTTGGCTCTGATTTGAATTCTTCCGAAATAATCAAGAAACTGGAAAAAATGGGAGTTAAATTTTACCAAGGCCATGAAGCGGAAAATTTGTCAGCCGATACAGATTTGGTTATTTATTCGCCGGCAGTGGAAAAAAATAATCCGGAAAGAATAAAAGCAAAAAAATTATCCATTCCTCAGCTTTCTTATCCGGAATTTTTGGGAGAATTAAGCAAAGAAAAATTTACCATTGCTGTCAGCGGCACGCATGGCAAAAGCACTACCACGGCGATTTTAGGTTTAATTTTAGAACAAGCCAAAATAGACCCATTAGTGATTGTCGGAAGCAAGGTGCCTCAATGGAATGGAAATCTACGCATATCACGGACTAATACGGACTTAACACAGACTAAGACAGACAGTCAGTGTAGGTCAGTGTCCTGTCCGCGTAAGTCTGTGTTTGTGGTTGAAGCCTGCGAATGGCGAGCTCATATGTTGAATTTGTCGCCTAAAATGATTATTCTGAATAATTTGGAATTGGATCACACTGATTATTATAAAAACATTAATCATTTAATCAGAACTTTTAAAACATATATTAAAAAATTGCCTAAAAATGGAATTCTGATTGCAAATGCCGATGATGTTAATTTAAAAAAGATTAAATCCAAAAACAAGACAATAACTTTTGGCATTAAAAGTCAGGCAGAGGTAATGGCAAAAAATATTATTACCAAACACGGCGAACAAATTTTTGATTTATGTTTTAAGGGCAAAATTTACAATTTTCGGTTAAAAGTTCCGGGAATTTTTAATATTTACAATGTCTTGGCCGCAACTGCCGGCGCTTTGGCTTTGGGCGTTAAACCCGAAGTAATTAAAAAATCCGTAGAAAAATTCTCCGGAATTTGGCGAAGATTTGAAATCATGAACGCGGACTTACACGGACGGCACACAGACGGACACAGAAAATGTCAGTGTAAGTCAGTGTTAAGTCAGTGTCAGTCTGTGTTATTTATCAGTGATTACGCTCATCACCCGACTGCGGTTTCCGGCACTATTCAGGCGGCCAGAGAATTTTATCCCGGAAAAAGAATCGTGGCCGTATTTCAGCCTCATCATCACAATCGGACCAAAAAATTATTTAAGGAATTTGTCAAATGTTTTAAAGGCGCTGATTTGACGATTATTTCGGAAATTTATGATGTGGCGGGTCGAGAAGAAGAAAAAGACCAAGATGTAAGTTCAAAAGATTTGGTCAAAGCGGTTCAAAAAAATGGGCAAAAAGTTTTATATGGACGAGATTTAAAAGAAACAAAAAAACTAATTTTAGAAAATATTCAGCCGAACGACGTAGTTCTTATTATGGGAGCGGGGGATATTTATCAAATCGCCAATGATTTAGCGAATAAATAGTCGGTATTTAAAAAAGTTTTCCACAGATTATTAGCACTCGGACTTGACGAGTGCTAATTTTTAGTTTATTATCAAGTGAGCGAGGGAAAAGTAATCCACTAATGTAGATTACTTTTCCGAGCAAACGCAGATAAAAAAGGTTTAATACTCTTTATAATATTTTTGTATGTTAACCCAAAGGCAAAATCAATTGCTTAAAACCATTATCTCTCAATATATCAAAACCGCAGAGCCGATCGGGTCTGAATATTTGGCGGAAAAATTTGAATCAAAAATAAGCTCGGCTACTATTCGCAATGAGATGACGGAATTAACCAAAAAAAAATTTTTAATCCAGCCGCATACTTCGGCCGGCCGCATTCCCACTGAAAAGGCTTATCATTATTATATTGAAAATTTTTTACAGCAAGAAGAAGTCAGTCAAATTGAAAAAAGAAAATTAAACAGCGTTAAAAAAGAAAATCAGTCATTGGAAATTTCAGCCAAGAAAATCGGCGAGAAAATAGCGGAGTTGACCAACGGACTGGTTATTTTGGCTTTTGATAAAAATAATTTTTATTACACCGGACTTTCTTCTTTATTCAGCCAGCCGGAATTTAATCAAATGGACGTGGTTTATAATGTTTCGCAAATTATAGATCATTTAGATCAAACCGTTGCCAAAATTTTTGACGAGATAGAAAGCAACCACCGCGTTTTTTTGGGGCAAAGCAATCCGTTTGGTGATTTTTGCGGAACGATTTTAATCAAATATCATACGCCAAATCAAAAAAGAGGTGTAGTATTGGGTCTTTTGGGGCCAATGAGAATGGACTACAACAGAAATATAGCTTTAATAGAATACGCCAAAGAAATATTGGACAAAGTTTAAATTTATGTCTGACGAAGAAATTAAAAAATTACAAGATGAGCTCGAATTAGCCAAACAACAAGCGGAAGAATATTTAAACGGCTGGAAAAGAACCAAAGCCGATTATCTTAACCGCGAAAGAGAAATTGATAAAGAAAAAATTGAATGGATAAAATTCGCCAATTTGGAATTAATTTTGAATTTTTTGCCGATTATGGACAGCTTTGATCATTCGGTAAAAAACCTGCCGGAAATAGAAGACAATGGTTCGACAAGCTCACCACGAAGCGAGTGGACAAACGGTATTTTAAAAATTAAAGACCAATTTGAAAGTTTTTTAAAAGCGCAAGGTATTGAAAAAATAAAAACTTTGGGAGAAAAATTTGATCCCATGTTTCATGAAGCAATTGACAAACAAGGTGAAGAAAATGAAATTGTTGAAGAAATTCAAAGCGGATATACAATGCATGATCGGGTTATTAGGCCGGCAAAAGTTATTATCAAGTAAAGGGCTCGAAGCAATCACCAAAAAAAGACACGGTCAATTCGCCCAGCGTGCGAATTGCCGTTTGGCGCTCGTCCTCACTCCTCCGACATTCGTCGGAGACCATGCCCGTTCGGACTGTGCGACACTTTTTTTGGCGATTACTTCTCGCCGATTAATCAATTAATTAATTATTAAATATAAAATGAGGTAAAATTTATGAGCAAAATTATAGGAATTGACTTAGGAACATCTAACTCAGCTGCTTCTTACATGGAAGCGGGCAAATCAAAAATAATTCCCTCAGCCGAAGGGACAACTTTAGTTGGCGGAAAAGCTTTCCCGTCATATGTTGCTTTTACCAAAGAAGGCGAACTTTTGGTCGGTGAACCGGCTCGCCGCCAAGCAGTGGCAAATCCGGAAGGCACGATTTTGGCCGCAAAAAGAAAAATGGGCACTGACTTTAAATATAATATTTTCGGCAAAGAATACACGCCTCAGCAAATCTCCGCTTTTATTTTGCAAAAAATAAAAAAAGACGCGGAAATGTATTTAGGCGACAAAGTGGAAAAAGCGGTAGTTACCGTACCGGCTTATTTTAATGACGCGCAAAGACAGGCAACCAAAGATGCCGGAGCGATCGCCGGACTTGAAATAGTCCGTTTGGTTAATGAACCGACCGCGGCCAGTTTGGCTTACGGTTTGGATAAAGTTCAGGAAAAAGATCAGCAAGTTTTGGTTTTCGATCTCGGCGGCGGAACATTGGATGTGACGATTATGAATTTCGGACAAGGCGTTTTTGAAGTTCGTTCCACTTCCGGCGACACCAAACTCGGCGGCACTGATATGGACGAAGCTTTGATAAATTATATCATTGATGAATTTAAAAAAGAGCAAGGTGTGGATTTGAAAGCCGACAAAATGGTAACTCAGAGAGTTAAGGAAGCGGCTGAAAAAGCGAAAATTGAATTGTCTTCGGCTTTGGAAACGGAAATTAATTTGCCGTTTATCACTGCCACCAATGAAGGTCCAAAACATTTATTAATGAAAATTACTCGGGCAAAATTGGAAGAATTGGTCAAACCGATCGTTGATCGCTGCCGTGTTTCAATTGAGCAGGCGATTTCAGACGCCAAACTTACACCGGCTAATATTGAAAAAGTTATTTTAGTCGGCGGTCCGACCAGAATGCCGATTGTCCAGAAATTTATTGAAAATATTTTCGGCCCGAAAATCGCCCGAGGCGTTGACCCGATGGAATGCGTGGCAATGGGCGCGGCAATTCAGGGCGCGATTTTAGCCGGCGAAACAGAAGTTAAAGATGTTTTGCTTTTGGACGTCACCCCGCTTACTTTGGGAATTGAAACTTTAGGCGGAGTGATGACGCCGATTATTGACCGCAATGCGACTATTCCCACCACAAAATCTCAAGTTTTTTCTACTGCGGCTGATAATCAAACTTCAGTGGAAATTCATGTTTTGCAAGGAGAAAGACCGATGGCCGGCGACAACCGAACTTTAGGCAGATTTATTTTAGACGGCATTCCGCCGTCTCCAAGAGGCATTCCTCAAGTTGAAGTCGGTTTTGATTTGGACGCAAACGGTATTTTAACCGTCACAGCCAAAGACAAGGCCACTTCAAAATCTCAGCATATTACCATTAAAGATACTTCCGCGCTTTCCAAAGAAGAAATTGAAAAAATGAAAAAAGCGGCCGAACAATTTGCCGCTGAAGACAGAAATAAAAAAGAAATAATTGATTTGCGCAATCAATCCGACACTTTAATTTATACTTGCGAAAAAAGTTTGAAAGATGGCGGCGATAAAATTCCGGCTGATGTCAAAAAGCAAGTTGAAGATAAAGTCGCCGAATTGAAAAAAGTTAAAGACGCGAATGATATTGAAGTAATTAAAAAAGCGATTCAAGATTTAGGCGACACGGTTCAAAAAATCGGCGCAGCAATGTATCAGCAAGCACCTGGTCCGCAAGCTCCGGGCGCACAGCCAGAGGCCGGTCCAACAGAAGAAAAAAAGAAAGACGAAGGACCAATAGAGGGAGAATATACAGAACAGAAATAAATTATTTATAAATATTTACTATGAGAAAATTAATTAGGATTATATTATGTTTTATCTTGTTTAGTATGTTGTTTTTTGGTTTTTATAATTTTTCTTTTGCTCAAATTAATCAGCCAAAAAATTCAGAAATATCTCAAGCCACTAACGCTTTAGATGCAAAATATATTAATATTTTGGAAAAAGTTAATCAACAACTGTCATTTAGGTGGAATCCGTATAACATCATATTGTCTATACTCACTTTCTTGGTTATGATTTTTACGATAATTTTTGCTGTTATAACATGGATGCAAGGTAGAGAATTTAAAATAAGATTAGAGAAGAATAAAAGAGAATTCAAGACAAGAATAGATGATTTTTTTGGGGAGCAGAATAAAATTACTCAAAAGTGGCTGATGGAACAAGAAGAAAAATATACGAAATTAATTACAGAATATAATCTTAAACTTGAAGAGCTAAAGAAAAATCCACAAGACAAGGAAGAAATAAAGAGAATTAAAGAAACAATTGAAGAATTAAAAAAAGAAAAAGTTACTCTGTCGTCCCAGATAGGACCAATCACCGTAACGCCAGAAATAGAAGATTATTTCCCGGCAAGTGGCATTTCATTATTTGGAAAAACAGTGCATCAATGTTCCTATTGTGGCTATAGATTTAAGATTAAAAAAGATCCATTCATTGCGACAGCTTCAGTGATTAATCATGAGACTGTTGCATGTCCTAAATGTGGGAATCAAGATTCAATCTAAATTTATGGCAAAAGTTATCCACAATTATAATATTGACACATATCATATATGATATATACTAATAATAATGAATATAAAGTTAAATTTTATAAAGATAGTCAAACTGAATGTAGTTCAGTTAAAGAATATATTGATAGATTATCGGATAAAGAAAAAGCGAAAGTTTTGAAATATATTGAATTTTTGCGAGAACATCAAGGAGTTTTAGATGAGCCTTATTCTAAACATATTAAGGGTAAAATTAGAGAATTGCGGGTTGATTTCGCTCGTCAAAGGCACAGAATTTTTTACTTTACTTTTATAAAAAAGACCATAATTTTACTTCATGCTTTTTTAAAGACAACCGCCAAAACTCCTCAATCCGAAATAGTAAGAGCGGAAGAAAATTATAATGATGTTTTAAGTAATAAAGAAATATATGAATAAAATTAAAAAAATACAAAAGGCGGTAGATTTTCGAGAATATCTCGCCGAACAATTAAAAGAACCTAAATTTAAAAAATATTATGATGAATATGGTAAACAATTGGAAATTGCTTACCAAATTTTGCAATTGCGCAAACAAAGAAAAATGTCCCAAGCAGAATTGGCAAAAAAAATAGGAACAAAGCAGAGTAATATCGCCAGAATGGAAACAGGCCAACAGAATTTAACCATCAGTACGCTTCAAGAAATTGCCGGAGTATTTAATTGTGATTTCAAGACTCAATTTATTAGAAAATAAAAAATAAAATCTAACTATTCAACAAAAATCGAGCATTAGGCTCGGTTTTTGTATTTTAATTATTTATTGACAAAAAATGATTTTTGCGTTATGATATTAATAATTCTAAGCAATTAGGTTTGGAATTAATAAAAGAAAGGAGGAAAAATGAGAAAGGCAATAGTGCTGTTTATAGTTCTTTGTATTTGTTTGGGAATCGGCTGGTCAGAAGGTTATTTCGGTTTTATTGACGCTAATCAGTTGGTGAATCAGGGATGTTTTTCTTACGCTTTTTCTGCATATTTTGTTTGCGGCGGATTAACAGTGGTTGGAATTATAACTCTGTTTTTTATAGGTGTCGGTCTTCTCGGTTGGTTTTGCGCGCTCATGAATGGTACTATAGACGACTATTGACGAAGAATAAAATTAAAAATGATCTCGCTTTAATTCGCGGGGTCATTTTTCGTTAAGTTTAGAGGGATTGACAAAAAACAAAAAATGGCTATAATATTTTATATATTAAAGATATAAAATATCAGTTATTTTAACAAAGGAGGCGAATAATGAATCTTAAAGAAATTAATCTCAATGAGCGAGACGGTCCAATACCGAAAAATTACAGATATGTTCCAATAATTGAACAGAAAGGATGCTGTATAGCAGCCTGCATCTCAATGATTATGTTGAAACATAGAATTCCTTTGGTTCCGCAGGAGTTATTATTTGATAAATTAGGAATTTCTACTTTACCGCATCCGGCTATCAAAAAAGTCTTTTGGAATCCAAGTAAACCCGAATGTTGGTGCGCCGGCAAACAGAGCGAGGAAAAAAGAATTAATAAAGCGCTGGGGGATTTGCATATTCCCTTGAGCATGAGAATCATCAGTTTGAATCAATTGGTCGATCCGAGAAGTTATTTAAAGAAAATTGAAAACAGAGATTGGGACGTGTTGGCAGCTTTTAATTATTCAATGCTTTATGAAAAACGGCCGGGGGATTACAATCATGTTTCAGTGATTGACAGAGTTGACTTAAAGAGAAACGAAGTAAGATTGGTTGACCCGATACAAACCGAAGAATCTTCTGTTTGGCGAGTGGTAAGGATTGAGAAATTATTGAGAGCTATCAAATGTTACAATTATTTCGGCGGATTTTGGAAATTCGGCAAATAAATTAAAGGAGGTGAGAAGATGAAGATTAAGACCGTAAGTCCTGTATTATTTAATACAGGAGATAGTGGCAGTACCGGTTGTAGTAGTGGACGTCATTTCATAGCTATTTTTCCATCAGAGAAAGAAGTTGTTTTAAGATTGACTTCTATTTTTAACCAAGTTTTACCAAACAAGGTTGAAAAATTGAAATTCAATAAAGATGGAAACTTGCTTATTACATGGCGGGAAACACAAGAAGATGAAGAAAATCCAGAAGAAGATGACACAATAAGAATAGGTAGTTATTCTAATTCTAAGGAGTTTCTTCTGACTATGGAAATTTTCGATTGCGATGGTGAAGTAATGGAAGACAATTTAATGATTATGTACCATCTGCAATTGCAATTAAATTTTAAAATGTAAACTAAATGGGGCGCCAGTTGCGGGCCCCATTTTTCTTTTTATACAGTTAGTTGACACTTATTGAGGGATAGAATATAATTATATAAATCCTATGATGATTCAAGTTAAGAATCTGACGAAAAAATTTAATGGTTTAGTTATTTATAATTAATTTAATAATATTATTTTTTTATGGAAACAACAACAAATGTGAAATTCACTCCTCAGCCGCCCAAATTTGCTTTTATACTTTGCGGCGTTTTAGCTCTTTTCTGGATCGTTTTGTCAGTCGGCAAAATCGTAGATATCAAAAATGGAATAGAGACAAACACTATTACTGTCAGCGGTGAAGGAAAAGTCATCAGTATTCCTGACGTGGCTTCTATCAGTTTTTCAGTCATTTCTGATAAAATGACTGCCAAAGAAGCAATGAGCGACAATTCGCAAAAAATGAACGAGATTATTAAATCTATTAAAGATTTAGGCGTTGCGAGCAAGGATTTAAAAACAACCGGTTACAATTTGACTCCGCTTTATGATTGGCCAAAAGGTCAAAGAGTTTTTAAAGGTTATGAATTGATTTCTACTTTATCCGTTAAAATCAGAGATTTTGATAAAATCAGCGACATTATTGACAGTGCGGTTATGAAAGGAGCAAATCAAGTCGGCGATATTCAATTTGTAGTTGATAAACCTGAAACATTACAAGCTGAAGCGAGAGACAAGGCCATTCAGCAAGCTAAAGATAAAGCAGCGGCAATTGCCAAAGCGTCCGGTTTTAAACTCGGCAAAGTTGTTTCTTTTTCGGAATCAGGAACAGACAGATATTATCCGCAGCCAATGTATGCGGAAAAGAGTTATGGCGCGGGTGATTCTGCTTCGGTTTCAGCTCCGGCCGTTGAAAGCGGCAGTCAAGAAATTCAAACCACAGTTTCTTTGGTTTTTAGAATCAGATAAAAATTATTAAAGTTGAATCATAAAAAGAGGAGTGTTTTTTCAAAAAGCGCTCCTCTTATCATCCCTTGACATTTCCTTAAATTTTTGTTATATTTTTTATTAGATAATATAGAAAGAAGTTTTTTAAAAATTTAAAAAGGAGGAAATAATGAAATTTATCTTACCTTTAAAAAGAGCAGCGATTAAAAATATTGTTCCATCTTCCAAGTTATTAAAACGAGTTACTGAACTTTCTCCCGGTGAGAATGGGAGCGGAATAGCTAAATTTCCAAAAGACAAGAACCATTTTCCTAAAAGACCGGTTGCGAAAGCTACTGAAATATTACAAGCAAATGCTGAATTGGGAGAATTAGTATACTGGGGTTTTAAAAAGCCGGCAGAAAAAGTATTTCTTGGATGGAAATTAAGTATTACAATCAAAGAAGGCGTTCCCCAGCTTACTCCCTTTTATATAGAAGTTTTTGTGAAGAAAATGAGTAAAGAAAGCACAAAGGGAAAAATTGAGTTCAAGGGATATTTTGACAAAGAAAAGAAATTTTTAGCAGTTGAAGGAGAATTTCTTTTTTGTGTGAGGGATGAGAATAATATTTAGATTCCGATGGGGGGGGTGAAGAATATGAATATGAATCCAGGTTTGGCTGTTTGGTATTGTTGGGTAGGGGGATGTGTAATAGCTTGCGTTGGGGGTATGTTTATTTTAGGACCCGAGGGCGCCAGTAATATTCCCAAAAATAGTTCCAGGGAAAAAGCTGGAAAAATTCTGGTAGCAATTGGAGTATTAATAATTGCTATAGGAGCAATAAAGGTAATTTAAGTAAAATTTGGCCGGAAAAGATGAAATTTTTTCCGGCCACTTATTTTTATACAAGAGGATTGGTTGGTAAATTTCAAATAATATGATAGAATAAATTTAATCTATCATTTTTTTATTTTATGACTGTTAAAGAAATTATCACTTATTTAAAAAAACATTCTTGCCTTCGCGATAAAGAAGGAATGGCGCGATTCGGCATTAATCCTCAATATGCCCTGGGAGTGCGGATTCCGGTTCTAAGAAGTTTGGCGAAAAAAATCGGGAAAAATCATAAACTGGCCCAGGATTTGTGGAAAACCAAAATTCATGAAGCAAGAATTTTGGCTACCATGATTGATGATCCTAAATCGGTAACAGAAAAACAAATGGAAGAATGGGTAAAGGGATTTAATTCATGGGATTTGTGCGATCAATGCTGTTCT
The DNA here is from genome assembly GCA_041649955.1 of Patescibacteria group bacterium. GTDB lineage: Bacteria > Patescibacteriota > Patescibacteriia > UBA2591 > JAQUPP01 > JAQUPP01. Next base: position 4,597 of record JBAZMD010000002.1, on the reverse strand, counting down.
AATTTATTTTGTAGAATACCCGTTGCTTGGGGAAAAGCAGAGAAGTGGGCCAACAAAAAAGAAGAATTTGTAAGAAGAGCCGGATTTGCTTTAATGGCATATTTGGCGTGCCATGATAAAAAAGCGAAAAATAAAGATTTTGAAAAATTTTTCCCGCTTATCAAAAAATATTCCACTGATAAAAGAAATTTTGTCAGAAAAGCGGTTAATTGGGCGTTAAGGCAAATCGGAAAAAGAAATTTGAGTTTGAATAAAAAAGCGATTATTATTGCCAAAGAAATTAAAAAAATAGATTCTCCGATCGCGCACTGGATTGCGGTTGATGCGATTAGGGAATTAACAGACAAAAAAATTCAAAAGAGATTATCAAAATAATATCTAATATTGTTTTTATAATAAAATCCTCTATAATGAATTGGTATGACAGAACCCTTATATATCATCAATTTAGCCGGAGAAAAAGAGTTATTTTCTCCTAAAAAGGTTTATCGCAGTGCTAGACGATCCGGCGCTACAAGTTTTTTGGCTGAAAAAATCGCTAAAATTATTACCAATGAAGTTTATCCGGACATGCCGACAACGAGAATTTTCAGTAGGATTAAATCTTTGCTTAAACAAGATGATCCGCAAGCAGCCTTGAAATTCAGCTTGAAAGAATCTTTGAGAAAATTGGGACCAAGCGGTTTTCCGTTTGAAAAATATATTGCCTCAATTTTAACAAGAAACGGCTACGAGGTGAAGATTAATCAGATTATCGGAGGGAGGTGTGTGAATTACGAAATTGATTTTCTGGCCAAAAGAGACGGAACGGTTTTTATCGGCGAATGCAAATATCATCATTTGCCGGGCACAACACTGGATTTAAAAGTGGCTTTGGCGAATCATGCCAGATTTTTGGATTTATCAGCAGGCGGTTTTTTCAAGAAAAAAGAATATAAAAATTTAAAACTTAAAAGTATTTTGGTGACCAATACGAAATTCACCAGTCAGGCCATTCAATATTCCCAATGCGTCGGCGTTGATTTGCTCGGCTGGCATTACCCGATAAAAAAAGGACTTGAATATTTTATTGAAAATCAGAAATTATATCCGATTACCATTTTGCCGTCTCTGAAAGATTATTTGCTGCAAATTTTCGTTTCAAAAGGTTTGATGCTGGTGGAAGATATTTTAAATTTAGATTTAGCGAAATTTACCGAATGCACGGGTGTAAAACCAAATCAAATTTCCTCCTTAATCAAAGAAGCAGAACTTTTATTTAAAAATAATTCATTAACGAAAAATTAATTATATGAAAATTGACAAAAAACAAATTAAACCCTTAATTTCCGCCCTTTTAGTGTTTATTGCCGCTATTTTTTTCTGGCAGCAATTATTTTCGTTGTTTTCAAATAATAATATTCAATCTCGGAATTTTATCAGCTTTGGGATATTTTCCGTTATCTTTATTTCCTTTCTTTTATTATTTTTTATCCTGATCAAAGATCGCAAAATTATTTATTTGACAATGCTTATTTCATCGGGATTTTTCTTTATTTTTTCCAAATTTAATTATATTTATTTATTTGGAATTTTAATTTTTATTTTATTGCTTATATTTTCTTATGAAAGAATACGAGGCGAAAAAGAAGATAGGCTTAAACTCTCGCTTAGAATGATTTTATCCAGGGGTTTGTGTTTTATCGTCATCGGTATGGCTTTAATAATTTCAATAACTTATTATTTTAATCCGTGGCTTAAATTTGGCCAAAACGAAAATATCATAGATCCTAAAATAATTCAATCATTGATAAAACCAATAAGCGGTATTTTTGCTCAATCCATACCTTTTTACAGTCCGGAAATGACAGTTGATCAAATTACAGCCGTTCAGTTAATGATTTCCGATCCGTCTTTGAAATCTTTGAATTTGCCAACGGATTTGATGGCAAAATTAAAACCAAAAATTAAAATTGATAAAAACGGAAAAACCGATATGAATGCCTTAACTAAAGATCCGGAAACTGCCGCCCTGATAAAGCAGGTGTTGAGTAGCTCAAAAATTGATTCAAGATTGCTTGCTCAGCAAAGAACGGCATTGGCCAAAACATTCGGCGGGGTTGAATTAAAAGGAGATGAAACCTTGGATATGATTTTGGTTAAATTAATAAATTCAAAGCTCAGTCAATTTATCGGTCCTTATGTCAATCAAATTTCCATTGCCATTGCCGTAGGTTTATTTTTCTTTTTGTGGTTTATAGAATGCATCCTTACCTTTATGGCAGTAATTTTGTCTCAAATAATTTTCCTCATCCTTAAACTTTGCAAAGTGGTCGGTATTGAGAAGGTGATGAAAGAAGGGCAAGATGTTACGTTTTAGGAATTGCCCGCCCAAGTTTTTTGCAGAAAAATTTAGGCGAGGTTGACAAATTTTTTAAACTTGTTAAAATAATCATTACTTAATTAATTTTATATTTTCAGCTCTGAGATAGAAATATTACTTCCTATCAAGGGCATTTATCAATTTTTTTATGCCAATTAAAACAAAAAAAACACCAAAGAAAGAAAAAGTTATCAGTGAAAAACCAAAAAAGAAAGTTATTAAAAAGGTTGCTCCATCTCATAAAAAAGAGGCGGTTCAAGAGGTAATTCCTGAAATTATTAAAGAGCCGGTTAAAATTCACAAAGCAATAGAGCATAAATCTGTTAAAGATATGGGCATTTGGTCAACCGGAAAACGAAAAACAGCTATTGCCAGAATACAGCTTTTCAAAAATGGCAACGGAGAGATAACTGTTAATAACAAATCATTCAAAGATTATTTTCCGTATTTTGAATTGCAGAATATAGTTTTGTCTCCGCTCTGTTTAACAAATCAGGAAAAAAGTTTTAACTTCAGAATAATGATTAAGGGAGGCGGATTTAAAAGCCAAGCCGAAGCGGTCAGACTTGGAATTTCTCAGGCCTTGGTTGCGTTGGATCCCGAATGCCGCAAAACTTTAAAAACAGTTAAATTTTTAACTCGCGATTCCAGAGTGAAAGAAAGAAAGAAACCCGGTTTGAAAAGAGCCCGCCGAGCCCCACAATGGAACAAGAGGTAGTTTTTGATTAAATAAAAATTATGTTAAAGAAAAACAAAAAATTTTTAACCATTGCTATTATTGGATTGTTTTTAGCAATTCAAATGAGCTTTGGGAGTAGCTTAAGTATTCAAAGAACTAATGCGAGCGTTGCATTAGAACCAATTAATGTTAGTGTGACCTATAATGATTTAACTAATTCTGTTTTAATTTCTTGGCTTAATCCGAACGTTAATTCTCTTGCTTACGCTCATATTTATCGTTCAGAAGTTAAAGGACAAATCTCTTCGGAAATCAGCAAAGTAACTTTGGGCATGCAAAATGCCGGACAAACAAGCATTTTTTTAGATACTACCATTGTAAAAAGTAAAACCTATTACTACACCGTTCGCTTGGAAACAGTCGGCGGTACCATCTCAACCAATACTGATCAAGCTACAGTTGTCATTCCGGCTGACACTCAAAGCAAAACGGATTTAGTAGTTAATGATATAATTTATTCCGATAATTCTTTTTATGTTAAATATTGTAACCAGGGTCAAGGCACTTCAAATGTTAAATTTGCTATTAAACTTTCATCTTCAAAATGTTCAAATTGTAATATTATTATCGGCGGTGATTCAACAAGATATACTGTGCCACTACTAGGAGAATGTGCTATTAGTGAAGCAGTAGGAAAGAATTGGTTTGGGGTTGGTACTTCTAATTATGTAGAGATGACAATAATTGTAGATAGCGGAGGACAAATTGACGAATCTAATGAGAATAATAATACTTTAGTAAAAACAGTTGTGATTGGGGGCACTCAGGGCAAACCGGATCTTACTTTTTCTAATCTCACCATGGATCCAACTAATCCGGTGGTCGGACAAAAAGTAAAATTTACTTACACTGTCAAAAATATCGGGACGGCAATTTCTCCTGGCTATTATCCTCTTTGGACAGGTAATGCCGGCGTTTATGCCGGTACTTCCGAAGATACTTCTAGTAATTGCACTTGGAGCGGCCTTAATCCAAGCGAAAGCGGTTCTTGTGTTGAATTCCGACGTTATGACAATCCCGGAACTTTTATTGTCAGTTGGAAAATAGATCCTAATAATGAAATTGATGAATCAAATGAGAATAACAATACTTTAGAAAAAACAATAATTGTGGCAGGTGTTTCTACCGATACTTCATCCAATTCAAATGAAAACACTTCCATTCCAGAAAAAAAAGAATTAGCCAAAACTTTAAAGAATGGAACATTAGCTAAAGCAAAAGGTGCTCCTGGCGTTTATTTGATAAGCAACGACACAAAACGTCCCATTAAAAGCGCTAAAATATTTGTAGCCCTAGGATATGATTGGGATGATATTATTGAAGTTGACGAGAGTATATTAAATGCTTATTCTTTGGGTTCAGACGTAACAGCCAAAACTTTAAAGAATGGAACATTAGCTAAAGCAAAAGGTGCTCCTGGCGTTTATTTGATAAGCAACGACACAAAACGTCCCATTAAAAGCGCTAAAATATTTGTAGCCCTAGGATATGATTGG
>JBAZMD010000001.1:0-137528 GCA_041649955.1 Patescibacteria group bacterium | reverse complement strand
AGCCAAAACTTTAAAGAATGGAACATTAGCTAAAGCAAAAGGTGCTCCTGGCGTTTATTTGATAAGCAACGACACAAAACGTCCCATTAAAAGCGCTAAAATATTTGTAGCCCTAGGATATGATTGGGATGATATTATTGAAGTTGACGAGAGTATATTAAATGCTTATTCTTTGGGTTCAGACGTAACAGTATCGAAATAGGTAGTTTTTGATTAAAAAATAATAGTTCATTTTGCCCGAAAAATATGCCAGAGCAAAGCTTATCCCTGAGAAAAATATAAATTTTTCGGTATGTTTTGCTCTGGCATATTTGTTTTAAATAATTAAAATATGGATACAAAATCATTGGAAATTGTAATGTTCAATATGTCCAGCTTTTCCGAATGGGAGGGCGGCATTGTGAATCGCAATTATCATATTTTTAATAAATTATCTCAAGACGAAAACGTAAAACGAATCATTGCTGTTGATTTTTTGCCTTTTACTTTTAGGAGAGCGGTAAGGAATTATTTGGAAAATATTATCAGAGGACCGAAAGGAAAAATAATTTGGCGCGATTTGACGAGCGTTTTAAGAAAAATAAAATCTACAAGTGGCGCTGAAATTTATGTTTTTTCCACTATTGATTCAATATTTACCCGTCCGAATTTTTTGAAGAAAAATTTAGGCGGTTTTTCTTCGCATCAAATAGTGATAAAAAAATTAAACAAGATATTGATTAAAATCAACAAAAATCAATCAGAAAAAACCAAGAGAGTTATTTGGTCATATTTTCCGATGTTTATTGATTATTTCAACAAAATACCTGCGGATTTGACGGTTTTTGACGCAGTGGATAATTGGATTGAACATCCCTCTTTTGCGCGCTATAAAAAATTATTAGAGAAAAATTATAAAATAATCGCCCAAAAAAGTGATTTAATTTTTACCGTAGCGGATAATTTGGTGGAATTTTTTAAAAATTTAGGCAGAAAAAAAGATGTTTATTGGATTGCTAATGGCGTTGAACCAAAACATTTCGCCAAGGAACAATCCGTGCTTAAAAATGATCCTATTCTAATGATTCCGCGTCCGATCATAGGTTACATCGGGACAATTCAAAACAGGGTGGATTTTAATCTTTTGGAATACTTGGCTCAGCAAAATCCCGACAAATCCTTTGTTTTAATCGGTCCGCTTTGGCCGGTATTTTTAAGAAAACTGCGACGGCCGACCACGGAAATAAAAAAATTAAAAAAATATAAAAATATTCATTTATTGGGCCGCCGGCCGTATGATTTGACCCCGGCTTATATTAAATTTTTTGACGTGGCTATCAATCCGCACAAACTTGATGAATTTATAAAATATACAGATTCTTTAAAAGTTTTGGAATACTTGGCTTGCGGTATGCCGGTAGTGACGACGCCGCCTTCGGGCGTGGAAAAATTTTCTCATCTTCTTTATATTGCCGCAGATTACCAAGATTTTAATAAAAATATTGAGACAGCTCTTGCTGAAAATCAGCCGGAATTAAAAGAAAAAAGATTAAAACGAATTATAGAAGAGGATTGGGACAATAAACTTTTAGAAATGATGAATATTTTAAAAACTAAAGTATAGATTTTTATGCCCAGTAATACAACTTCCAGTATGTTCTTCTATTACGTTTATGTTTTAGAAAGCTCCAAAGATAGGGAAAGGTATATTGGGTTTACCTCAAATCTCAAGAAAAGGTTAGAAGAACATAAAAAAGGCCTGTCTTTTGCCACTAAATTTCGTTTACCTCTCAAACTTATTTATTACGAGGCATGCTTAAATTTACAAGATGCCAAACGCCGTGAACAATATCTAAAAAACACCCAAGGACGTCGATTCCTTGGTTTAAGAATTAAAGAGTACAAACGCAATCAAAAAGCGTTTGGCTCTGGAAGTTGATATACTGGGTATGATACTTTCTATTATTATCGTCAATTGGAATGTTAAAAAATTATTGGAAAAATGTTTGAATTCCATTTTTAAAAATGTTGACGGTTTGGATTATGAAGTTTGGGTGGTTGATAATAATTCAGCAGACGGTTCAAGGGAATATCTAAAAAATTTAATTGGCCAAAATGAAAATTTAAAAGTGATTTTAAACGAGCAAAATATCGGTTTTGCCAAAGCCAATAATCAAGCGCTTAAAGAAGCACAAGGAGAATTTATTTTGCTTTTAAATCCGGACACGGAGATTATCGGCGATACTTTGCAAAAAACCGTTCAATTTATGCAATATAATCAAGATTGCGGCATTTTGGGCAGCAAGTTAATCGGCAGAGATGATAAAATACAAAAGTCGGTCAGAAGTTTTCCGACGATTCCTTCGCAAGCAATGATTTTTTTAAAACTTCATCGTTTTTTCTACAGAGTGAAAATTTTAAAAAATTATTTCCAAACTGATTTTAATTACGAAAAAATAAGCGAAGTTGACCAAGTAATGGGCGCTTTTTTAATGACTAAAAAAGAAGTTTTGGAAAAAGTCGGTTTATTGGATGAAAAATTTTGGTTATGGTTTGAGGAAGTTGATTTTTGCAAAAGAGTAAGAGAGGAGGGTTATAAAATAATTTATTATCCCAATGCTGCGATATTTCATTACGGCGCGCAAAGTTTTCGCCAAATGTTATCTTGCCCGAAACAGCGCACTTATAATCGGAGCACTATTTATTATTTTAAAAAACATTCCCGTTTTATTTCATATTGGCCGCTTTTGATTTTAAATCCAATCAGTTTATTTTTAGCTTGTTTAGTTCAAATTTTTTCTTTCCGCCATGAAAGCCGTTAATTTAGACAAAAAATTTTTATTTATCGTTTCAGGTTTTTTTCTTTTTCAGATTTTGTCATTTCTCGGTTATTTATACCCCGTTTTGGCAAATATTATTTTTCTATTGATTATTTTATCAGCAATTTTTTTGTCCGTATATAAAATAGAATACGGATTTTTTATTCTGGCTTTTGAATTTTTGTCCGGTCATGGCGGACTTTTATTTGAATTTAAAGGAATTTCTTTGAGACTTGCTTTATTTATAGTCGTAATGCTAATTTGGGTAATCAAGAAATTCTTCTCGGAAAAATGGGAAAATCTGTTTTCTCAAAAAAAATCCCCGTTTTTTATTTTATTTTTAGTTTTTTTATTTTTGATTTTATTCGGTTTGATTCAGGGAGTCATCAGAAATGACAGCGTTTTAGCTATCAAGGATTTTATCAATTATTCTTATTTTCTCTTGTTTTTTCCTTTGATGGATATTTTGAAAAAGGATAAATCAGACCAAAAAATTTTAAGTTTGGCTCAAGGCGCGACTATTGGTATTGGAATTTCAACCATTATTGTCTTGATTCTATTCGGCTCAGGTTTGGTTCAAGTCCATGACAGTTTTTATTGGTGGTGGCGGAACGTAGTGGTGGGTAAGGCGACTTTTATGAGCGGAAATTTTTTTCGCATTGTTACGCCGGCCCATTTGATTATTTTGCCTTTATTTCTGGTTTATTTGAGCTTGTTATTTGAAACAAAGTTAAAATTAAAAAACCAGCGCTTTTTTGTCTGGCTGGCAATGTTCAGCAGTTTGGCAATTTTGATTAATTTTTCCCGCGCTTATTTATTGGGATTTTTTGTCGGGTTGATATTTTTGGCCAAAGAATTAAATAAGAAAAAATGGCTGATTTTTTCTTTATCAATTATTTTAATTTTAATTTTTGAATTTTGTTTTGTTTATACTCTTTTCGGCGGAGAGGGGATATTGAGCGGATTCGGTTTTTTTAAAAATCGGCTAGGCACAATAATTTCACCTGAAGAAGAAACTAGCTCTTTAACGAGAATGGTGATTTTGCCGATTTTAGCTCAAAAAATCAAACTTGATCCGATTTTCGGTTCAGGACTCGGGGGGATGGTTTCTTATTTAGATCCGGTTACAAACCAAATCCAAAATACTTTTCATTTGGATTGGGGATATTTGGAAATTTGGTCGGAGCTCGGATTAATCGGACTTTTGATTTTTTTGTCGCTGTTCGGATTTATTTTTTATCAGGGTTTCAAAATGATAAAGATTTTTTCGCAAGATATTTTTAAAAAACGAATAATCATAGGATTAATGGGAGGACTGGCCGCTTTAATGGTTGCCAGCTTGACTGGTCCGTTTATTTTTCATCCTCTGGGTATTTTTTATTTTACTTTTACAGCCGCTTATTTGATAAATTCAAATCAAAATGAAAGAACAAATTTCTAAAGTCTCTATCCAAATTGTTACTTGGAACAGCAGGCGATTCATCAAAGAATGCCTTGATTCAATTTTGGCGCAAACTTATAGAAATTTTTCAGTTTTAATTGTTGATAATGCTTCTCGCGACAGCACGGTTGAATTTGTTGAAAAAAATTATCCCAACCCAAACAGTTTATTGGCAAAAGCTAAAAAAATATTAAATCCCAGGCCTTCTATTTTTATTTTTCGCAATATTAAAAATTTGGGATTTTCCAGAGCTCACAATTTAGGCTTGACTTTGGGCCAAGCTGATTTCGTCTTGGTAATGAATCCGGATATAATTTTGGAGCCTGATTTTTTGGAAAAAATAATAAAAACCGCTCAAGAAAATGAATCAGCGGCCAGTTTTGGCGGCAAAATGCTTAAAATTAAATTTGATCAGGAAGAATTGGCGGAAAAAATCAAAACAAACATTTTGGACAGCACAGGGCTTTTATTTTTAAAAAATAGCCGCATAATTGACAGGGGAGAAAATGAAGAAGATAAGGGACAACATGATAAAAAAGAAGAAGTTTTCGGCATTTCCGGCGCTTGCGTTTTGTACAGAAAAAGCGCGTTGGAAGAAATTAAAATTAAAACCGATTCTTCAAAAGCGGGAAGTGAATATTTTGACGAACAATTTTTTGCTTACAAAGAAGATGCTGATTTGGCTTGGCGTTTGCGCTTGGCGGGTTTTAAGGCGATTTATGAACCGGAAGCAAAAGCTTATCATTTCCGCCAGGGAGCGCCGAAAGACAGGCGTTTTTATCAGTCGCAAACAGTCAATTTTTTTTCATATCGGAATCATTTGTGGATGGTTTTAAAAAATATTTATTGGCGAAATTTTTTATCCCAATTTTTATTTATTTTGTGGTATCAGCTTTTAAAAACATTTTATCTTTTTTTCCGCCAGCCCAAGAATTTATTCTTGGCCAAATTGTCTTTTTTCAGAGGATTGCCGGAAATATTGAGAAAAAGAAAATATATTATTAAAATGGCGAAAGTCGGATCAGAAGAAATTAAAGAATGGACGAAATAATTACTTATAATATGTTATCCATTATCATCGTTAATCACAATCATAGAAATTATTTAAAACAATGCTTGAAAAATATTGCTGAAGCCAATATCAATCTTGATTTTGAAGTGATTGTCATTGATAATAATTCAAAAGATACAAGCAAAAAGTTTTTGTCAGAACTTAATATGCCGTCTTTAAAACTTAGGGTTATTTTAAATAATAAGAATTATGGTTTTGCCCGGGCGAATAATCAGGGGATTAAATTGGCTCAGGGAAAATATGTTTTAATTTTAAATCCGGACGTGATTGTTTTAAAAGATTCAGTGGAAAAACTTTATAAATTTTTAGAAGAAAATAATGAAGCGGCGATGGTCGGACCCAAACTATTAAATCCCAATGGAACAATCCAGTATTCCAGCTGTCAATTTCCTTGTTGGTATATGCCGATTCTCCGCCGAACTTTTTTAGGAAAACTTCCTTTTTTGAAAAAGAAATTAGGCAGATATTTAATGTCAGATTGGCAACACAATGAAACAAAAGAAGTGGATTGGCTTTTGGGCGCGGCCTTAATGATTAAAAAAGAAGTTTTGGAAAAAATTAATTATTTTGATGAAAGATTTTTTCTTTATTTTGAAGACACTGATTTGGCGCGGCGGATTTGGAAATTCGGCAAAAAAGTTTATTATTTTCCCGAAGCTCATATGTATCATTTCCATCAGCGGCTTTCTGCGGAACGCAGCACTAGTCCGACTTTATTATCTAAAATTACATGGATTCATATTGCCAGCGGGATTAAATATTTTTGGAAATGGCGAGGTAAATAATTTGCCAAATTTTTAAAATTTGTTATAATAATTTGAATATTGCGGGATCGTCCCTCCCTCGGTCGTAACCTACGGGTGAGACGGCCGTAGCCAGTAGGCTACTGCCTACGGGCGAGGCTAATGGTAAATAAAACAATGCATACAATCTATGTTTTAAGAAGTCTAAAAGATGATAATTTATATATAGGCTGTACTTCTAATTTACAGAAGAGATTAATAGAACATAAAAGTAAAAAAGTTTTTTCTACTCGTAGTAGGTTGCCGATAAAGTTAATTTATTTTGAAAATTACCCTGATAAATATGAAGCTTATAGAATGGAAAGATTTTATAAGACCGCGAAAGGTAAAAGAATACTTAAAAATAAAATAATATAAAATATATATTGCGGGATCGTCTAATGGTAGGACTCCAGCCTTTGGAGCTGGCTATGATGGTTCGAATCCATCTCCCGCAGCCAAAAAATAACCGTTTATTTAAGCGGTTATTTTTTAAAATTAGAGATAATTACACTTGACAAAAAGTGAAAAATGTGCTATTATTTAAATATAATATAAAAACTAACAATAGTTTTTTAAAAAGCAATAAAGGGGGAGAGATGACTAATTTTTTTCTCGTTAAGATGGGTTTGGGTATACTGATACTTTCATTCATAGTATTCGCTATCTCAATGTTCACAGACGGAGTAAAAGGGAGCTACTGGCCAATTATAAAAGATTGGGCCAAATTTCATCAATCATTCAATGTTACCTGTATCGCCGGAATCGGAATGGTTTTTGGAAGTATCCTGGCTATGATAGGCATGTTTGTAAAGTATGGATGGACATTTCTTAAAATGTAATTAAATTCGAATTTAAACCGCCACTAATGAAAATTAGGGCGGTTTTTTTAATCTTTATTAAATTAAAGCCGCGGTTTCCAAATGAGGCCAAATTGTAGGAATGGAATAATTAAAATTTATAATACCAAACGTAGATTCGCTATTTTATTTCACCTTGTTATTTTTTCCATTTTTGCTATGATTAAATCAATCTTTATAAATAAATATATTAATCATATGAATAAAATTATTTATTGGCTGCCGAGAATTTTAAGCATTGGATTTGTCGTATTTTTATCTTTGTTTTCGCTTGATGTGTTTTCTGAATACAGCGGCTGGAGAGTTATTCTACCTCTTTTTATGCATTTATTGCCGTCATTTGCTTTGCTTATACTGATTATCGTTGCATGGAAACATGAGCGACTGGGAGGATTTATTTTTCTTATCATTGGATTATTGATGCTTATTCTTTCCCGTTTTGAATCAATGATCATATCTATTCCGGCTATTATACTGGGCGCTCTTTTTTTGAGCAGAAAATATCTTTCAGAAATTAAAGTTTTTAGAAAAAAATAAAGCCGAAAGTTAAAATTATGAAATTTTTTCCTTTAATTTTATGCAAGATACTTCTGATAATAAGCATTATTTTTTGGAGCATAATCGCCGTTTATTTTTCATTTTTTAAATTTGCTTCCTACGAAAATTATTTAATACTTAAAATATTATTATTTCTTGAACCCTTATTTTTTGCCATTGCGCTTTTTGGATTAATAAAAAGAATTAAAATAATTTTCGTATTCTCAATTATTTTCTCCCTATTTAACGCAATATTATCAATAACAGATGAAGTCGGTATTTTTGATGTCATTTCTCTGATTTTAAATATTTTAGTATTAATAAGTTTATTGTTGGCACAAAAGCAAATTTTTAAAAAAGAGCCTTCATAGAGGGCTTTTTTTGATATTGACAAAAAAATATTTTTATGTTATCTTTTTATCTAGAAGGAGGTAAAGATGAAAAATTTAAAAAATGAGTACCCTAAAAAATTAGGCGAATTGCAGGGCGTAAAGCTTAATGGCTGGAGGATTGTCAAAGGTGGATTGATAGAGAAAAAACACGGTATGGGAAGTTTCCTTCCTGCTCTTGTAAAGCTTAATGGTCATAAGTCGCATGAGCCGTTTTTCTGCGCTGATTGCAGTTTATTTCCGGAAGTGCTTAAAAAACTTCCGAAAACAAGGAATGAGATAAAAGAATTGCCGCTTCTCGTTAGTCCCGATAGTAAGCAGGCTATTTCTCTGGAATATCTCAGTATTTCTAATCCTGATTGGGGTGAAAGACCGGTTATGACCGTTCTCTCAAAAGAGGATATTGCGAAGTTGGAAAATTCCGCTTTCAGGTGGGCGTAATAAAAAATAAGTATTTACCGGGTTAAGCGATTAACCCGGTATTATTATTCAAAATTTATTCAAATGGTTTTCGTGCAATCAATAATACCTGCAGTAATAATGTCTTTTTTTGATATTGACATTTTCCAAAAAATAAATTAATATATAAATAATTAAATTAAAGGAGGAATAGTTGTTCATTGAAAAAAATTAAATTTAACCACAAGGAGGTGGGAGATGGATTTGAAAAAAGCAAAGGAATACTCTGCGGAGTTAATTGAGATTTTGAAAGAAAGGCCGAAAGAATTTATTTTGTCAGAACCCACAGAGGTACTCAAGGAAATGATGGACAGTGTTGACTATTTTCTTATAAATGATAAGAAAATCAGAAATCAAATTGCAAAAATTATAATTGCAATTGATTTCAATGTGCCGGTTGATTTGGCAGTGGAATACGCGGCCAGAAGAACCAATACGGCAGGTGCTCAACTGCCAAAAGATGACGCCGTTAAGTTGTCATTTTTTTATTCGCTGGTCGTCCGTCCATGTCAGGATGCGATTCACGCAGCCCTAAAAGATGTCTGTATGGCATGCCCTAATATTTTGGCGTTTGATGAAGAAAATTTTATTGCCGAGGCCGGATACAAAATAGGCACGCTTTTTGATGATCTTTTCAGCAAGTGGTGGAAATGGGTTGTCATTCCGTTTCGGACAAGCAAGTTGAGTGCGGATGAACTTAAGGAATTGATTCAAAAATTTGGGAAAACCGATAAGTATTCAGTACTTGCCAGGGGTCCAAATAATCCTTATACCAAACCGCTTACTGCAAAGCAAATTGAAAAGGCAAAACAAATTCCGCTTGTCGAGATGTTTCCGATTGAAATTAATGGAATTGCCAAGATTCTAAAACAACTGGCAAAGAATTTGCCGGATGATACTGATTATCGGGAATATTTTTTAGCACTTCGCACTGCTTTGATTAATAAGGATTTGGAACAAATGGAAACTCTTTGGATAGAAGTTGATAAAAAATGGATAGAAATCAGTTCTGACCGTCGTCTTATTCCTGTTCATATGATGGAAAGTGATTATGAGGTTCCAATTCGCGTAGCGCCGGAATACCGTTTATTATGGCGAACAGGTTGTCATGCGAAAGAATTGGGTCTTATGCGCAAAGAAATGAGCGATCTCGCAAAGAAATTTGACCCAAGGGCCGTTGAAAAGATTAAGAGAACTGATGTGGGAGTTTTTCTGACTATTTTGGCTAGCGGTTCCAATATTGATTTTCGTTTAGCCGGTCAGTCAGTGCCAAATTATCCGGAAGCGCAAGCACTGGGAATGAAAGTTTTTTTAGATCAAGAATCCATGAAACAGCGTTTTCACGGATTTCAGAGTCTTATTCAAAAAGTGCTTGACCCGGAAAGTTCAACTTGGGCCATGAAATTTTTGAAAGAAGAATTCGCTTACTTGGACGTCTTTGGCCACGAATTTGGACATTGTTTCTGTATTAATGAACGTTTAATTGAGGTCTTTGGCGATAATAAGTCAAAGGTTGAGGAAATGAAAGCAACACTGCTTGATATTGAAGGGGTTCGTCAGGCAATTGAAAATGGTTCGCTCAGTGATGAAATTAGAAAAGAAGCTTTCTCAAGTCTTGCTGCCATGATTATTTCTCACTTAATCAGAATGTTGGAACAGAGTAATTTTAATAATCCAACCGTGGCTCCATACGTCAACGAATGCATGGGAATTTTGAATAAGCTGATGGCCGCAAGTATTATCACGGTCACAGAAAGCGGGAAACTTCACGTGGATACAAAAAGGACAGACAATGATTTGATAGCAGAACATCTTTTTGTTCTTACTCGAAAGCTTATTTCTATCTACGATGAATACGATCTTAAAGAACTCCACAATTTTGTTTACCATCTCTGTAATAGAGATGGCTGGAATATTCAAAAGGCTTATAAAGCGATAAACGATAATCTTAAATGAAAGGAGAGAATTATAAAGGGGCGAACTTATGTTCGCCCCTGATTTTTTTTAAATCTGGTACTTTTGAACAAAAAATGATATTATAAAAATATGGAAATTAAAAATACACTTTACGTAACCAATAGGAAAAATTGGCGGAAATGGCTGATAAAAAATCATAAAAACCAAAAAGAAATATGGCTTATATATTATCGCAAAGAAACCGGGAAACCTCGTATTTCATATGACGATGCGGTCCTGGAAGCTCTTTGCTATGGGTGGATTGACAGCACTGTTAAAAAGATTGACAAAGAGCGTTTTGCGCAACGTTTTTCACCGCGCAAATCAAGAAGCGGGCTTTCGCAGATGAATAGAGAGCGCATATATGAGCTCATAAAAGAAAAAAAGATGACAAAATATGGACTTAAAGCTATCGCGCATGCATTCAATCCGAAAATAGATGAAACTAATAAATTTGCAGTTCCCAAAGATATTTATAAGGCGTTGCGGAGGAATAAGAATGCTTGGAAATATTTTCAAGCATTTCCGCTCTCATATCGGCGCATTAGAATTGCATATATTGAGGATCGCAAACAGCACCATATGGATATGTATAAAAAAACGCTCGCTTACTTTATAAAAATGACAGCACAAAACAAGCGGATAGGATTTGTGAAAGAAAGGAGAGATGCCACTGTATAAAACTAGATTCTTTAAATCTTTTTTTATTATTCAAAAATGTCTTGACAAAAAGTAAAAATTATGATATATTTTAAATAATTAAAAAAAGGGGGTGATTGAAATGAGCAAAGAAGTTCTTTATCAAAAACAGTGGGAAGAGATAAAAGAAATTCTGGAAAGAGAACAAGATGTATTAAGGTTAGCCCAAAAAAATAGTAATTTTTATACAGTAGAAGTTAAGCGGATTCAGGAAGATACCTTAAAACATATATACCAGGTCTTGCAAATTGTTAAATTCTCAAATCAGCCTGCCAGGATAGATGGTTTGGTAATGAGCATCAAATTAGGACTTCAGAAATATCAGGATGAACTTAAGGAAGTAGAAGACGAAATGGGTCACCGAGCTCTAATTGGTAATACATTCGGGATGTTAAAAGTGGCTATCCAAGAAGAGAAACCATTTTTAGAAGTAGAGGCTGATTTTCGGCGCCGTATTATTGAGGCCTTGCCTGCTTTCTTCTCTTCTCTGACATTTAGAAAATAATAATTGAAGGAAATGGGGAAAGGCAAAAGCTTTTCCCCATTTAAAATTTATTCAAAACAAGCTGCTATATTTTTTTATTTAAATTTGCTATACTAAAAATATAAAATATTATAAGCAAAATTAAATTATGAAAAATTCTAAAGATATAAAACAAATCGTAAAAAGTAAATATGAAGAATTGGCGAAGAGCGGTTCTCAATGCGGTTGCAGCTGTAGTTGCGGAAAAGGCGTTAATATTTCAAAAGATATAGGATATTCGGAAAATGATCTCAAAGTAGCAGGGAGCGCGAATCTTGGTCTTGGCTGCGGGAATCCGGTAGCTCTAAGCAAGATAAAAGAAGGGGATACGGTTTTGGATTTGGGATCAGGGGCTGGTATTGATTGTTTCTTGGCCGCAAAAAAAGTTGGTGAAAACGGCAAAGTTATCGGAATAGATATGACCGAGGCAATGGTTGAAAGAGCAAAATCAATCGCCAAAAATAATAATTTAAAAAATTTAGAATTTATTTTAGGAGAAATAGAAAATCTGCCGATTAAAGACAATACCGTGGATGTTATAATAACAAACTGCGTCATAAATCTTACTCCGGATAAAGAAAAAACGTTTAAAGAAGCTTATAGGGTTTTGAAAAGAGGAGGCAGAATGTATGTTTCTGATATTGTTTTATTAAAAGAATTATCGGACGAGCAAAGAAATAATGAAGAGTTATTATCCGGTTGCGTGGCAGGAGCGTTATTAAAAGAAGATTATTTGAATAAAATAAAAAAAGTGGGATTTATTGCCAATATTTTATTGGAAAATAAAGAGATAAGCAAAAAGCAATATCAAGGAATCCCTCTTGAAAGCTTGTCTGTTGAATTGGTCAAAGAATAATTTTTGTAATAGGGGTTGACAAAAATCAAAAAATTTGCTTAAATAATAGTAACAAATTAAATCTAATAATTAAGGATTTAAAAGCATCTTTTAAAAGGAGGTGGGATGAATGGAACAAATTCCGAAACAAACAGTAGTATCCTATAAAGGAATGGAAGGTATCAGTTGTGGTAATTTAGTAGGTCCGATACAAGGTGTATTTTCTCATTGCAATTTGGACGAAACAGCGGTGTTGTTTTTTGGAGATGGCATTATTGCGGCAATAGCGGTAAAAACTGATGAACTGAAAGTTATAGAACTTGAAAAAGAAATAAAGATCACCGACATCAAAAAATGCGGAGGAGGCAGAGGGAAAGATTGCTGTATATTTCTGCGATTGGTTCAAAAACTTGGCAGTGTTCAATGTATAAGGTGCGATAACATTGAACGAAAGATTGCAATGACGCAAAATCACAATGGCGGGGAAAGAATCCCCACAGAGCGATATCCCGGATGTCAAATATAATCAATGGGCGACAGAAAATCTGTCGCCCATTACGCTTTTTAGATAAAAAAACGGGCCTCAATCTATACTATTATGTGTATAGACTAAGGCCCTAAAATTCTCACCTTATCAGAGGAACAGTTACATTGAAAATGCAACCGTACTTTGATTTATTACTGGATGAGTTATCAAATGAATTGCGGTCACATACATATTTGTATGTTCCGCCGAATTCCCCGAACACTTCCCAGATAAGACCCACTTCTATAATGAACCAAGAAGTGAATCTACCTCCCACTCCGGCACTTATTCCCACACCAGTAGTAGGAATCTTTCCTTTGGTTTCATTGATAGCTCCCCCTACAAAGAAATAGTCACAATCAGTCCCGGTAAGCAGTGTTCTGAACTCTGCTCTGTGAAGAAAGTTGTAACTCTTCTCGATGTTGTAATATATGGACTCCGAAATTTGTAGACCAACCTTTCCGTAGTCTACCGAACCCCTAAATATGAAACCGTCGCAACTAAGTCCCGGACCCCCTTGAACTGTATATGTCTTGGGAGCGGCTATAAGCATTGCTGCCACCAATAAATTAAACATGTTCACCTCCTCCTTCTTTCTTTACTTCTTACTTTTTTTTGGTTTTCAAATAACTGATTTATATACATTTAAAATATCATATTTTCCGATTTTTGTCAAGTCCCCATATGGGGATTATTATTTTTCTGAAAATTACAGTTAAATTTAACTATCTTGACATTTCTCAATTTTATGCTATGCTATTAATATAAAGGAGGAAAAATGGACATTTTTGATAATAACCATCCAGGTTATTGGCAGATTCCTACTAATCCCAATTCTGCGATTAAAGCGGATGAGGTTAGGAAAACTTTAAGGGGATTAGGAATTTTACCAATAGAACCAATTTCTCATTGTCCCAATGCGGATAAATCGGATAAAAGGACATTCAGAGAAATCTTGGAGGCCTGTATGAATAAGAAGGCGTATTAATTAAATAATTAAGCGCCTTTTTTCAATCTATTGACAAAAATCAAAAATATGCTATAATTAAAACATATAAAAATTAAAGTTCGTTGAATAGAAAAAAAAGGGGGGGGCAATAATGGGCGCAACAACAGCAGTGAATAATGTATTAGTAGATTCGGAAAAGATAGATGAGGAGCTGAATAATATTCCCGCGCTTAAATATATTTTATTAGAGCAGCGGAAAATAAAAGTGGGCAAGTTGATGTTCTATGGAGCCGAGAAAATTGAAGAGATAATGGATTATGAAGTTTTAAATCCTAAAGTTGCGCGAGATACCGGCATTATTCTTACTTTTCAGTATAAGCAGCACAGGAAGACAGCTTCATATGTAAATGTTGGGGATATTGATAATGATCAATTTAACATCTTTGACATGGAAGATATGTGCGTTCTGGTGCATCCGGTCATAGAACGTAAGAGTATGGTCATTATTATCTCCTGTCCTGATAACACAACGTTTCAGGACTTTCCAAAAGTAGAAGAATGTTTAAAGGCATGGATGAAGAAGCTAAAAGAATAGGAATAGTAAGTATTTAAACGGGGGGCGAGAAATCGCCCCTTTTATTTATCCCCAAATTTGCTCTTGGCCCCCTCACAAGGAAAACCATTGTCTTTCTTGGAAATTACAGTTTAATAGGCATAAAGTTAAAAATAAGCATATAGATAAGATAAAATCAGTGTATATATAAAAAAACGAAAGACAGTATGCCCTTTATGGTTTTCCACATGTGAGGGGGTTGACAAAATTCAAAAATATGCTATTATATATAACACAATAGTTCTTTGTAAATAGCCGAAGCGAATCCGGGCTAAAAAGAAAGGATTCGCAAAACTAATAAGACGGGAGGTCTTAAATGAATAAATTTCAAAAAATTCTGTTAGTTGTTGTTGTGTTTACTGCCATAGGAGCTTATGCTTCTACTACAAATTTGGAAAACAAATTTACACCGGTTGTAAGCAAGGTAACAACAATGCCAGAAGTATTGCCGATGAGTATAGAGATAAGTAATAATGATTTATCTACCGTTGCTCAGCCCGTTGAATTAGTTTCGCAGGTTTTAGTAAAACCGGTAAAAAAAGAGATTGGAAAAATCGAATTCAATATTCTAAAGGTGAATATAGTAAAACCGGTCAATTCTGTTGAGAACTCTTCAACTTTATCTTTGAATAAGGTTAGAATTGAAGATAAGAATTCTCTAGTTTTTCAAGCTAGAGACACACTAAGAAGACAACAGGAAGAGCTAAATATCCAAATAGCGAGTATATAACATATCAGGGTGCAGAACTAGTTTGACTAGTCTGCACCCAATTTTTTTTATTGACCCCGCCACCTAGAAATTATATTTTTTTAACGCGAAGTATAATTTCTTGGTGGTGGGGTGGACATAATTTTAAAAAATATTATACTAAAAATATGAAAATTGCGATTTGCGGCAGTATTGCCTTTTCAAAAGAAATATTGGAAACTCAAAAAATCCTTGAAGCAAAAGGATTAATTGCGATTGCACCAAAGGATATTTTAAAATACGCCGAGGGTGAAGTTAATCATGAAGATAAATGGTCAAAAATTGAAGGTGATGTTTTTAAAGAATATTTTGAAGAAATAAAAAAGTGCGACGCGATACTGGTTATTAATAAAGACAAGCAAGGTATTAAAAATTATATCGGCGGCAATAGTTTGATAGAAATGGCTTTTGCGCATATCTTGAATAAAAAGATATTTTTATTAAACCAGATTCCCAAAATGAATTATACGGATGAAATAGAAGCGATGAAACCGATTATTCTCAATGGAAATGTGGATAAAATTAAATAAAAAGAGTTGACAAAATTTTAAAATGTGATATACTCGTTTATATCATAATATAAAGGAGGTGGTTTTTATGAAAGCAATGGCTTAGCGCTAGCCAGATCCTGAAAGGGATCAAATTTGAGCGCTACCTAAATTGCTAAAAATAGGAGGTCCTCATGTCCCATTATAGGGGAATACCGCCTTAAAACACTAATATCGATATAACAGCTTTATACACTGTTATCCTCCAGGGGGGTGTGAGACAAGTTCTCTCACCCCTATTTATTTTGTTAGAGTTATTTGTAATTTGTCCACAGAGGGGTTGACCCCCACACCACAACTCAACGTAAGGCTTTTTTAATATGAAGAGATAAGAGCGAAGCGGCTTCCGTCTTACGACTTTTATAATATGTAAATCAAGCGCTAAGTTTGGTGTGGGGGTTGACGAAGATTTTAGATTAGCTATAATATGATTTGTATGAAGTATCATATAAATCATATTATTTAATATAAAAATTTATGAAAAAAGATTTTTTTGAAAGCATAATTTGTTTTGATACCGCCACAGTCGGCGAACGGGGACAGATTGTAGTTCCGGCCGAAATCCGCAAAAAATTGAAAATAAAAAGCGGCGATAAGCTGGTGGCTTTTTTGACTCCGGCAGAAACAATAATTCTTATTCCGAGCAATCAATTCGGCAAGATTGTTTCCGTGTTTCATAAAAAACTTGATAAATTAACAGAATTAATTAAATAATTAACAAATAAATAAAATATGCATTTACCCAAATTAAACAAAAAATTAATCATTTTAATAGTCATTATTATTTTGGCGATCGGCGGTTTTATTATTTCGCGCCGGCCGCAGAAACAGCAATTTGAATCCATAACACTGAGCAAGCAAAATATTATTCAAGAAGTCAGTGTTACCGGTCATATTAAGCCCGTGGAAACAGTTGATCTGGCTTTTGAAAAAAACGGCAAAGTAATTGAAATTAACGTAAAAATCGGCGATAAAATAGAAAAAGGAAAAGTATTGGTTAAACTTGATAGTACGGAAGTTTTAACCGAACTTCATCAAAACCAAGCCAATTTGGAAAGTGCCCAAGCCCAGCTTAGTCAATATCAAGCCGCGCTTGACTCGCAAAAATCAAAATTGACTGAAATGGAAAGCGGCACAAGAATAGAAGAAATTCAGGTTCAAGAAATCAAAGTGGCAAATGCCAAAATATCTTTGGCAAACGCCAAAAACGATTTGATTGATAAATTAAAAGATGCTTACACAAAATCAGATGATTCAATTAAAAATAAAATTGACCAAATGTTTGATGATCCGACTACCTCAGATCCGCAATTTAATTTTTCATTGAATAATTTCAGTTTAGAAATAAAACTTGAACAAGACAGGATGTTAATTGAAAATATGCTGATTGATTGGAATGATTCTTTAAATAAAATTTCCGCTTCAAGCGATTTTGATATTTATTCATCTCAGGCTGAAAAAAACTTAGATCAAATCAATTCTTTTCTAGAACAAATCGCCAATGTGGTTAACGGTTTAACGCCGGCGATTTCAGGAATTTCACAAACGACAATTGATACTTATAAATCAAATACTTCAATCGCCAGAACAAATATGAATACGGCAGTCGTTAATTTAAGCGCCGCGGAAGAAGGACTTAAAACCGCTCAGTCAAGTCTTAATTTGGCGGAGCAAGAGCTTATTTTAAGCAAGGCGGGAACAATTAAAGAACAAATTGATTCTCAAAAATTTCAAGTAAAACAAGCCGAGGCCAATGTTGTTTCGCAGCAAGCAAAAATTAATCAAGCTGAAGCAAGCGTGGAAAATACCAGAGTTCAAATGGAAAAACTAATTTTGCGTTCGCCGATTGCAGGCGTGATCACTAAACAAGAAGCCAAAGTAGGAGAATTTGTTATGGCCAATACCGTGATGGTTGGAATAATGAGCGATAAAAATTTTGAAATTGAAACAAATATTCCCGAGGCGGATATTGCCAAAGTTAAAATCGGCAATCTGGCTAATGTGACTCTTGACGCTTATGGCGCAAGCGTTGTTTGGCAGGCCGAATTGGTAAAAATTGATCCGGCTGAAACAATGGTTGAGGGAGTTTCAACTTACAAAACAAATTTTCAATTTAAAAATGAAGATGAAAGAGTTAAGTCCGGAATGACAGCCAATATTGATATTATTGCCGCTCAACATGAAAATGTTATTGCCGTTCCGCAAAGAGCGATTATTGATAAAGACGGCAAAAAAATAGTAAAGATTGTTGATGGTGATGGATTTAAAGAAATTGAAGTGGAAACCGGAATGCGCGGTTCGGAAGGAGAAATAGAAATTATTAAAGGACTTAATGAAGGAGACAAGGTTATTACTTCGCAGAAGTAATAACATAAATTGACCTAATTAACCTAATTTCTAAATAATGACCCAAGCTCCAAATCCCAAATTAGAAATTGAGAATTGATTGGTCATTGGGATTTATTTAGGTCAATTAGAAATTAAAAATTAGAAATTTTAATATGTCTTTAATTGAAGTTAAAAATTTGGAAAAAATTTATCATACGGACAGCGTGGAAACGCCGGCCTTGATTGATACTTCTTTTAAAATAGAAGAGGGTCAATTTGTGGCGATAATGGGACCATCGGGTTCGGGGAAATCAACCTTGCTTCATATTTTGGGATTTTTAGATGAACCGACCGGCGGCGAATATTATTTTGACGGAAAACCATTCAGCGATTATTCGCAAAAAGAAATAGCCATGGTCAGAAATAAAAAAATGGGATTTATTTTTCAGACTTTCAATTTGCTCAGCCGAACTACTGTTTTGGAAAATGTAAAATTACCCCTTCTTTATTCCGATGTTAAAGAATCGCTTTGGAATGAAATGGCGAAAAAGGCGATTGAGTCAGTCGGGCTTTCACATAGAATCAATCATTTGCCTTCGCAGCTTTCCGGCGGAGAAAAACAAAGAGTGGCCATTGCCAGAGCTTTGATTAATAATCCGCAAGTTATTTTTGCCGATGAACCGACCGGCAATCTTGATTCAAAATCAGGACAAATTATTATGGAAATCATTCAGCGATTAAATGAGAAAGAAGGCAAGACAATTATTTTAATCACCCATGAAACTCAAACGGCCGAACACGCTCAGAGAATTATTCATATGTTGGATGGGCAAATTGACAGTGATAAAATGGTTAGCGCTCCTCGTCGAGCTACGGATTCGTTTAGCAAATAAATCATGAACATAAAATACAGCATCAAAACATCTTTAACCGGATTGAAAACAAATAAATCAAGATCATTCTTGACTATTTTAGGTATTGTCATCGGCATTACGGCTATTATTTTGGTCATGTCTTTGGGGAGAGGGGCGCAAAATTTAATTTTAGGGCAGATTCAAAGCATGGGTTCCAAAACGATTGCCATTGCTCCGGGCCGCCAGCCCAGCGGTATGACTGATTCGCTTAACACTTTTACCGACTCGTTAAAAAATAAAGATGTGGAAGATTTGCAAAAAAAATCAAACGTGCCGCATCTGGCCAAAATTATGCCCATAGTTTTCGGTTCGGAATCGGCCACTCGGGAAAATAAAATTCATCAAACTACGATTTTCGGCGTTAATAATTTTTTCGCTCAAATTTATGATATTTATCCGGAAGAAGGGCGCCTTTTTACTGACGAAGAAATCGCTTCCAAATCAGCCGTAGTGATTATCGGTTCAAAAATAAAAGAAAAATTATTTGAAACTGACGAACAAGTTTTGGGCCAAAAAATAAAAGTTAAAAATCAGAATTTGCGCATTATCGGCGTTCTTCCGAAAAAAGGACAATTTTCTTTTATCAGTTTTGACGACGCTTTAATCGTTCCTTATTCAACCGCTCAGCAATATATTTTCGGCATTAAATATTATAATCGTCTTGTCGTGGAAGTTGATGAAGAAAAAAATGTTGATCGGACGATAGAAGATATTAAAATAACTTTGCGCAATAATCACAATATTACCGATCCGGACAAAGACGATTTTTTTCTTGAAACCCAAGCTCAAGTAATGGAAATGGTTGGAACAGTAATGAATACCTTGACTCTTTTTTTGACAGCCATGGCCGCTATTTCTCTGATTGTCGGCGGGGTCGGAATTATGAATATAATGTTGGTTTCGGTAACGGAAAGAACTCACGAAATCGGTTTGCGCAAAGCTTTGGGCGCGACCAATCAGGATATTTTAAGCCAGTTTTTAATAGAATCTATGATGCTGACCATTATCGGCGGAATCATCGGCATTCTTTTGGGAGCGGGTTTTTCGTTTTTGATTTCATTGATTTTGTCAAAAATAATGGCTTTGAATTGGACTTTTGCTTTTCCTGTTTCCGGCGCCTTACTTGGTTTGGGAGTGTCGGCTTTTGTCGGTTTAGTTTTTGGAATTTATCCGGCTCGCCGAGCATCTTTGAAAAATCCGATTGAAGCTTTGCGTTATGAGTAAATCCTTTATTTAGTTTTTGAAAATATGGATAGATTAGAAAAAATAAATCAATATTTAAAATACTGGCAAAGAGTTTTTGAATTAAGCCAGTGGAAATTAAAAGTTAAATTAGTTGACTTTAAAAGAACTGATTTTGTACAATCAGGTGATATTAAGATTAATTTAAAAAATAAATCAGCAATTATTTTAATCACCAAAGAAAAAACAGGTAAAGATAATACTATTATTTTACACGAGCTAATTCATCTTCTTTTATGGAAATATGACACCTTTTGCGAAAAAGAAATTAACAATAAAAAAAAGAATCATTATTTTGACCTTTTAGAGAAAACAGTGGCTGATTTAGAAAAAATATTTTTACAAAGAGATAAATAAAAAAACTAAATTTTAAAATCAAATCTCTGTATTTAGAGAGTAGACGAAACCTACTCTCTCGAATTTTTTGGAATATACACTTATTTTACACGGCCGTGAAAAATAAGTGTACAAATAAATGATGTAAAAGCTGTTAATAACTTTTTTTGACAATTATCTAAAAAGGTATATATTGGAAAAGTAGCCCTGTAGTTAATATAATTTAATATTACGCATCTAAATATGATGCGCGGTCGAGTTCAGGGAAAATTAATTTAAAAGAGTTGCGCTTATAAGTGTTAAAACTTACCCGCGCATAAAATGTTAGAGTTATATGGAAAAGAAACTTTACATCGGAAATTTATCATATAATCTCACTGACGATCAATTGAAAGAAACTTTCGGCCAGGCCGGAACAGTTGTCTCAGCGAGTATTATTACCGATAAATATTCCGGTAGAAGCAAAGGATTCGGTTTTGTGGAAATGTCCACAGAAGACGAAGCCGCAAAAGCCATTGAAATGTTCAACAACCAACCAATCGACGGCCGCAATCTTAAGGTCAGCGAAGCTAGACCAAGAGAAGAAAGACCAAGAACCGGTGGTGGAAGAGGATTTGGTGGTGGTGGCGGAAGCCGCGGTGGATACGGCGGTGGAAGCAGAGGCGGATACGGACGGGACAATTAGTCCACAGAACGTAAATTCGTTTAGCAAAGAGCGAGTCAAGCCCAAGGGGCCCCCTTTGGGGATGACTCGCTCTTTGTATTTTTAAAAAATTGACTGTCGTTGATTTTTAGTGTAAGATAAAAACATGGAATTAAGAAAAAGTTTTACAATTGAAGAAGCCAAGCAAATAGGCGAGTCATTGGGTATTGATTGGACTAAATTTGATGTTGAGCAATTTAGAATGGGAATGGATGTGGAACTAGAACACGGCTTACGTGACGATCACACCAATGTGACCAATGATGATTTGACAACCACCGGTAAAATTGCTTTGGCGCACTTAAACGAATTTCCGGATTATTACACCAGATTGGATAAAATGGAAAAAGAAGCTGACATTTTTTGGGTAAGTAGATAAGTTAATAAGTAGATAAGCTGATAAGTATGATAAAAAAAAGATTAATAATATTAAGCCCGTTGATTTTAGTAATTATTGTTTTAGTTCTAAGATTTTTAATCGGCGGACCGGAAGATAATTGGATTTGTTCAAACGGCCAATGGATAAAACATGGAAATCCCAGCGCGTCAATGCCGACTCAATCGTGCAATAGTGCTGTAAAAAATAATCAACAGACAGAAAATAAAACCGCTGATATAAAAGTGACAAAACCTCAGCCGGATGAAATTATTTCCAGTCCTTTGGAAATTGAAGGCGAGGCGAGAGGAAATTGGTTTTTTGAAGCAAGTTTTCCAATTAAACTTTTGGATTCTTCGGGTGCAGAAATTGCCAAAGGAATTGCTCAGGCCAAAAGCGATTGGATGACGGAAAATTTTGTGCCTTTCACGGCCACCTTGCAATTTAACGCACCAATCGAAACTAAAGGTATTTTAATTTTAGAAAAAGATAATCCTTCGGGTTTGCCGCAAAATGCCGATGAATTGCGAGTGCCGGTTGTTATCAATCCAACTGAAATGACGACAATAAAAGTTTATTTCAATAATAATAAATTAGATCCGGAAATTTCCTGCAATAAAGTTTTTCCGGTTGAAAGAAAAATAATTAAAACAGAAGCAATCGGCCGGGCTGCTTTGGAAGAATTATTAAAAGGAGCGACTGAAGCGGAAAAAGCGCAAGGATTTTTTTCCAGTATCAATTCGGGCGTAAAAATTCAAAAATTGACCATTAACAATGGAACGGCAAAAGTTGATTTTGACAAGCAATTGGAATTTCAAGTCGGCGGTTCTTGTAAAGTATCAGCCATCAGAGCCCAAATTATTGAAACATTAAAACAATTTCCGACCGTTCAAAATGTGACTATTTCCATTAACGGCCGAACAGAAGATATTTTACAACCATAAAAATATGTCCGAAAAGAAACTTGTGTCTAGCTTTATCAATAAAATAAAAAAGATAAAAGACGATCTTGAAATCGGCAAATATGACGCTGATTTTTTTTGGTGGACGGACTTGGGTTTTAAGAGAAGCTGTACTCTTCAGAAAAAAATGTTTGGAATCTGCGCTAAATTAATTCAAATTTATGACAAAGATTCTTTTTATTATTGTTTGGATAAAAAATCATTATTAAAATTGGGCCAGGTATTTTATTTGAAATATAAGAATAATCCAATTCAATTAGAAAAAGAATTTATTAATCTGACGAAAAAAAATTGGCAAGCTCTTGATAGATTAGAAAAATCAGCAAAGATAGACAAAAAAATATATACGAATTTTGTAGAAGTTATTCAGAAGTGGATGGCTTTATTAATGAATACCTGTGAAGCTGTTGAAAAATATTTGGAAATAAAAATCAAAGAAACCATTAAAGACGAGAAAGAATTAATGTTGCTGATGACGCCCTTACAGGACTCTTTTGTAATGGAAGAACATAAAAATTTATTAGAATTGATTAAAAGTTTGCCGTCTGAAGAATTTAAAAAGCTAAAAAGCGGAGTACGAGATTTGGCAAAATATGAGATTTTAAGTAAAAAAATTATTTTTCACGCTCAAAAATGGGGTTGGGTATTTTTAAATTTTAAGTCGCACGCTTTGCCAAAAGAAATTTTATTTATAGAACATGGTATAGATTTGGCACAGAATTTTAAAAATGAGTGGGAAAAAATAAAATGTTCGGAAAAACAAAGAAAAAAGAAGAGAAAAATTTTAAAAACAAAACCTGAAAATATTAAAAAATTGATTAATTTTCTTGATATTCTGTATAAATTAAGAGACCAAAGAAAAGCTTTTAATTTACAAACAACAATACCCATTAAGACTTGGCTTAAAAGAGTGGCAAAAAATTATGCGCTGGATTACGAAAAATTCAGATGGTTAACTTGGGAAGAGCAGTTGCAGATAAATTTAAAAAATAAAAATAATTTTTTAAATCTTATTAAAAAAAGACAAAAATCCACCATTATCTTTTTGGGGATTGATAAAGATTACTCATTATTAGAAGGTGAGTCAGCTCTGAAAATAAGATCAATTTTATTGCGCCAAGAAAAGAAAAAGGTTCTTTGCGGGGCAGCCGTTTATCCTGGAAACGTTATCGGCCAAGTTTTAATTATAAAATCAGAAAGAGATTTTTCTAAATTTAAAAAGGGAGCTATATTGGTTGCCTCCCACACTACGCCGGATTATATCTTTCTTATGAAGCAAGCAAAAGCGATTTTAACCGAAAGGGGTGGTATCACTTCTCATGCGGCCATTGTTTCGCGAGAGTTGAAAACACCTTGTATAGTAGGAATTCACGGTTTAACAGGGACATTACGTAACGGGGATTTGGTGGAGGTGGATGCGAACAGGGGAATTGTTAAAATTTTAAAACATTTAAACAATGATTAATTCACAAAAAAAACTTTGGATTTGGGGACCGATTGACGGGAGAATGATTTATATATCCTATTTTATGATAGGGATTGCCACGAACTTGCCCCGTTATTACAAATATCACTGGCCCGAGATTTTGTTTTATTTTACAAAAGATAAAATGACTTTTATTTCCGATGAAAAAAATGTCAGGACAGCCGGAAGAAAACATTTTAATACATGGATTTTGAATGATTTAAATTTTAAAAAAGTTCAAGCTGATTATAAAAAAGCCTTGAATAAATTAAAAAATTTCCAGACGAAAATTTCAGAAAAATCTCTCGGTTTATTGACTGATAAGGCCTTCGCCGATACTTACAATAAATGGCACAATTTGTATATAAATTTTTGGGGAGTGGGATTAGTTCCGGAACTTGCCAATTTGGGCGGTGAAGAAATTTTAAAAGAAGAATTATCCAAGCAAATTGACAACCAAAAAGAATTTATTTCAGCCCTTGAAAAATTAGCCGCTCCGGAAAATCTTTCTTTTTATCAAAAAGAAGAATTGGATTTATTGGAAATAAAAAAATATCAGGGAACAAAAAAATTTGATCAATTGATTGAAAAACATATCCGACGATATTTTTGGATTAGAAACAGTTATTTTGAACAAAAACAATTGAAAGCGGAGTATTTTAAAAAAATATTATCAGGCATCAGGCAAGTTAATCAAAAAATAAAGGAAATCAAAAATTTGCCGAGAAAAATAATTTTTCAAAAAAATCAATTATTCAGAAAATATAAACTTAACGCAAAAACCATTAAGACAGTTAAAAGGCTTTCGGCTTCAATCTGGTGGCAGGATACGAGGAAAAAAGAAATTTTTATCGCCAATCATTATGTTGATTTATTCTTGAAAGAGATTTCCAGAAGAAAAAAAATTAATTTTTCCGATTTAATGTTTTATTGGCCGAATGAAATTATCAAATTATTAAAAAATGGCGCAAAAGTATCTTCTAAAGAAATAGCAAATAGAAAAAAATTTGCCTTAATTCATTATTATAAAAATGTTTTGACTCTCAAGAGCGGGAAAAAACAGATAAATTTAATCAGGCCTTTCTTGAAAAAGGAAGTCAATAGAGAATCTGGGATAATAAATGGTATGGTTGTCAGCGCCGGTTGCGGTAAAATTCAGGGAAGAGTCAGAATATTATTAACACCCCGTAATCTAAATAAAATGAAGCAAGGTGAAATTTTGGTTGCCCCAATGACTTCGCCTGAATTTATTGTGGCAATAAAAAAAGCAGGGGCGGTTATTACCGACGAAGGAGGATTAACTTGCCACGCGGCTATTGTTTCAAGGGAATTAGGGATTCCGTGCTTGGTTGGCACCAAAATTGCCACTAAGGTTTTGAAAGACGGTGATTTGGTGGAAGTTAATGCAAATCATGGATTAGTCAAAATTTTAAAAAATAAATAAATAAATTAAAATAAAAATATATGAAATTTACTAAAAATTTTAAACAATTATCAAAAAAAGATGTTGGAATTGCCGGAGGCAAGGGGGCGTCGTTGGGAGAAATGACACAAGCGGGAATTCAAGTGCCGCCGGGATTTGTGGTTTTGGCTGATGCCTTTGAAAGATTTTTAACAGAAACTGATATAGATGTTGAAATTGAATCGGCTTTAAATAAAGTGAATTATAAAGATGTTAATTCGGTTGATCAGGCATCAAAATTAATTCGCGATTTAATTCATGACGCAAAAATGCCTAAAGATTTACAGCAAGAAATTTTAATTGATTTTGATAAATTAAAAGCAAAACATGTGGCGGTTCGGAGCAGCGCGACAGCCGAAGATTCGTCAGTCGCTTCATGGGCCGGAGAACTGGAAAGTTATCTCAATACAACTCGGCAGAATTTATTAGGTCGAGTTAAAGATTGCTGGTCTTCGCTTTTTACTCAAAGAGCAATTGTTTATCGCCGGGAACAAGGAATGAGAAAATCAAAAGTTTCCGTGGCCGTGGTAATTCAGAAAATGATTCAATCGGAAATTTCAGGCATTTGTTTTACCACTCATCCTGTTACAAAAGATAAAAACCAGCTGATTATTGAAGCCGGTTGGGGTTTGGGAGAGGCGATTGTCGGCGGACATATTACGCCTGACAGTTATGTGATTAATAAAAAAACATGGAAAATTATTGATATTAATATTTCAGAGCAAGAAAAAATGATTGTTCAGAAAAAATCAGGCATTGGCAGCGAATGGGTAAAAGTGCCGAATAAATTGCGTGCTAAACAAAAATTCAACAACAAACAAATTATTGAATTGGCTAAATTGTGCGCTCAAATTGAAAAACATTATAAATTTCCCTGCGATATTGAGTGGGCTTTGGAAAATAAAAAGTTCTATATCGTACAAAGTAGGCCGATTACGACTTTGTAAATAATTTAAAATTAAATTATGAAATGGATAGCTACAACACAAAAGGCCCTACCTCTGCTTCCCAGATATATAGCCACTAAATACGCCTTAGCGGGTTATGTTTCTAAAACACCCTTGCATAGCAGGATAATCCAAGATTATAAATATATAAATAGTCAGATTAAAGCTCAAGCTTATTTTGGGTTAGAAGATATAGAGGTTGCGCATCATGAAATATTGAAGAATATTAAAAATGGTAAATTAAAAAAACTTTTTGCTGAATACAAAAAATATGGAAGGAAATTATATAAATTCAGTAAAAAGGTCAGCTCCTATAAAATAGAGAAGTATTCAAATAGAAAATTGATAAAATTATTTACAGCTTGGACAGATTATTATGCGCGTTTTATAGGTTATGTGTATACAGGAAATTTTAGCATTGATGCACTTACTAAAAATTTGCTATCAGTTGTTAATAAAAAACAAGAAGATGAAGAATTTGGGATATTAATGCAGTCCTCTAGAAAAAATTATATCGAAAAAAAGCAGGATGATTTGCAAAAAATCGTTAATTTTATCAGAAGAGCGAAATACCAAAAATTGTTTAATAGAAAATTGAATGAAATAATTGATAATTCCCCCAAAAGACTAAAAAAAATAATAAATAAATTTCATCAAAAATATGTGAGAATGGGTTGTGTCTTTTTTACTACTGATAAATACCCTACAATTATAGACACCATTGAGGAAATAAAAATTGCTCTAAAGAAAAAAAATTATCCCAAAATGAAAATTGATTTAGCTTCTGACAAGAAGGCATTATATAAAAAATATGCAATTGATAAAATTACAAAAAAATTATTTAAAGATTTAGCTAATCTGTCTTTTTATAGAACAGAAATGCTTTCTTTCATAGAAAACTCGGAATACTTAATGAGATTCTTTTTTTCAGAAGTTGGCAAGCGACTTTCTGTTGATTATACTGATTTAACTAATTTGACTTCAGATGAATTAATTGCCAGTTTAAAAATTGGAAAACTTTTAATTTCCACCCCCGAGCTTAAAAAAAGAAACAATAATTATTTTATAAGATTACATAAAGGAAAAATAAAAATTTTTATACCCAAGAATAAAATTGTTAAAGATTCTTTAATACGGATTATTAAAGGTGTGTCAGCCTCGGCCGGTTATGTTAAGGGTAGAGTTAGAATTATCAGAAATGCGGCCGAAATATCTAAAATGAAAAAAGGAGAAATTCTTGTTACTTTTATGACAACTCCAGATTTTATGGGGGCAATTTCAAAAACTAAAGCAATAATTACAAATGATGGCGGATTAACTTGTCATGCGGCTATCATTGCCCGTGAAATGGGAAAGCCGTGTATTATCGGCACCAAAATCGCCACTAAGGTTTTGAAAGACGGTGATTTGATAGAAGTTGACGCAACACACGGGAAGGTTATAATAATTAAAAGAGGGCGAAAATAAAAAATATATGACGAAGAAAGATTGGATTAAAAAATTAATAAAGATATTAAATTTTTTTAATTTAGTCAACAAGATTTATCTTAAGGGCCAGTCTTTAGTGGTGAATAAGTGGTATAATCATCTTTCAAAAATTGATTCAAAAGGAGAGGTGATTTTTTTGAATTACGGATATCAATACCGGGAAAAATTAAGATTGGAAAAAATTGATGAAGAAAACAGATATTGCGCCCAGTTGTATCATAAGGTAGTGAGTTCTATTAATATAAAAGATAAAAAAGTTTTAGAAGTAGGATGCGGGAAGGGCGGCGGAACTTCTTTCATTGCCAGATATTTCAAGCCCAAACTGATCGTCGGCATAGATAATTCCAAAGCAGAAATAAAATTTGACAGAGAGCATCATTATGAAAAAAATTTAAAATTTGAATACGGAAACGCCATAAAAATTCCTTTTGAAGATGAAAGTTTTGACGCGGCGATAAACATAGAATCTTCTCATTCTTACCCTAATTTTAATAAATTTTTACAGGAAGCGAAAAGAATATTAAAACCTAAAGGATATTTTTTATTCGCCGATTTCAGAAGCCGGGAATTAATTCAATCTTTTTTTGACTCCATTAATAAATCAAAATTGAAAATAATAAAAAAAGAAGATATAACGGAAAATGTTTTTAGGGCATTGAATTTGGATAATGAAAGAAGGATGAAACTTGTTAGGCAATTTTTGCCGAAATTTTTGCAAAATCTCGGCAAGCAATTCGCGGGAGTTAAAGATTCAGAGTTATGCAATTCATTTAAAAATGGAAAAAGAAAATATTTTTATTTTATTCTTCAAAAATATAATTAAAATTATTTTATGGCGACCCACGCCCCAAACCCGAAGAAGGTTCGTGAAAAAATAATTAATTTAATTCATGGAAACGCCTTCGGCTTACGCTATCTTTGAACTGATTTTGTTTAGAGGTTTGAAGCAGGGTGCTCATAAATTGTAGCGAAAATTTATTTCTCCGCCAGTTGGCGGATCTAAATCGACAATTATGGCAGAACCAAAAGTAGCTTATTATCACGCGCAAAAAATGGCACATCAATGGCAAGTTTATACTCCGCCCAACCGGCCGTCAAAAAGCGAATGCCAGATTATAGAAAAATTCATTGCTCAACATAAAAAACCGGCTAAAATTTTGATTTTAGGCGGAACGCCCGAATTTCGCGACTTGGTGCATCGCCAAAAAGCAGAAGTGACTTGCGTTGATATTAGTTTGGATATGCTAATGGCTATGACCAAATGGGTGAAATATCAAAAAAATGCAGACAAGGAAACTTGGATTAAGGCCGGCTGGCTGACTATGCCCGTGGCTCAAAATTATTATGATTTTGTTCTGGGAGATTTTGTTATTTGTAATATTCCGATTAAATTACAGCCGAAATTTTTGGCTAAAATCAGAGAGGTTTTAAAGCCGGGCGGTTGTTTTATTACCCGCCATCTTTTTCCTATTTTTCCCAAAAAATCAATTCAAGAATTTATTAATCTCGTGATTAAGAAAAAATTTAATCAAGAAAGTATCAGTGAATTTGCTTATGGCGGATTATTTGTTGTTTGGAAAGCAAAAGACAGTAGTACGAGTACGGACGGCATCAGTTCAGCGCTTAAAAAATCTTGGCAAGATGAAAAGAACGCGGCCAGAAAAAAGCAAATAGCCAAATTGATTAAGATTTTTCATCAACAATGGCCGTTGGGCAAAACTTGGTGGACTCTGCCGGAAAAAGAAGGGGAGAAAATGATGAAAAAATATTTCAAGATTTCTGCCGTTAAATACGGTACAGATCATCCTTTTGTTCACCAATGCCCAATTTATTTTTTAAAAAAATAACTAACATGGAAAAAGAAGCAATAAATAAAAAAGTGTGGCAAGAAGGGTATACTCAAACCTATGCCAAAATTCCGCCGCCTTTTGTGCCTTCAAAAAAGCATATTGCCGCTTGCGCTAAAATTTTAAAAATCATTAAAAAGAAATCAGGCAATAAGGCCTTGGTTTTAGGCTGTACGCCGGCCATTCGGGATTGTCTGGCAAAAATGAAATTTAAGGTCACGCTTTTGGAATTCAGCCAAAATATGGTTGAAACAATGAACGGTTTAAAAAAAATAGAAAGCAAAGAAAAAATAACCAACGGTCTTTGGACAGAAGCGACAAAATATTTTCTTCCCAAAACATTTGATTGCATTATCGGCCATGCCGTAACCAATAATTTGGTCAATCTTGAGTTGTACGAACAATTTTTTAAGGCAATGAAAACTATTCTGAAACCGGGAGGAGAATTGATTATTACCGTTACCAACGCGAGTCCGATATTGCAGACCGCGGAAAGCGTGATTGAAAAATGCAAGCGCCAGCCGAATTATTTCAAATCATTGAATAATAAAATTTATATTTGGGAAAGCTGCGCTTATTCAGATCCGCGATTTTACAACAAGAAAGAATACACTACCGAGATGAACAAATTTAATCTGTTTTTAGGCGAGAAATTAAAAAACAAAGAAATCACTCAAAAAGAATATGATTTAATGACTTTTGATTTTTACAATCAGCCGCATCGCGTTACTATGCTGCCGGAAAAAATGTTTGACCGGCTGGTTAAAAAATATTTTACGATTGTTAAAAAAATAAAAGAGCCGGTTAAACATCCCGCTTTTTCCAAATTCTACACCATTTATCAATTAAGAAAAAAATAAAAGTGTTGCAAAATTCACCTTCACTCAACGCTCTAAATCCTTGAAAATTATATTCGTTTTATTCTGAAAAATTCATAACTCCTCCCAAATAGGTCGTCAAACAGATGAGTTTTTCAATAAAACTCCTTAATTTTCTAAGGTTTTTCCGCGACATCGTTCAGGCGAATTTCGCCACAAGCGTGGAGGGATGAAGGATTAAAAATCAAAGGCCTGCAATTTCTTGCAGGACCTTTTTTGTCTGGGCTATTTTACAACAATACAGGTAATACTGGATATTACATTTTCTATATTACTGATTTTACATGCAATAAGTTCTCCCAGCGTTTTGAGATTTTCACTCTTAACATTGACAATCATATCGTAAATCCCCGTTACCATATTCGCCCTAACCACTCCTTCAATAGAGCGTAATGTTTTCAATATTTTTTCCGCTGCCTCTTCCGAAGTTTTTACTTTTAAAAAGACATGAGCCTCTACTTTTTCCATTTCTCCTCCTTTTAATTATTTTGATTTTTAAAATAATTATTTATATATAATAGCATATTTAAAAAATGTGTCAACTAATAAAAGGGGACTAAAATTTACGGTAACCCACGCCTCAAATCCAAAAAAAGTTTTTTAAAAATAATTTAATTTATCCCGCGGAAACGCCTTCGGCTTACTTTGGTTTTTAAACCAATTTTATTCAGAGATTTGAAGCGGGATTCTCAAGGTTATAGCAAAAATTGCTTTGTTTTTTAAACTCGCAATTTTTGATAACCTTGGAAGTTATCCACAACCATCCCCACCCTTTCATTTTTTAAAGTGTTATAATAAAAAGACATTAAATTTTATATTTTCTTCATTTGAAAAAGTAAATTAATTTTGCTTTTCTTTCACTCACTCGTAAATTAAAATAAGATTATTTAGATAGGGGGAGTTTTTACTAATTAGAAATTTTAAATATATTTTTATTAAATTTATTTTTTAGAAAAACTATGAACAACACAAAAAAGTTTTTTTCAATTTTTGTGACAGCCACGACCATGTTGTGGTCAATGGGGCTGTCCACATCAGTGAGTGCATTAGCACCAATAGCCGTGACCGATATTACGGTCTCGACAACTTCAGCGGAAATTACATTCAACGGACAATTTTCCGCAGAAACAACCCCATCTTCAACAACCGAAGCAGGAAGTGCAACCAATTACGCGACAGATTTGCGTAATTTTATTTTTGAAACAGGAGCGGGATTAACAGACAGAACATTAAGTCGATTCAGTCCTTATGATATGTCAACTCAAAGTATTCAGGCGGGCGAGAATGATTATCGTTTAAGAATTTACGGTTTAAAAAATTTAAAATTAAGCGAAGGACAAACTTGGCAGATGACAGCCGGAGATATTAAAAATTTAGCAGGAACTCAAACTATAGAAGATTTTACTGCCAACAATACTGTTAGCGCTTCTATTGATCCGATTATCAATTATATAACCAATACTACTGAGTCTGATCTTTGCAATGGTTATCCGTGCGGCAATGTCGGCGATACAGTAACGATTACCGGTTCTAATTATTCCACCTCAACTGACGCAACAGAAATATATTGGAATTTTAACGGAGGAAGTGTAACATCCACGCCTGCAACTGCCGGAGCTACTGAACTTACGGCTACAATTCCAACCGGATTAAACGGCCGCGTAGATATAATAATTAGTGATTTGAATACGCGTCGTGTTTCAGATTCACGACCATTTATAATTTGGAATAGCACGCAAGGCATATTTATAGGTAGTCTTACCTCAGATACGGCCGGTGACATAGATAGAGTCCAGGTTGAATCTTTTACGCCCGGACAAATGGGAAATGTCGTGCTTGGGGAAACTCATTCCAATGGCAAATATGCTTTATTATTAAGTGCGACCGGAAGTTATAATATACAATTCAGCACCCCGGCCGGCGCGACTTATGTGGCGCCCTCCAAGTTAAGCAGTCAAACAGCTACGGTGGGTTCAGTGGCAACACTAGCCACCCAAGCTTTTAGAACAGCCACTCTTTCCGGTACGGTTAAATCTCCCAGTGGCGCAACATTATTGGAAGGCGTAGAAGTGGTTGCTCGTCCTTATACTTGGGACTATGAGCAAAGAACAACAACCGGTCCAAACGGAACATGGAAACTTTATGTTCCAAATGATACCAGCAGCCAATGTTATGAAATTGAAGCCAGACCCAAAGATTATCAAGACAGAGTTTTACAATATAAAAGCGTTAGAACTTCTCAATGTTTAACTTCAGGTCAAACTGCAACCGGCATTAATATCAATTTATCCGCTCAAAATGTTAAAGTAACGATTAAGGCTCCTGGTACTTTAGGTGATACTGCTACGGCAAGTAATCCTCAGCCTGGTTTGCCAGTGCCTTATGCCAATATTGGTCTTCATACTATGGATTGGTCTTACAATCAATGGGCACAGACCGATGCTGATGGCATAGTTTATTTTGGCGGAGTGACAGACAGTACTCATTATATTTTAGAAATTGAGCCGCCATACAGCGGCGACTTTAGAAGTTATCCAAGAACAAGAACTGCTGAATTTGCCATTGATGTTACGGATGGACAAATTACTGATTTGGGAAATAAAACTTTTGCTTTGCCAAATGTTTTTGGAAAAGTAAAATGCGGTGGTGTAACAACCGTCGCTTGGATAAATATGGATAAAGATGGTTCTTGGTATGGTGTAAATACTGATGATAGTGGTAATTTTTCTCTTGGTGGCGTGGCACTTGGTACTTATAATCTTCGAATTCAACCGGCGAGCGGCAGTGCTTGTGCCAGCGGTAATTTTTCAGTTTCCATTACTTCAACTACTTCTAATGATTTAAAAGATCAAGCTGACACTCTTGATAGCGTTGATGATGACGCATTTACTTTATCAGCACCCAATGTTACTGGTGTAGTTAAAGATCCAACCGGTACAACCGGACAAAGCGGAATTTGGATTGATTTTTGTCCTTATCAATCAGCCGGTAGTTGTTATGGCGCCAGTGCTCAAAGTGATGGAACATTTAGTTTAAATGTTCCTACGGGCAGCTGGAATTTTAATGTCAATACTCAATACGGCAGTCTTTATGCTGCGCCGCAAGGCATGGTAGTAAGTGTTGCCGGAACTACTATTACCGAGGTATCAGATCCGGGTACTGCTTTGACAATTGCTAATAATAGTTTACTTGTTTTGTTAAGCGACCCGACAGTTAATGGTTTAACCGGTCGTGTTTGCAAACCGAAACATGACGACAATTCAACTGTGACTCAAGCTGAATGCGATGATCCGGTGGGTTATCCTGATATCGGTGCAACTAATGTTGGTATTAATATGCGATCACAAGGTTCAATGTCCGGTTCTCAATGGTCACAAACAGATGCTAATGGAAATTATGCCATTGGCGGTGTGACTATTGGTACTTATGAAGTGGAAGCAAATCCTTGGAATGGTTGCGGAAATATTACTTGCGGGAGAAAACTTGTTCAGAATGTTACAGTTACCAGTTCTCAATCAAGCAGAACCAAAAATATAATTTTAAGCACTCCGAATATTAGCGGTACGGTTGTTATTCCAAATACTACTACAACTGTGGCTAATGCTTGGATTAATTTCCATATTGAAGGACCAATGCAAGGCGGTACTACGGGTGGTTGGTATGGCACAAACACTAATCAGAACGGTCAATTCTCTTTTGGTGGTGTGACAGCAGGAACTTATGCTTTAGAAATTGAAGCTCCACGTTGGGGGACGCCTGAAGAACAAGCTGTTTATCGTAATTATTCAACAAAAAAATATTCTAATATTACAATTTCCTCTGCCGTAGCTGCCGGAACTTCTAATTTAGATTTAGGTGTGACTTATGGAACCGGCGGTAAACTCATACTTGGTACGCCGCAAGTTACCGGAAGAGTAATGAATCCGGGTGCGGATGAAGTTGCCGGAACTGCGGATGATCAACCTGTCCAATGGTCTTGGATTATGATTCATGATCAAATGTGGCAAAATCAGGGTGGTGCTTCAACTGATGATCAAGGTTATTTCCGAATCGGCGGTTTAACCAATGCCACCGGATTATCCATGGAAATCAATTTGCCTTGGGGCGGTGAAAAAGCTTGGATTCAACCAAGCGGATTAACCGTTGATGTTGCTGATGACGTAGGCACAGTTAAAGTGGCCAATGTGGCTCAGGCAAATAATTTAATTACCTTAACTGTCCCAACAAAAACTTTAACCGGTACAGTGACTAAAAAGGGCAGCGGTGCATTAGTCGCTAATGCCCGCGTTCAAGCTAATCGCGATATGGGAGGTGGACATTTTGAAACATTAACAAATTCAAGTGGTGAATATACTTTAAAACTTGCCGGCGGCGGCTGGTGGTTAAGTGTAAATCCTGATTGGAGCATGGGTCAACCTGATTGGGTTTATAATGAATCTCCAAAGAGAACTACTTTTACCGAAGATGGCAGCACGGAATGCCGCGGTACAGTGGGAAATTGTCCGGGAGGCGCTACTATACTTGATGCTGGTTTGGATTTTGAAGTTCAAGTGGCCAATGCTATTATTACAGGTTTAGTTAAAGATCCAACCGGTGCTACGGCAATTGCCAATTCTTGGGTAATGGCCAATAGCGGCGGTATGATGGGTGGTGGCAATGGTGCCAATACTGATTCTGATGGACGTTTTACTTTTAAAGTTCCAGCTGGTACTTATGATTTGGTGGCTAATCCAAACTGGGGCGAACAAGGTCAGAGTTATGGCGGTTCCACTCCGGTTAAAATCAAAGCTATTTCTGAACAAACAACTGACGCAGGCACACTTATTTTAACAGCAAAGAATGCTCATATTAAAGGAACGGTTACAGATTCGGCCGGTAATGCAATTGGCAGTGTGATGGTTAATGCTTGGCAAATGAATGGACCGGGCTGGGCTAATACACAAACAGATTCTAATACCGGCAGATTTGATTTAACTGTCAGTGAAGGAAATTGGGGCGTAATGATTATGCCAATGTCAACTCAATATATTTATCAAGGTGGTCCGCAACAAGTAACAATAACCGCCAATCAAACTTCTGATAATAATGACTTTTTATTAAAGGTAGCCGATGGTCTGCTTAAAGTAAATGTAGTGGATGCTGACGGTAATCGTGTTTCCGATATTTGGGGTGGAGTTTGGGTTAAAGATACGGATCCGACAGTAAATGATTTTATTGATTTCGGTGATCCGAAAATGATGGCAGGTGGAAGCGGCGATGCAGGTAGTGGTGGAACAGCTGTAGGTGGCGGCAGCGGTGGCGGCGGAGCAATGGGAGCAGGTATGGATAAAGGTGGTTTTGCCGGCGGAGGATTAGCTAATGGTTATACTGAAATTAAAGTTCCGCTCGGCAGTTATGAATTAGGTTTAAATACGCCTCCGGGTTCTAAATATACTTTAACCGTAACTAAAACTGTTACTGTTGGTGAAAGCGATACTTGTACTGACGAAACAACCGGATGTAAAGAAATTGATTTAGTGGTGGCACCGAATAATGCTACGATTGAAGGTAAATTTTATCTTGATACTAATAGCGATAGTTCTTATACTGCAGGAACAGATACGGTTGTGACAGGAGTTCGCGCT
Source organism: Patescibacteria group bacterium (assembly GCA_041649955.1). Taxonomy (GTDB): domain Bacteria; phylum Patescibacteriota; class Patescibacteriia; order UBA2591; family JAQUPP01; genus JAQUPP01. The sequence goes on along the minus strand of JBAZMD010000001.1, from coordinate 101,221 downwards.
TTTATCAATGGTGATAAAGAAAATGGCGGCTGGTCGCAAACAGAATTTGCTCCAAGCAGTGTTAATGATAAATATTCATTAAAAGTTTCAGCAGGCAGTTGGTACGTTGACGCTTTTATTGATCCGATGATGAATTTTGGAGATGATAATGATAAATACAAAATAGTAGCCGAAGACGTAAAATCAACCGTTATTGCCGATAGTACAACTACTCGTAATTTCCAACTTAAAAAACTTGATAAAACAATCAGCGGTACAATCACGGATCCGGATGATGTTGGTATGAGTGGAGTTTGGGTCTATGCTGACTTTGGTGATGAAACGACCAAAAATGATTTTAAGGGTCCGGGCGGTTTGGGTGTTGGTACTTTTACCGGAAATGACGGCACTTATACTTTAAATGTTACCAGTGGTACTTTCAAAATTGGTGCCGGTATTCCTCCTTGGGATGCGAGAGATTTGATTAACCCGCCATTACTCAGTGTGACGGTTGGCGATTCCAATGTAACAGGTAAGGATCTTCAATTCAGTTTATCAGATGCCACTATCACCGGTGAGGTTACTTTAGACAGCGTTAGAAAACAAGCAATGATACAAGCTTGGTCTGAGGATAAGGGAACCGGTACAATGGCTTCTGACGGAACTTATACTTTAAAAGTTAAGTCCGGTGAAACATGGTATGTTAAGGCCACGGCCAAAATTGATGGAGTCCTTTATGAAAGCGCTGCGACTGAAGTTATAACCGTAGCAGGCGCTCAAACTAAGAATTTAACTCTTGTTACCACAGGTCTTGCCGTTCCTGAAGCTAAAACTACGACTTTCAACGCTTCAGACAGTAAAACTATTGAACTTACAAATGGTCTGACGCTTGAAATTCCAGCCGGAGCTTTAGCCAGCAGTGGCACAGTTACCGTAACTATTACGCCGACTGTTGGTGATGAAAATCAAACTACGGTATCAGTGAAACCGGATGCTAAAGATAAACCGCTTGGCGTTAACTATGATTTCACGGCTAAGGACTCTACTGGTCAAGAAATCACTCAATTTGATAATGACGTAAAGATTACATTCCCTTATGATCCGGATTTAATTACAGATTATGGATATACTGAAGCTGATATTACGCCAAAATATTTTGATGACACCACAAACACTTGGGAAAATTATAAATCAGTGGTTCGCGATGCAACTAATAATGTTATAATTGTTACCACAAACCATTTTACACCTGGCGGTATTACCGGAGGAAAGTTTGTTACTGCTGGCGGAGATTCGACCCCAATGAGTGGCAGTTCAGGAGGTGGTGGCAATGCAGGTAATCTTGGTCCAAAAGATTTATCCTTAAAGATAAATAGTGGTGCCGCGAAAACTACTTCCAGAAATGTTACTTTAAACATTACTGCTACTGATGCCGCGGAAATGATGATTAGTAATACGATTGATTTTGTCGGTATTAATTGGGAACCGTATCAAGCTACTCGTTCTTGGTTACTACCAGTTGGTAAGGGAGAAAAAGTGGTTTATATCCGTTTCAGAGATAAGACTTTTAATCTCTCTTCAATAATTTCAGCAATAATTATTTCTGAATCAGAAGAAACAGCAGAAGTTATAACTTATAATCTCAAAAATAGAGATTTGGTTATTTGTCCGACTTGTACTGCTCAACCAGGCGCGGTTTATATGATTTTGGACGGCAAGGCGCACGTTTTCCCGCATCTTAATGTTTATCTCTCTTGGGGTTATCCATCCAATTTCTCAACAGTCAAGAAGGTTACTTCTGAAGAATTTGCGAAATATTCTGAAGGCGTAGCAATGACATTCCGCGACGGTTCATTATTCAGAGGCAAGACTACATCGCTTCACGGTTTAAGCGCTTCGGCAGTATTCATGGTTTCTGACGGCAAATTGAGACCGGTTAAATCTTCAGCGATTTATCAGAAACTTTTCAATGATCCGAAATGGAAATTGGTGACTTGGGTGCCTGATGATTTATTATCCAAATTCAATTATCCTTTAGGCGATACGATTGATTCCACGACTAAACATCCTAATGGAACATTGGTTAAATACACGGGAACTTCTCAGATTTATCTGATTCAGAACGGCAAGAAATATAAATTATCCGCCAAAGCTTTAACCAACAATGGTTACAGCAAAGTGCCGGTAATGACTATTTCTAAGGCTGAAACTTATTCTGACGGCGGAACAATTTCAGATTTTGCCGAGAATTTAGTCACGCCGAAATTCTTAGCCGCGAAATAAATTGTTAGAATAGGATATTAATTTTAAAGCCCTAGCTTAATTAAAAAGCTAGGGCTTTAGTTTATCCCTCACCCTTCGACGATGTTATTTTCCAAATACGAGCCTGTCTTTACTAATTTATTCAGTTTAATCTGGATTCAAGAAAATTTATTTTTATTTTATAAAAGGCAATTGGAAAATACGAGGGCGAATATTATCGTCGAAGGGTGAGGGATGAAAATAAAAAAATTAACCAGAAATTTTTATACTCGGCCGACTTTAAAAGTAGCCAAGGAATTATTGGGGAAATATATTGTCAGAAAAATCGGCAATAAAAAATTAGAAGGAAAAATTATTGAAACAGAAGCTTATGTCGGCCCAAAAGACAGAGCTTGCCATGCTTATAACAATCGAATGACTTCTCGAAATATTGCTGAATATTTCAAGGGCGGGCATATTTATATTTATTTGGTTTATGGCATGTATTGGCAATTGAATATCACTACTTCTAAATCAGGCAAGCCGGAATGCGTTTTAATTCGCGCTCTAGCTTCTAAAGAAAAAAATTTAACTTCCGGGCCGGGAAAACTTTGTAGATATTTAAAATTGGACAAATCATTTTACGGCGAAGATGTTATTGAAAGCAAAAGATTTTGGTTGGAAGACAGAGGAGAAAAAATAAATAAATCCCGCATTTTTGCGACTAAGAGAGTTGGGATTGATTATGCCGGACCTTATTGGGCAAACAAAAAATGGAGATTTTCGCTTAAAAATTAGCCCACCCTTATCCACTTGTCAAATGTTTTGTTTTGGGTTACTATTAAATATAGAAAGGTTTCTAAATATATTAAATAATAATAAATTTATGCAAATCAACAACAAAAAAGCTTTTATTCAAATTCCTTTAGCGATCGGTTTGGCTTCTATAGCCGCGGGCGCGGTTTTAATTAGCCGGACTATTGCTCAAAATGCTGAGATTTTATCACCCTTGCCCCCGATAAATCAGGAGCAGAAAACAATTATTAATCAACCAATGCAAAATCAGCAAGGACAAATTTTGCAAGGAAATGAAGGCCAACAAATACCCAATAATCAACCAAACAATCAGCAAAATTTTCAGCCTGGACAACCAATGCAAAGTCAACCAATGAATGGTACCCAACAGCCGGGAATGAATTTTAATCAAAATGGAAATCAGCCGAATCAGCCAATGAATCAAGGACAAAATCAAGGCCAGAAAATAATTATCAATCAGCCAGGACAACCCGGACAAACAACTTCAGGAGGCGAAGGCCAACAGACATCTCAACCCGGACAACCGATGCAAAATCAACAAATGCCTCAACCGATGAACAACACTCAATCAAATCAAATTAAACCAAATCAAACTCAACCAAAACAGGTTCAGGTAAATCAGAATCAGGATCAGAATGAAGAAGGACAAGATCAAAACGATTTTGTAGACCCTCAAGAAATTAAAGGAGTAACCAAACAGATAAAAGACATGAAAAAGCAGATTAAAACTTTAACCACTGCTTTGAAAAAATTACCGAATTTATCCGAAGAAGGAGCTAAATTACAAGAAATTAATAGTCAATTAGACATCTTTGCTCAAAATATTAAAACTCCGCCGACAGATATGACTCAACGTGAAGCAATGCAAGAATTTTATGACGCTCAACTTTGGGAAACTCTTAATGAAATAAGAATGAAAGTTGAATTTCCGAAAGAAACCAAACAAATAGAAACTCAGCTTAAAAAAACGGAGAAGTTGGTTGTCAATAAAAATTATCAGAAAATAGGTTTGGATATGGAAAAAATTAAAGCCGATGTTGTTGAGGTAAGAACCGCTTTAACTGAAGCCAATACTAAATATCAAGCCGGTGAAATAGAAGATGCAATGGAAGCTTTAACGCCAATGCGCGAAGGTATGCACCCGGGTGATATTTATTGCGTGGTAACTTCTTTTAAAGATATCAGTAAACAACTTTTAAGAGTGAAAGATCCGGAAATAAAACAATCCATTCAAGAGATTATTGATCCGATTATTGAATCTGTTGAAAATCAAGGTTACAGAGACGCTTGCCAGAGTATCAATGATGTCCGTAATGAATTAAACAAAGTGATGAATTATGCCACTAAAAACAGAACAAACATAGATCCTACTATTCAATCAAAGATAGACAAACTCAATCAATTAATGGATAAGAAATTCGGTACTCAAAACACCGATTCGACTACAGACGAAGAAAAAACTCAATAGATTATATAGGGTTTTAGATAAGCAAAAAGGCGAGATTAATTCTCGCCTTTTTGAATTTTTAATAAAGGGGTTGACAAAAATCAAAAAATATGCTATTATTTTAACATAAAAGATAAAGTTCTTTGTAATTTAATAACAAGGGTTTAAAAACAAGAAATCAAATTTTTCAGAAATTCCCTTGAAAAACAAGGGAAAAAGGAGGAAAGATGAAAAAAATTTATTTAAATATAAAGAATTTTCATTCCGTCTTTGGAATTTGGCCTCAGAATAGTGCCAGTGGAAGAGTTATACAGAAATTAAAAGAAATGGCTCTTAAAGTTCGGAATGCATGTGATAATCAGGATCTTGTTCAAGCACAAAAATTTAACGAAGAGTTTCAAAAGGCGACTGCAGTAGCGGAAGAATGTGGATTCAGAATTGGATCCACAATAAGATGGGCTTAAAAATTAACCCTTGCCAGGCCAGGTGTTTTTCAACATTGGAAACATCTGGCCTCTTTTTTTTACATTTTTATCATTGACAAAAGACTAAATTTTGCTATTTTTAAATTAAAGACTAAAAAAGTTTAAAATAATAAATAATAATATGAAAACAATATTGTCACGTTGGGATATAAAAAAAGTAGCTTCTTCCCGCGCTAAGCGGGAAGGGTCTTCAGCGCCGATAAAAGAAGAATTAGATATTTATAAAAAATATTTGAAATTAGCCATTAAGGGAAAAAAGGATCCGCGTGTTTTAGTTTTGGGCGCTACGCCGGAATTAAGAGACATGGCCATTGGTTTGGGCTGCGAAACTTTAGCAATTGATATAAGTTTTAATGTCATTGAATCAATGTATCAAACAATGAAATTTAGAGACGATGATAAGAATTTAATGATGAGATGCGATTGGTTAAAAATGGTACAATTTTTGCCGGAGCATTGTTTTGACGCAGTACTTGCTGATGCTTCTCTTAATAATATACCGGTTAAACTTCATCCTGAATTATTAAAAAACATCAACAAACTTTTAAAACCCGATGGATATTTTATTACGCGCAATTTTATTTATTTGCCGGAGAAACCGCAAGAAAATTTTTCTTATTTTCAAAAACAATATAATCAGAAAAAAACCACTTGGCTTATGTTTTGGTTTGCCCTAGGATACTATACAAAATGGAAGAAAAAAATATACAACGAAAAAACGAAAGAATGGTCTGTGAAAAAAATGTTTGATCTTTTTAATCCTGCCTTGGAAAAAGGGGAAATAAAACTTAGAAAAGAAGATGTTTGGAAAATACACAATATAGAGAAACACGGTGGTAAAATCATTCATATTACTTTTTTTAAAAAAGAATTTGAGAATATGCTTAAAAAATATTTTGCCATTAAAGCAATTGTAGAAGCTCCTCGTTGGACTTATACGGAATTTATGCCAATTTATATTTTAAAGATTAAAAAGTAGACAGTTGAAATTGTCATTCCTTAGCGTTAACTGAACGGTTAATTGACAAATTCCTTAAAATATGCTATTCTGAAAATAGATAAATAATCAATTAAAAGATTGTTTAAAAACAATCTTAATGAGGTAAATATATGAACGGAGAAAAACCAATTCCAGAAGAGATACTAACTCCGGAACAACAAATAGATCAAGAAAAAAATCCAGAAAAATTAAGTAAGGATTTTTTTGAAGAAAAACAAAAATCTGTCTTTGATAAAATAAAAAATGTTTTAAATATTCTCAGACCTCATGAATTGGAAGATACGGCTGCTAAATTTTTCGGAACCCTTAGTACGCTTGCTGGTTTAGAAATGTCCAGAATAGCATTTTTAAATCAGGAACAAATGATAAATATTATGGGACAAGCATTAACAAGAGGGGAAATTCATGCAGCAGAAACCCTTGCTATATCCGTTACAGGAATGGGAATACTCATTTTTTCAGAGGGGATAAAGAGCGCAATTCAACGTATCAAATTGGACAGAGAAATTAAAATGGAAAAATCAAAAAAAATATAATAAATTTTTTAGTCATTACAAATATATGAATATAGCCGCTGAAGAAATTGAAAAGATTTATAAAATTCTTAATGTGCTTGAATTTTCGGAAAGCGAAATTAATAATAGCGTAAAGAAATTGGGAGATTTAATATCAACCAATATTATTGTTGAAGCATTAACAGAAAAAGGTTATAAATCAAAGGACGGAAATTTCAACTATGAAGAAATAGATAATTTTCTTAAAGAAAATTATTCTGAAAAAGAAATTAAAGCCATAACTAAAAAAGTTACAAATGATGTTACTACTGACTATTTCTCAAAAATTTTAAAGAATATTTCAGGAGATAAATTATCTATAATTGAAAATTTATTAAATTCCGGTTCAAAATAGCTTAATTTTTTTTAAATATAATCAAAATTATGACAAATATTGAAAAAGGAGTTTCAACTGGCGACATTGTTTCAAGAGATACTTGGAGGATAAAAAATTATAGAGAATCCTTGCGTGGTTATCAGGCCAGAGAAGACGTATTAGAGAATATGTTTCGCGGTTTAGATCTTGAAGAAATAGCTAAGAAAAAAGAAATTATTTTAGCTGATATTGGTTGCGGTCCCGGAATATGCGGGGATTTTTTTAATAAAGAATTTGAGAAGAAATTAAAAGACAAAGGAATTAACATTAAAACAATTTTTATTGACAGGAATCTAGACATGCTTAATGAGATTCCTGATAAAAAGGGTTATGATAAACTTCCAGGGGATATTATTGACATTCCCCTGAATGATAAATCAGTCGACATAATTACCATAAAACAGGTTTTAGATTATCTTCCAAAACCCTTACAGATAAAAGCTCTATCAGAAGTGAATAGGGTTTTAAAAAATGATGGCAAGCTTATTTTATCCGCTTTAGTTTCACCGGCCGTTCGAAATAATCAAATGACTAATTATCTTTATACAGAAAGGGAAAAGATTATTGCAGAAAAAGTAGCAGTTGAAAAATTTATCACAGATGAACAAGCCTTATTAGAATTATTAAAAAATGCCGGTTTTATTAAAAACGAAATTTTATACAGATATGACATCCCTTTATCTACGGAAGATTTCAAAAAAGGTTGGAATCTTACTGATGAAAAACAAAATAGATTAAAGTTACTTTATGAAAAAATTAGTTCACAAGATAATAATGGCGACTTTGAAGCGAAGAAACTTCCTAATGATATTGAACTAGTAGAAAAAGCTATAATTGTACAATCTAGGAAGCAAGAAGAACAAAAATAGGGGATTGACAAAAATCAAAATTTTTGCTATTATTTAATTATAAAGGTTAGCCCATTATATAATGGGAAAAAAAGGAGGAAAAAATTATGGAAAGAGAAAAATTTGGTGAAAAAAATTTAGACGTTACCGGTACTTATGAAACCCTTGGTGAGTGGAAGGATGCTTTTGAAAAATATGGAAAAGGTGAACCGGTAGAGATTTATGCCCGTTATGATTATCCCGCTTTAAGAGAACGCCAGATGAAGGTTGCCCAAGAAATTGGTGCAGACAAGGTTTTACTTTATAATGACGGTATGGCGGCAGTTAATGGCGCCATAGAAAGTTTGCATTTGACCAAAGGTGATGTTTTACTTTACAGTCCTTCAACTTATGGCGAATCAAAAAATTTTATTGAAAAAGATTTGATGATTCGCGGCGTCAAATGTATTCCGATTAAAAGCGGAGAAAAAGACGAACTGAACAAATTGATTGACCAGTATCGTCCGAAAGCGATTTTTACCGAAACAGTCGGTAATGCTCAGGATATGCCGGTGGTTGATTTGAAAAATCTTTTTGAAAAAACAGAAGAGATGAATGAAAAATATCAAAAAGATTTAAATCTGCCAACCTTGATTGAGAAACAATTGTTTCATAAAGATTGGATTCGTGACTGGCTGACAGCCGGCGATTGGGAAGGAGCTGGACGAGGCGAAAAATATAGCCCTGAGCAAAAAGCCAAATTAGAAAATTTAGTCAAAGAATTTGAGGGAACTGCTCGAAAAATTAATAAAGAACAAAGTTATATGCCGCTAAAGGATTTACTGCGGGATTTAGAAGAAGAGGCAATTATGATTAGCGAGGATCGTCGAGGTGCACTTTTGGAATTAAAGTCTTTATTTGATACGGTTTGGCTGGCTAAAAGGGAAATGCCGATGACTCTAATTTTGGATAATACTTTGCCAACTGAAACAAATCTTAATTTGCCTCAAGAAATTAAAAAAACTAAAGCGTCGGTTTTAGTCGTTGATTCGGGAACTAAATTTTTTGCCAAAGACAAGACGACAATAGGTGTGGCATATAGCAATGATCCTAACAAATTACTTGAGCTTGAAATTGAGAGAATGAGAGAAGGTACATATCCGCCAAAAAGTTCAGAAGCGCGTTTGCCGGAAACGACCAAAAAAGAATTTAATATCCGCAATAAGCAAATCCTTAGTAATACCAAAATTTTAGCTCAGGGCTTCTCCAAAGCAATCGGAAGAATGGGAATTACAGCTGTTTCTCATCCCAATTTACCGACTCATCCCAATTATGAATACACGGAAAAGAATTTACCCGATGGAGCGACAGCTGTTTTTTACATCCAATGTGAAAATGCTTGGGAAACAGCGGACAAGCTGGAAAAAGGCGGTTTAAAAGGATTAGTTGAATACGGCGGCAGTTTCGCTTTTGAAAAAACCCGAGTTGGTGTTTTTGGCGATATGATTCGTATTGCCGGAGGCAATGAATCTCCAGAAGAATTGGAAAAGATTTTGGATGTGATTGAGACGGTGAAATAAGGAATTTACATTTTTAGAGCCTGCTTTGAGAAGTTATCAAAGCAGGCCTTTTATTTTATCCGAATTATTGTATAATTAAAGCATGAAAAAGAAGTTTAAATTCGGGCTTAATATTAAATTGATTTTAATATTTACCCTTTTTGCTTTATTGCCGATTGCTTTGATCGGTTTTATTTCCATTTCCAAAACAACGACAGAATTGGAGAATGAAGCCACCAATCGCTTGAAAAGTCTTTCACAGAGCGAGGCTGATAAAATTAATTTATCATTATCAAAAGTGAGTTCGGCCAGCAAAAATTTGGCTGATTTTGCCACCAATGTTTTCAATAACCCGGATCTTTTTTATCATCCGGACTATTGGTCAACAGACAGTTTATTTAGAGGACCGGAAGGGCAATACGGAAATTCGGCCGACGAAGTTTCATCAGTCATTGTTTTTAATTGGTGTCCGCTTGATGACCAAGTAAAAAATGATTTGAATTTATCAGCTGATTTGGATTTTATTTTTCCGACGATAAAAAATGAAAATCCGAATACTGATAATATTTATATTATCGGCAATAAATATTGCTGGTATCGTTTTTATCCGAATTCCGATCCTAATCCTGATAATCAAGGCGGTTTTGCCATGGATGTTTTACCGGCTGATGCCAATAAAGATGGCGTAGCCGCTCCGTTTTGGGATGATTTAACCGAGATTAACAATCCGAATAAACTTGCCAAATGGACGCCGCCATACGTTGACGTAACCGGTCATGGCTTGATGATTTCAGCTTTGGCCCCGGTTTATCAAAATGATAAAATGAAAATGTTAACCGGCATTGATTTGACTTTGGAAGATATCACTAATCGCATTTTGGACATTAAATTATGGAAAACCGGTTATGCTTTTATGATTGACAAAGAAGCCAGATTAATAAGCTTGCCGGTGCGAGCTCAGGCTGATTTGGGAATAAATGACGAACAATTGGGAATTTCCGAAATCAGAAAATCAAGTTTGCTGGAAACTTCCAATCCTGATTTGAAATACGCGGTAATGTCCATGATTAAAGGCAAGAACGGCATTGAAACAATTAAATTCAACCAATCAGAAAAATATATCGCTTATTATCCAATTAAAGATACGGGTTGGAGTTTGGGATTAGTGGTTCCGGTAAATGAGGTAATTGCTAGCGCTCAAAATACCAAAAATTTTATTTTTATTGTTTTATTGGTTTTGGCAATCATTTTGATTATTTTGGCTTTTTTCAGTTCTAGAGCAATCAGCGCGCCGATTAAAAAATTAACCAGAGGCGCGGAAGAAATCAGCAAAGGAAATTTATTTTATCAAATAAAAATAAATACCCGCGACGAAATTGAACAATTGGCCGACAGTTTTAATCAGATGACTTTGAAATTGAGGGCTTATTATGAAACTTTGGAACAAAAAGTAAAAGAAAGAACCGAAGAATTGAGAATAGCCAAAGCGGAAATTGAACAAGAAAAAAACAGATTGGAAACAATTTTAATCAGCATCGGTGACGGCGTTTTTGTGATTGATTCGGAAAAAAGATTGGCTCTTATTAATCCGGCTATCACGCGAATCACGGGTTTTCTGGAGAAAGATTGTTTAGGTAAGCCCTATGATCAAATTCTTAAAATTTTTAAAGAAGAAGATAAAACGGAAAATAAAGATTTTATCAGTCAAGCTTTAGTAAGCGGAAAATTAACCAATTTGATTGATCCATCTATTTTGTTTACCAGCGACGGAAAAGAGGTGCCGATTGCCAGTTCAGCCGCGCCCTTGAAAGATGAAAATGGCCAAATTATCGGCGGAGTGGTAGTATTGCGCGATATTACTCGAGAGAGAGAAATTGACAAACTTAAATCTCAATTTATTTCTTTGGCTTCTCATCAGCTCAGAACGCCGGCGACTATTATTAAATGGGGGGCGGAAGCCTTGCTTCAAACACTTGGTAAAAAATTAGACGACAAAGAAAAAGGAGAAGTTGAGAGAATTCATCGCGGAAGCGAAAGGATGGTGGAATTGGTCAATGATCTGCTTAATGTTTCGCGGCTTGATGCAGGCAGATTGGTTTTTAAAACAGAAGAAAAACAAATTGAAGAATTAGTGAATTCTATTTTGGACGAATATAAACCGTATTTGGAAAAGAAAAATATTAAATTAAATGTGGAAAAACCGCCAGTTCTTTTACCGAAAGTTAAAATTGACGAGGAGAAAATTCGCCAAGTGATTATTATTTTATTGGATAATGCCATTAAATATTCTCCGGATAATTCGGAAATAAAAATAAAAATTGAACAAAAAGGAGAAGAAATACTTTATCAAACTTCCGATCAGGGTATGGGTATACCAAAATCCCAGCAAGAAAAAATTTTCTCCAGATTTTTCAGAGCTGATAATGTTAGCCAAAAACCGGGAACCGGTCTTGGACTTTATTTAGCCAAGGGGTTAGTGGAAGTAAGCGGCGGAAAAATTTGGTTTGAAAGCGAAGAAAATAAAGGCACGACTTTTTGTTTCACCTTGCCGATTAGTAAATAAAATATATTAATTAATTAATTAATTTTAAATTATGGCAGAAACAATTAAAAAAATTTTAATTGCCGAAGACGAACCGGACATGCGCGGTATTTTAGCCAGCATGATTGAAAGTGCCGGTTACAATGTGGTTCAAGCCGAAGACGGCGAACGAGCGCTTAATTTGGCTATTAAAGAAAAACCGGATCTTATTTTACTTGATCTCTCAATGCCGAAATTGAACGGTTTCGAGGTTTTGGAAAAATTAAGATATGACCCGGTAGGCAGTACGATTCCGGTGGTTATTCTTTCAAATCTCGGACAGGATAAAGAAGTGGCCAAGGGCAAGGCGCTCGGGGCAGTGGATTATTTGATTAAATCTAATGTTCATTTGACCGATATTTTGGATAAGATCGGCAAATATATTGTTGTAAAACCGGAGATATAAATTTTTTTATGGCTCAAGAAATTATTTTATTTTTAACGGGCTTAATGTTCGTGTTGTTCGGCATGATCCGATTAAGTTATCGGATGCAAATGGTTTTTAATTCCAGAATCCGCCAATACATTAAATATTTGTCACAAAAACCGATTTACGGAATGGGGCTCGGCGCTGTTTCCACGGCAATTTTTCAATGCAGTGCGACGATTATTTTTATCACCATTGGTTTAGTCAGCGCCGGAGTTATCAGTGTTGAAAATTCATTGGGTATAATTTTGGGCGCTAATATCGGTACGATTCTTACTGCCCAATTGGTTGCTTTCAATATTATGAATATCGCGCCGATTTTTTTGATTATCGGCATGATATTTTGGCTCGTCGCGCCTACGGAAAAACTCAAGAACATCGGCAAGGTAATTTTTTATTTCGGTCTTATTTTTTTCGGTCTGAATTTGATTAACAACGTCATTATTCCTTTAAAAGGAAATCAAGATTTTTTAAATTTTTTTCAAAGCATAAAAAATCCTGTTTTGGGCATATTAATCGGAATTGCGGCGACAATTCTCATTCAATCCAGCTCAATTGTCACCAGTATTCTTGTTCTTTTAGGCCAGCAATCTTTGATAACTCTTGAAGTCGGTTTGCCTTTAATTTTAGGTGCCAATATCGGCGCGACAATAATACCGTTTTTATTCAGTTTGGGAGGGGGAATAAACGCTAGAAGAACTGGCATTGCCAATATATTTTTTAAATCCATAACTGTTATTCTTCTTTTTCCGTTTCTTAATTATTATGTCAATTTTATAAAACATTTGACCGGCAATACTGCCCAACAAATCGTAAACAGCCATTTCTTTTTCAGTATTTTAGTAGCCTGCTTGTTTATTTTTTTAATAAAACCATTTGCTAAATTATTGGAAAAAGTAATTCCAGGTCAGGAAAAAATATTGCCGCTTTGGTCGGAATTTTTAGACAAGCAATATTTAAAAGAACCGTCCCTGGCATTGGAAGCGGTTCAAAAAGAATTGAAGAGAGGAGTGCAGTTAACTGAAGAAATGTTTAAAAGAGCTTTTAAAATAATTTCCGTTTTTAGCGAAAGGGGATACAGAAATTTGAATTATTTGGAATTGGTTATTGATAATCTTCAAAAAGAAGTAATGAATTTTATAGATAAAATACCCAAGAATAAATTAACTCAAAAAAATGCCGCCCAACTGATTCAATGTTCAAGCATAGTTGACGACATAGAAAGAATAGGCGATCATATTATAAATTTGGTTGAATTGGCCAAATATCGCATTCAATGCAAAGTGAAATTTTCCAAAGCGGCCAAGCAAGAAATAGAAGACATAAAAATATTTTTGGATAAAATCATTAAAGATTTGATTATTTTAATTGAAATGCCCAATCAAGAATTAGCGGAAAAAATTTTAAGACATAATGAAAAAATAAAAGAAATGATAATTACGGCAAAAGAAAAACATTTGGAGAGATTTTACCGCCGAGAATGCAATGCGGCCGACGGCCCGATTTTTAATGATATTTTGGTTAATCTGGGAGGAATAGCCACTCATTGCGCCAATATAGCGAAATATTATCAAGAGAAAAATAGCAATTTGTAGTTCTTCCCGTCTATAAAAATATGTGTTAGAATAGGCTTGCCCCACCACAAGGAAATTATTAAAATTACTGTTCTCTTGTTTTTTTATATGCTTAATAATTTCAAATATCTAACTAAAATATTTTTTTTAATTTATACTTATTAAATCGTAATTTTACAGAAAAACAATAATTTCCATGTGGTGGGGCTTGCTTTTTAATTATTATATATTATAATATAAAGTATGAGTATTGAACTTAAAAGAAAACCAAACGAATCCTTAAATATTTTTTTAAGAAGATTCAGCGAACGCATTAAAAGAAGCGGCGTGCTTGACCTTGCCAAAAAAGGCCAATTTTATGTTAAACCGCAAAGCAAGCTTCTTCGCAGAGCAAGCGCTTTGTGCAGAAAATCGTCTCGCGAGAAAATGGAATATTTAAGAAAACTTGGTAAAATTAAGTAAAAGGTTCGGATTAGTCGCACGAAAAGACACGATCAATTTTCCCAGCGGGAAAATTGTCGCTTGGCTCTCGGGCTCTCCGCCCCAGCTGGCGAACTACTCGCCCGGAGTTTATCCGCCCTTTGGCGGAAGACACTTTTCTTAGCGACATAATCCTCGCCCCAATGAGGTAAATATGTTGCTCGAACGTATTGAAAAAGATTTTAAACAAGCCTTGCGTGAAGGAGAGGAAGACACGAAGGCTGTTTTGCGTATGTTAAAATCCGCCTTGGCGTATAAAGCTATTGAATTAAGACCCAAGAAACAAGAATTAACCGATGAACTGGCTGTTGATATTGTCGGCGGAGAAATAAAAAAACGCAAAGAGGCGATAGAATTATATGAAAAGGGGAATCGGCCGGAATTAGCCGCCAAAGAAAAAAAAGAATTGGAAATACTTTTTAAATATATGCCCGAACAATTATCGGGCGATCAAGTGAAAGAAATAGTTTTAAATGTTATTAAAGAAATCAATGCCAACGGTCCTTCGGATTTCGGCAAAGTAATGGGCTTGGTGGCGAAACAAACCAAGGGCAAAGCGGACGGCAATCAAGTCAGCCAAATAGTCAAAGAACAATTAAATAATATCTAAAATTTAAACCTAAAATTTTTTTATGAAAATTGAAATAATTCGCCGGATGGCGGAAAAAAAACAATTTAAAAAAAATATATTTTTAGGTTTTTTATGTTTATTGATGGCATCCGGATTTTTATTTTTTGTTTTAAATCCGGCTTTAACCAATGCGCAAGAAATGAATAACGGTTTGGAAAATTTTCGCACTCATGCGACTTATGGAAACACTGACCTCCCTTCTGCCATGGGTAATATAATGAGAATTGTTTTAGGCGTGCTCGGATTGGCGGCGGCGGTTATTATAATTATGGGCGGTTTTAGATGGATGACTTCGGGTGGAGATGAAACTAAAATTGCCGGAGCCAAAAAATTGATGATTGCCGGCATTATCGGCATTTTAATTATTGTTTTAGCTTACGCCATTGCCAGCTTTATTATGAGTAAACTTTCGGAGGTGACCGAACCTTCAACTTATTGCGTAGGAAGCAAGTGCTGCAAGCCGGATTCTTGCTGCGGCAATGGTATAGGCATGAAATTTGATGAGAATTGCGAATGTACTATTCCAGCAGAAGATACTTGTTATTTTTCTTCCGATTCAATGTCTTTACTTTTAAAGAGCGGCGAAGCTGCTTTCAGTACAGAGAATATAGTTGAAAATCCAAATGCGAAAGTTTATCGCTGCAGCAAGATAAAACCAGTTTTTAATCATAATTTAAATTCTAATGAGGTAAACGCGGTAATAACCGACGAAACTTTGAAAGTTGTTAAAGCCACTGATGCGGATAAAAAAGCTATTGAAGGAACTTGGAAAATTTCAGGCAGTTCGGTTTTATTTACTCCTAAAACTATATGGGACTCGGATACTAAATATAATGTTATTGTCCCAAAATCAATTAAAGATACTTATATTCCCAGTCTTCCTTTATATGGCTGCAGTAACGGATTTAATCCAAAATATCATTGCTCAAAAAACGCTGATACTGTTATTTGGGATTTTGAAACTAATAATATCGTAGACACAGAAGCGCCTTATTTGAATAAAACTTATCCGACTATTGATTCGGCAAAGCCAAATCAATGGGTTTCTCGAGCGCCGATTATTGATTTGAATTTTAACGAAAGTATAGATTTTGATACAGTGGCTGATGCTGACGGACATCCAATTTCCACAAGTTTTACAATAGAAAAATTAGCTTCTCGAGATGCTGAATCCGGCACGGCAATTAATGGAATATTAATTGTTAAAGATAAATATCAAGGATTTTTTGTTTCTTTAAGCAATCCTAATTTACTTGATCCGTTTACTTGGTATAAAATCACCGTGGCCAATGTTAAAGATTTATGCGGTAATCCAATGGCTGCGCCGCAATCTTGGAAATTTGAAACAAATGATATTGTTCCGGGGATCAGCGATTATTGGCCAAAGGATAAAAATGTTTGTCCGGACGAACCGATTGGCGTCAGCTTCGCCACCAGTATGTACGATAATACGGTAACGATTCAGGGTAAAATCGGAAAAAATATTGTTTTCCAAGGCTCTATTAAACCGAAAGAAATTGAAGCATCCGTCACGACCGAAGATGGCAAAAATACGATTGGAAAAATTAAAGTTATTGACGCTGATATTGAAAATATTTCCACTCAATTTAAGGTTTTTGAAATTAAATTAAATAATAATTTGACTGTCGGCACTTCTTATTATATCAGCGCAACTACTGATTTAATAATGGATGTTGATCAAAATAAACTCGGCAAAGATTGGGATTTTACAACCACTGATTTGACCAAATGCGCTTGTTCGCCGGTAATTTATAAAGTAACGCCCGATTCCGGTTCACGAAAAAGTTGCGTAACTGTTTTTGGCCGCTGTTTTACTGGCACCACTAATCGTCCGGCGACTATAACTAAATTTCAATTTGATGATAAATATCCGGTTATTCCGCCTGCTGAGTCCCGACCAAATGGAGAAGATGGGCCAATAAATGCAATCGTAGAATCATCCGGTCCGGATTTTATTACCACGGTTATTCCTGCGGTTTTTGGCGATCCGGCAACTGATATTTCGGATTCATTGGGCGTTAAAGTGGGGATTACTTATGATGGAGATGCCAGCAAATCAGAAACTGTGAGTTGGGATAAATTTTTGGTTAATGATAATAGTGAATCATCCGGTCCGTGTCTTTTGTCAATTAATCCTTCCAGCGGTTATCCAAAAGGCGATCCAAGCGAAACAAAAGTCAGTTTTAATGGTTTAAGATTCGGTACAAAAAATGACGGCAGCAAAATAATTTTTTATAATCAAGTAGTTGCTGATTTTTTAGATGCAAATTGGTCTGATACGCAAATTATAGAAGTCTTTGTGCCGGCTGACGCTCAAAAGGGTAATGTGGTGGTAAAAAATTCCAGCGGGACAAGCAATAGTTTGCCTTTTGAAGTTTTACATAGAGCGCCAAAACCCGGAGATAAATGCCAAGATGTATCTTGTCCGAATAATTCAGGCAGTTGTTCAGCGCCTTATAAATGTTTAAGCGGTGCTGACACTTGTCGTTGTTGCTGCAATCCTAAACAACAGAATTCTTGCGCTGTCGGTTTAACTTGTTTAGCCAATCAAGGTAATTGTAAGGGTCCAGAGGATAATCCTCGCGGTCTCTGTTGCGGTTGCAAAAATGATGCTCAATGCGGTACCGGCGCCGGTTGCGGTATCTTAGATCCGAATAAATGCTGTTATCCTCAACCAATTATAATAAATGCAAGCAAATCACCCGCTGATGGAGAAATTAATGTTTGTAAAAATGCGTCAGTTTCAATGACCTTCGATGATTTAATGGATCATAATTCTTTAAATGATAATATCAAATTATTGTCTTCTGATGTTGATCCGGGTTATGAAACTAATTTTGAAGAAGGAATGGTAGCGCTTTGGCATTTTAACAAAGGAGCAGGATTAATCGTTGAAGATGCGAAAGGGTTAAATGACGGAACAATTTCCGGAGCAGCTTGGGTTAATGGAAAATTTGGAAAAGCTTTAGAATTTGATGGTGCTCTAGGCGACGATGGTGATTATATAACTATTCCTGATAGTTCTTCTTTAGATTTGCAAAAATTAACATTAGATGTTTTTATAAAAATTAAAAAAGACACTTCTACTGATCCTGACAAGGGCAGACTGGTTATTTTAGCCAAAGGGGATGAGGGTATGACGGCAAGAAATAACTATGTATTGGATTTATATAGAAAAGGCCCAAACACCGGTCAATGGCAGCCGGGTTTCGTAGTGGGAACTGGAATACATCCTGATCTTACTAATGTACGCGGTTCAACATGGTTATCAGAAGATGTTTTTTATCGCATTACAGCAACTTATGACGGAGAAAATCTTAAAATTTATGTTAATGGAAAATTAGACGGTATTCAACTAAAAACATTTGGAGAAAAATCTTTAGTCAATGCCGGCAATTTGGTAATCGGCCGGCAATCTTACGCAGATTCTCTCTGTCCAGATCCAAAATTTGGATCATGCTATTACTCTAATTTTAGAGGCGTTATTGACGAAGTTCGTATTTATAATAAAGCTTTAACCGAAGAAGATATTTTAGCTCCTCATCAAGTTAAGGGCAGAATCACCAGCGTTGATGATAATATTAAGAAAGAAACAACTACTGATTTTTATCCTTCCGGCTGTCAACTAAATCCAAATTCTACTTATAAAATATGGGTCAAGGGAGGAATATATGGAAGCGGAGCTATAAGTAAAATGGGAGTTTCTATGAACGATACTGCTTGGGATTTTACTACCGGAGATGGAACATGTCGTATCACAACAATAAAAGTTATTCCGACTGATTTAACAGTTAATGGATTAAATCAAACACCGACATTTGGTGCTTCAGCTTTAGATTCAAATGGCCGCCAGATTTGCGTGGATAGTTTTAATTGGACTTCCGCAAAAACAAATATTGCCACAATTTCACCATCAAGCGGTTTATCTACAATTGCTAAACCCAAAGATTTTGGTCAATCTTTAATTATGGCTTCGACGGGCGATAATGTATGTACTTATACAGAGCCGCGCACTTGCGCTTTATTGACAGTTTCTCCGGGCGGACCGCCGCAAGTATCTGAAGAATCTGGTTGCAGTGAATGCAAATTGGGAGATCAATCACCTTCGCCATCCAGTCAATCTACTGACGCTTGCACTCAAGCGCAAATCAGGGCTCGATTTAATCGGGAAGTAGTGATTGATACCACCAATAATACTGATACTGCTGCCAATAAAAATATAATAATTCAAAAAT
This sequence comes from Patescibacteria group bacterium, assembly GCA_041649955.1. Classification (GTDB taxonomy): domain Bacteria; phylum Patescibacteriota; class Patescibacteriia; order UBA2591; family JAQUPP01; genus JAQUPP01. Next base: position 81,988 of record JBAZMD010000001.1, on the reverse strand, counting down.
GCGGCACTAGTGATTTTAATAATTCTGGATGTCCGGACAATGAGACAAGTAATATAGCTCTCGGCACTTTTACGATTGAAAAAAATGGCTTTTATTTCAAACCTGCTGCTTCTTTGGAAAAAAATAAAATTTACCGCATAATTTTAAAAAGCGGATCAAACGGCATAAAAGATAAATTCGGATTGGAACTGGATGGAGACAAAAATGGCGTTCAAGGAGATGATTATACTTGGATGTTTATCGCGAATAATGATGATTGTCCTTTGAATAAAATTTGTCTTGATTCCGCGGGTACAAACCAAATTTTACAAAATGAAACCAAAGTTTACACTCCTCAAATTTATACTTCAAATTGTAATTATTTGGAATCAAGCAAATATTCTTGGTCATGGGACGACGGTGACGCTGATCCGCCGAACATCGCTGAATTTGTCGGTACGCCAAACGAGAGTGCGACTGTTAAAGGTAAAAATTTAGGTGAAACAGATATTACAGTGAGCACGACAATTACCACTTCAAAAGGTGAACAACCGATTTCCGACAGTTCCCATCTAGTCGTCGCTACTCAGCCGACAGTAGTGAATAGTTATCCTAATGGTAATGTTTGCCGCAATACCGTAATTTACGCCACTTTTGACCAATTAATGGACAAATCCACGCTTAATTCAGATACAATTAAATTGTATAAATATTGTCCTGCTACAGCCAGTTTGGAGAAAAATAATATTTTTGTCAGATTTTTTAATAGTTTAAAAAATATTTTTCTGAAAAAAGCTGAAGCGGGAAAAACAGTTATTTATGATTTAAAAGCGGATATTTCCGCGGTTGATAATAATACCACAAAACAAACCATTGTTTATTTAAATTCCGGTTTAGGCTTATTAGATGCCAGCGGCGCTTGCACTTATCAAGTAGAAATTTCCGGTAAAGAAGAAATTGCCGGTAAAGAAAATATCGTAAAAAGCAAATATGGCATTGAGATGGCGGAAAATAATTCTTGGACATTTACCACTGGTGCGGATATTTGCAAATTAAGCAAAGTGGAAATAACCGCCGAAGAAGTGGATGAAAAAGTTAATCCTGTAAATACAGATCCGGGAAAACCAAAAATTATTTCTCCAGCATCAGTGGAGTTTTATAAGAAAGATTCAACAATAAAATTTTCAACAAAAGCTCTTGATAATAAAGGAGCCGAGATTCACGGCGTTTCTGATTATAATTGGACTTGGTCTTGGGATTCTTCAAAACCCAACGTGGTTTTAGTTCCAATCAGCGCTAATTCATCGCAAACGGCCACGGCCCAAAATCAAAACGGTGATTCGCAGATTAAAGTTACAGCTAAGATTACAGCCGATACTTCCAAATCAGATATTGGTAAAAGCTTTTCAGCCATGGCACAAGCCAAAGTTTTTCTTTGTGAATTTCCGTGGATACAAGGGGGATTTACAGATTCAGAAACTCATTTTAGATTGCAATATTGCCGTGGAAATTTAGAGAAAAATTTAGTTTTTAACGGTGCTATGTTTGATGGCACAAATGGTTGGAGTAAAAATCAAAGCGTAGACATTTCAACTGTTAAACAATCTAATTATAATGTTTTAAAAGTCACGAATAAGCAATCCAAAAGCACTCCCGGAGTAATATCAACAAATTGGATTAAGGTTTCTCCAAATACGCAGTATACTCTATCCATGTTAGTAAATAGAACAGGGACGTCTTTGGCATACATTTATGTTCAAAGTAAGATTGCTTCTTCATATTATAATTTAGTTTGGCCCGGAAACGCGATTTCTACTGGCGCTTTGGCTAAAATTTCCAATACTTTTACCACCGGACCTGATGATACCGCAATTAAGGTTGGGATATTATGGACTGCTTCCACAAAAGAAGATGTAATCCATATGACTAATATTCAATTGGAAAAAGGAGCGCAACCGACTGAATATCAAAATTTTCCATCCTTACCATCTCTTATTGCAACCGATACTACGAAATCAAATGTAGTTAAAGAATTTCTTTTTACCAATAATGCTAACAATGACGTGATCGGTCTTAAGGTTTTGAAAAATCCAGATTATCTTACTCCTTTTGAATGGTATAAGAAAAATGTGCCAAACCCCGGTTCACCGACATCGTTTATTGTTAATGGTTATCAAGCGGTAAAAGAGGGGAGAACGGTTTATGTGGGGGCAACAAATGTTAAAGATGACGGAAAAATTGAGGGTTTAATTTATCTTATCTCGTATTCTGATAGCGCTAAATCTGAGACAATTGATATTTTTAATCAATTGGTTAATAATTGGCAATTTAACACAAATAAAACTACTGATGAACAGCAAAAAATTCAGCGAGATTTATTCCGTCTTTATGATTTAAAAACAATAAACCAAAAACTGACAGATTATAAATCAACTAATGGTTATTATCCGAAACTTGAATCAGGCAGTTTTATAAAAGGAATGACCGTTTCCAAATGGCCTTCTTGGAAAAATCCTCAAGGGCAATTTATTTCCAGTATGCCGAATGATCCGACTAATCAATTTTCAAACCCGACAAGCGGTTATTGCGCCGGTTGCAGCGATACTAGCCAATGCGGCGGAACCTGTTATAATCAAAGTACAAGTAAATATGAATGTCCGGTTGGCTCATCTGTCTATCAGTATGTGTCCATAAGTGAAGACGATTATCGTTTATATCTGAATTTTGAAACAGATTCTTCAAAATGGCAGGCAAATTGCGGTGGTATGGATAGAAATACTTGTGAAACTCACTATTTATGTGGCTGGACGACTAAATGCCAGCAAAAATTATTCGGCTATAATTCAGATGCTTTTAAATGTTTTAATTCTGTTTATGGTCCGATTATTGAGAAAACAAAAAATGATCCATGGACTAGTGAAATAGGCGGCAGTGTTTTGCAATAATAGAATTTTTATAAATTTATAAAATATAATTTATTATGCCAGACGAAATAAAAAATTTAAATCCAAACTCCGCTAACCAAGTGGAAGATATTTTTGAAGACGTTGAACGTAAAAATTTTATTTCTGATGAAAATAAAAATTCCGGCAATTCATCATCAAATCGCAAGAAAATCAATAAAAATTTTATTCGCGTTATTTTGATTATTATCATTATTGCGATTGTCGGAGCGGGAGTTTATTATTACGCTTTGCCTAAAATCAAAAGTTTAACAGAACAGGCGAAAATAAAAAAACTCAATCAAACCGGTCAGCCTCAAATAAATCCGGAAGATAACAAGATATCACCGATAATTATTACCAAACCGATTGAAATGGCTCCTGACGCTGATGGAGACGGTTTAACTGATGAAGAAGAAACTACCTTGGGCACTGATAAAAATAAATCTGATACTGACAACGATGGTCTTTCTGATAGAGAAGAAGTTAAGGTTTATTTAACAAATCCTTTAAAACCTGATACTGACGGTGACGGCATCAGTGACGGACAAGAAATTAAAAATAATACCGATCCGAATAATTCCAATCCAAATGCTAAGTTATTGAATTTACAAAAAGAAATTGATAAATTAAAGTAAATAATTTTACTATGCCAGAAGAAACACCTATACAACCGGAATCTCAAAAAACAGACGCTTCTGCGGTGCAGGATATTTTTGCTAATCCTCCTCCTGCGGCTAAAAAGGAAATTATTGAAGAAGTGACTCAATATGGAACCACTGGAGAAATGATTTATGTGATGCCGGAGAAATTTCGCAAAGCTCAGCGTAAATTGTCCAAAAAAGATAAAAATAAATCTCTTATTTTAATTTTATGCCTTCTAATTATTATTGTCGGCGGAGGTTTTGCGTTTTATTTTTGGATCACCAATTACCATCCTAATATTCCGGTTGTCACTCAAATTCCTGCCATTACTCAGCCCGAAGAAAATAATTCTCCCTCTGTTCCGGCTGCGAATGTTTCAATTGAACAAACTTTGAAAGCCGAGATAAAAGATCAAACGGGCGAAACTGTTTCTTGGCTGGAATTTTATCTGCCTGCCGGAGCCGTTGACCAGAATTTAAAAATTGAATTAATCTCGGAGCCGATAACCAATGAAAATACATTCAATGATTACAAGGTTATTGGAGGGACTTATAAAATTCAATCCACTAATCTTATTTTGCAAAAATCAGCAACCTTAAGAGCTTTTTATCATAATAAAATTGTTGAAAGCAATTGGGAAAATGATATTGTTTTGGGCTATTTGAAAGATAATATTTGGACTCCTTTATCAAGTACGCAAGACGTGGAAAATAATTTAATTATTGCTCAATTGGATCTTTTGCCGTCCGACACTTTTGCTTTAATTGTTTCAAAAAGCAAGGCAATTCCTCAAACGGAAATATTTCAAATAGCGCCGCAAATTTCTTCCACTGTTGATTCGGATCAAGACAGTTTGACCGACACGGAAGAAACTATCTATCGCACCAGCGTTAATAATCCTGATACTGACGGCGATGGCATTAGCGACGGCCAAGAAATAGCCAATTTAACCGATCCGCTGCAAACGGGCGAGAATAAGCTTTCAGCCGCCGGTTTGATCAATATTTATACTAATTCCACTTTTTCTTACAGTTTTTTCTATCCGTCTTCATGGATAACCAGAGCAATTCCGGAAACCAATAATGAAGAGGTTTTAGTGATTACTAATACCGGAGAATTTTTCAGCGCGACTGCAGAAAAGAATCCCGATCAATTGTCTTTGATTGATTGGTATTCAAAACAATCGCCGACAACTGAAAAAAGTTCATTAACTGCCGTTATTGTCAATAATCAGCCGGCTCTTTGGAGTTCGGATCATTTGACGATTTATATTTCCAAGGGCGAAAATGTTTATGTGATTTCATATAATGTCGGCACTGAAAAAGAAGCGAATTTTAAGACTACTTTCAAAATGTTGATCAATAGTTTTCAATTTATCGCTCCGGTTTCGTCAAGGCCAAATGGAACTTTAATAAAATATCCGGATAGTGCTATGGTTTATTTGATTGAAAATGGCAGTAAAAGAGTTTTTAAATCAGGAGAAATTTTTGAAAAATTGGGTTATAAATGGGAAAATGTGATAGAAATTCCAACAACCGAAACTTTTCCGGATGGTTCTATTATTGATGAAAATGAATCAGAATAAATCTTTAAATAATCAATATGTCCATAAATGATTTAATCATTAAAAAAAGAGTGGTTATTTTTTTTATAGTAATAGTTTTGCTTTTTTTCGCTTTTTCCAATGGAGGAAAAAGCGCTCTTTTTTTCTTATTAACGCCATTTGAAAAATTGTCTTATAAAATTTCAGGCCATCCAAAAAATTTTATTGAATGTCAAAATTGGCAGAATGATAAATCGGTATTGGAAAAAGAAATAAATAATCTTAAAACCGAAAATGCCAAGCTCCAAATATATCAAACGGAAAATCAAGTTCTGAAAAATCATTTGAATTTTTTGGATAATTCCAAGAATTCATTTATTTTGACCAATATTGTCGGCAAAAGAATAGAAACCGGTTATACATGGTTTCTACTTGATAAAGGCGAAAAAGACGGCGTAAATGTCGGTTTGGCGGTTGTTGATGAAAATGGAACCTTGGTCGGTACGATAATAAAAGTTGAAGATTATCTCTCGTTTTTACAGCCGGTTTTTGACAGCCATTCGCAAATTACCGCTGATATTATCATAAAAGGCGAGAGTCCGAATTCAGTTTCCGGAATAGTGCAGGGAGAATACGGTTTAACTATGAAAATGAATTACATTCCACTTGATAAACCGATAAAAACAGGGGATATTATTATCACTTCGGGTTTGGAAGAAAATATCAGGAGAGGACTAATAATCGGCGAAATAGCCGAAATTAACAAAAAACCAAATGCTGTTTTTCAAGAAGCGGTTATCAAATCGCCCAAATCTCTTTCGGATCTGAGAGTTGCGGCAATAATATTAAAAAATCTTCCATAATGTAATTTATGGCTAAACTGAAACTTATTTTACTGTTTTTGTTAATAATCTGTTTAAATATTTTACAGATTTCTTTTTTATTTAAATCTCCGGTTTTAAAATATTTAAATCTGACTTTGATTTTAATGATTCTTTTGCTTATTTTTAATAAATTTAAATTCGCCCTTTTGGTCGCATTGGCAAGCGGCATTTTATTTGATTTATATTCCATTTTTAAGCCGGGCATTTTTTTTCTGACTTTTCTATTGATTCTGGTTATTTCTTATAAAATTATCAAGGAATTCAGCCAAATGTCCACAAACAGCGTTTTAATTGTGGCGATTTTATGCAATCTTGCTTATCAAGCCATTATTTTAATTATTGTTTGGCTGGCTTATTTTTTGAATTTTCAGGATTTTATGGTGGTGATGGACAAATTTTATTGGTTTAATTTTGGTTGGTCTGTTTTGGCAAATAGCTTGGCGATAATCATTGGATATTCAATTATTAAAACTTTGCGTCAAAAATAAAACAGTAATAAAAAGTATTTTTTATGGATGATCCGTTTAAAATTAAACAAGAAGACAAAAATATCAGAGATGGAAAATTAGAAGGGTTTAATCAGCGCCGATACGCGGGCAATTATTGGCCGCCGGAAGAAAATTGGGCCGGGCCGATAGTTTTGCCTATGGAGAAAAAATCTCTCAATATTTTTATTTTTTTAATGATTGCGATTTTAACCATAGTATTCGGCAGGATTTTTTGGCTTCAAGTTTTTTCCGGACATGAATTCAGAAATATGGCCGAGGGCAACAGAATCCGCGTTGAAACAATTAAAGCGGACAGAGGGCTTATTTATGACCGTTATCAGACGCCTTTGGTTAAAAATATGCCGAATTTTTCTTTGATAATAACGCCTTTGGATTTGCCTAAAAATAAAGAAACGAGAATAGAAATTGTTAACAAAATTTTATCTTTTTTGGGAGAATCATTGGAAAATTCAACTAAAGAGGAATTATCCAAGCTTACGGCTGAACAGCCCAATCAATCAATATATCCTATTATTTTAAAAGATAATTTGAGTTATGAAGAAGCGATAAAATTAAAATTGGAAGAACTGCCCGGCGTTTCCGTAAACATAGAACCGAAAAGGCAATATTCGGATCCCACGTATTTTTCGCATGTTATCGGCTATATGGGTAAAATTACTCCGGAAGAATTGGCTGATAATAAAGAATACTCAATGACTGATTCTCTCGGCAAAACAGGATTGGAATTAAATTACGAAAATATTTTGAAAGGAGAGAATGGAGAAAAAAATATTGAAGTTGATTCGCTTGGAAGAGAAAAAAGAATCGCCAGCCAAAAAACGCCTCAAACCGGGCAAGATTTGATTTTAACCATTGACGCGAGTTTGCAAAAAAAAGTTACTGATGTTTTAAGCCATTATATTAAAGCTGCCGGCGCTCGTGCCGGATCAGCCGTAGCAATAGATCCGCGAAACGGCGAGATTTTAGCTATTGTCAGCTGGCCGACTTTTGATAATAATATTTTTATTCAAGCAAGCGCCAGTGATTTCAAAACCTTAATAGAAGATCCATCCAAACCATTATTTTTCAGGGCGATCAGCGGCCAATATCCGTCCGGTTCAATTTTTAAGCCGATTGAAATAGCCGCTGCTTTTGCCGAAGGCATTATCAACGAGAAAACAACAATCCTTTCTACCGGAGGAGTAAGAATCGGACAGTGGTTTTTCGGTGATTGGAAAACAGGCGGGCACGGTGTGACTGATTTTAGAAAAGCTTTAGCCGAATCGGTAAATACTTTCTTTTATTATATTGGCGGAGGATTTGGAAATTTTGAAGGCCTTGGGCCGGAAAAAATTATTCAATATGCCGAACTTTTCGGTTTAAACAGCAAGACAGGCATTGATTTAAAAGGCGAGGCAACCGGTTTTTTATTGACTCCCGCTTATAAAGAAAATGTTATAAAAGAACCGTGGTACATCGGCGACACTTATCATTTGTCTATTGGTCAGAGCAATATTTTGGTAACGCCGATTCAAGTGGCGAATTATACGGCGGCAATCGCCAATGGCAAAACTCTTTTTCAACCTCGCTTGGTCAAAGAAATTGATAATCCGGAAACCGGCCAAAAAATAATTATTCATCCCCAAATTATCAGAGAAAATTTTATTGATGCAAAATATTTGGAATTAGTCAGAGAAGGAATGCGCCAGACTATCACGACGGGCAGCGCTCGCAGTTTAAATACTCTGCCGATTCAAGTCGCCGGTAAAACCGGCACGGCTCAGGTAGAAGGTAAGGGCAATCACGCTTGGTTTACTTGCTTTGCGCCTTATGAAAATCCGGAAATAGCTTTGACTATTTTAGTGGAAAATGGGGGTGAAGGTTCGTCTTTTGCCGCACCGGCTGCCAAAGAAATTTTATCTTGGTGGGCGGAACAAAAGAAAAAATAATATTTGGAGTAAAAAGTTTTCCACAAGGGGATTTGACTTTTGCAGGATACCTGCTATAATAATATAAACTAATACCAATTAACTCGGTGTTTTTTTAATTTTATTGTTTGTCTCCAGAAATACCGCCGTGTAGCGGCGGGAATGAATGGAGTAACAAACAATAAATAATAATGAATCTATATGACATTTTTCTTAACGCCTGAAGGGCGAAAAAAAATTGAACAAGAATTGGAAGAATTAAGAAGCGTAAGAAGGCCGCAAGTTGCGGACCGGATTCGTGCTGCCAAAGAACTGGGTGATTTAAGCGAAAATGCGGAATATACGACAGCTAAGGAAGAGCAGGGATGGGTAGAAAATGAGATAATAAGACTGGAAAATTTATTGAGAAATGTTGAAATTATTGACAGCCATCAGAAAAATAAAGATGTGGTTAGAATAGGTTCAACGGTCAAACTTAAAATTAAAGATGATTTTAAGACTTTCATGATCGTGGACAGTGAAGAATCAGATCCGGCGCAAGGCAGAATTTCCTATGAGTCTCCATTAGGGCAAGCCCTTTTAAATAAGAGACTTAATGAAAAAGTGGAATTTCAGGTTCCAACCGGTCTTACGACTTTTACAATTATTGAAATTAAATAAAATAATTATTTTATCAATAAAAATGACCCTTTAAAGGGTCATTTTTAGTTGTTGATAATATTTTATAATAATGTTATAATAATTACATCTATTTTAACCATAAATTTATGACTAACGAAGAACAATCAAGAATAGAAAAATTAGAAAAAATTAAATCAAGCCAAGTTAATCCGTATCCGGCTTTATCCGAGAGGTCTCATACCGTAAAACAAGCGATTGATGATTTTGATAAATTATCGGAAAAAGAAATTTTGGTAAGTTTAGTCGGACGCTTGGTTTTATTGCGGCTTCACGGCAAGGCGTGTTTTGCCAATCTGGAAGATGGAACCGGCCGTTTTCAGATTTTTTTCGCTCAAGATAATGTTGGAGAAAAAGAATATCAGTTTTTTAATGAAAATATTGATGTCGGCGATTTTTTGGAAATCAAGGGTCATCTTTTTATTACCAAAAGAGGCGAGAAAACAATTAAAGCGACGAGTTGGAAACTTTTATCCAAGGCTCTTTTACCGCTTCCTGAAAAATGGCACGGCTTGTCTGATGTGGAAACAAGATATCGTCAAAGATATTTGGATTTAATTGCCAATCAAGAAGTAAGAGATATTTTTGTCAAAAGGACGAAAATGATACAATTAATCAGAGATTTTTTCAATCAGCGGGATTATATGGAAGTCAGCACGCCTGTTCTTCAAGCAATAGCCGGCGGAGCAATTGCCAGGCCGTTTGTCACTCATAATCACGCTTTGGATATTGATTTATATTTAAGAGTTGCGCCGGAACTTTATTTAAAAAGATTGATTATCGGCGGATTTGAAAGAGTTTATGAAATTGCAAAATGTTTCCGCAATGAAGGCATTGATGCTTCTCACAATCCTGAATTTACCCAAATAGAATTTTATCAATCCTATGCCGATTATAATGTTTTAATGAAACTGACCGAAGAATTATTTGAATATTTGTTGTCTAATTTGGAAGGAAAACTGACCATTGAATATCAAAATAATACTTTGAATTTCAAACCGCCTTATCCGCGATTGGAATTCAGGCAAGCGATTAAAAATGAAACAGGCCTTGATATTGAAGAATACCGCGATTTAAAAGGATTGATTGAACAAGTGAAAAAACTTGGCATAACAGTTGAAAAATCATGGGACAGAGGAAAAATTTTAGATGAACTTTTTAAAGAGCGCGTCAGGCCGAAACTTATTAATCCGACTTTTTTAATTCATCATCCGATTGAACTTTCGCCATTGGCCAAAAAATGCCCTGATAATCCGAATTATGTGGAAAGATTTCAACTATTGGTGGCCGGAATGGAAATTTGCAATGCTTTTTCAGAATTAAACGATCCTTTGGATCAAGAATCAAGATTTGACGAGCAAGATAAACTGCGCGAAAAAGGGGACCAAGAAGCGCAAGGTCTTGATGAAGATTTCGTTAAAGCTTTAAAATACGGCATGCCGCCCACAGCCGGCGAAGGAATTGGCATTGATCGATTGGCTCTTATTTTAACCAATACTTGCAATATTCGGGAAGTTATTTTATTCCCAATTTTGCGCCCCAAATTATAAATAGCCGCGAATTTCGCTTTCACTCCAGCGCTCCAAAACCTTGAAAATTATACTCGTTTTATTTTGAAAAATTCATAACTCCTCCCGAAGAGGTCGTCAAACAGATGAATTTTTCAATAAAACTCCTTAATTTTCTAAGGCTTTTCCGCGACTTCGTTCGAGCTAATTTCGCTATAAATGTATAATTTTTTTTAATCATTATGTTAGATATTAAATTCATCAGAGAAAACAAAGAAAAAATCAAGCAAAATATTATCAATCGAAAAATGGATTTGCAAAAAGCTGATGTGGATGCGTTATTGGAATTGGACGAAGAATACAGAAAAAAATTAACAGAAGTGGAAAATATTCGCGCTGAGAGAAATAATTTAACTGCCGGTAAAGATGAAGCGATAAGAGCCAAAGGAAAAGAATTGAAAGAAAAATTAAAAACCACAGAAGAATCACTTGAAGAAATTAAAACTAAAATGGACAAATTGGCTGTTTGGGTTCCCAATTTGATGAGCGAAGATACGCCAATCGGCAAAAGCGAAGACGATAATATTGATGTCAGAGTCTGGACTCCGGAAAAAGGATATTTAGATAAATCTTTATTGGGAAAAGGATTTGAAGTCGTTGCTCAGATGCCGAAATCTGATTTTCCGGGCAAGGATCATATTGAATTGGGCAAAGATTTGGATATTATTGACGTAGAACAAAGCGCCCTGACTTCGGGTTCAAGATTTTGTTACTTAAAAAAAGAAGCGGTTATTTTGCAATTTGCGATTATTGATTTGTTATTCAAAGAACTTTTAAGAAGAAAGTTCATGCCAATGGTTGTGCCTTTGATGGTTAAAGAAAGAGTGCTTTTTGGCACCAGCCATTTTCCCGAAGGATATGATCAGGTTTATAAAATCAGCGATGAAAACGTGGAAGATAAAAATAAATTATTTTTAGTCGGTTCTTCCGAGCCGTCACTTTTCGGCTACGGAATGGATAGAAGATTTTCAGAAAAAGATATGCCTTTTAAAATGTGCTCTCTGTCTTCTTGTTTTAGAAGCGAGGTCGGTTCTTGGGGAAAAGACGTTCACGGAATAAAAAGAGTCCATCAATTTGATAAATTGGAAATGGACGTTATTTGCCTTCCCGAGCAAGCAGATGAAATTTTTGAAGAATTGGTGTCTATTAATGAATGGTTGCTGCAACAACTTAAAATGCCTTATCGGGTGATTCAAAAATGCACCGGTGATGCCGGTTATGCCGCCAGTCACAAGCAATATGATGTTGAAACTTGGAGAATAGCGGCCAATGAATTTATGGAAACAATGACTGACACCAACGCGACTGATTTTCAAGCCAGAAGATTGAATATTCGCTATCAAAAAAATAATAATGAAAAAGGATATTGTTATACTGTTAATGATACCGGCGTGGCTTTGGGAAGAATGATTTTGGCTGTTTTGGAAAATTATCAGCAAAAAGACGGATCAATCTTGATTCCAGAAGTCTTGCAAAAATATTGCGGTTTTTCAAAAATTGAAAAGAAATAAAATAGAATAAATCCCGCATCTTTTTTATTAGGAAGGTGCGGGATAAAAAAATAAGCACCCGATATTAAATGGATGCTTATTTTGTATTTTAGTGGTAAAGTTTTAGAAGATTTTATTTATTCCTATTAAGATCATGGCGCCTGCGCATATTATTGTTATTGGAGGCCCGTAATCTTGTATTAAATTGAGATTTAATGAACCAAGATTTTTTAAATCCCAACTAAAACTAACTTCAAATAATATAAAACCAATTACCACAAGAATTATACCGCCTATCATTTTTCACCTCCTTTATTTCAAATTTATTATAGCAAAAATTTTATACTTGTCAAATCGTTTATTTCTGATAAAATATAGACACGTTAACCCACGCCCCAAACCCGAATAAAATTTTGAGATAATCGTGAATTTAACTCACGGTAACGCCTGCGGCTTATTTACATTAACAATATTTATTTTGTTGACAGGTTTGGAGACGGGGTACTCAAATTTGTAGCGAAATTTATTTCGCTACTTCTTAACTCATAAATTTCGACAAATTTGGTATGTTCACTTGGATTGAAATTAAAAAACAGGCAATTAAACATAATCTCGGCCAATTCAGAAAAATTATCGGCCCAAAAGTGAAATTAATGGCTGTGGTTAAAAGCAATGCTTACGGCCATGGAATGGTTGAAATAGCCAAAATTGCCTTAAAATCAGGGGCTAATTGGCTGGGCGTGGTTAATTTAGACGAAGCACTGATGCTTAGGCGGGCGAAAATCAAAGCCCCGATTTTTATTTTATCTTATTGGGAAATGACAGATCAAGTGAAAGAGGCGATTAAACAAAATATAGATTTTCCGGTTTATACTTTTGAGCAGGCAAAGTTTTTATCCAATCTTTCTAAAAAGCAAGTTAACATCCACATTAAAATTGACACTGGCGCGACAAGAATAGGTGTCTCCACCGAAGAAGCGGTTAATTTTATAAAAAATGTTAAGAATTTGCCGAACTTGAATATTGTCGGAATTTTTACTCATTATGCCGAATCGGAATCAAAAGACCAATCTTATACCAATCAACAAACTGAAAAATTTCAAAAAATATTATCTCTGTTGCGATTTTTCGGCATCAAAATACCTTTGGTTCACAGCGGTTGTTCGGCTTCAACAATGAATAATTCAAAAACATTTTTTAATTTAGTCAGAGTCGGTCTTGGCATGTACGGCCTTTATCCTTCAAACAATACTGAATTATCGGCTAAAAAGAAAAAAATCAAACTTGAGCCGGCTTTATCGTGGAAAACAAAAATTATTCAAATTAAAAATGTGCCGGCCGGAACTTTTGTCGGATATGACAGAACTTATCAAACAGACAAGGCGACAAAATTGGCTGTTCTGCCAATCGGTTATTTTGACGGTTATGATCGCCATCTTTCAAACTGCGGCCAAGTTTTAATTCGCGGCAAATATTGCCCGATTCGCGGAAGAATCTGCATGAATTTAACAATGGTTGATGTCAGTAAAATACCGGATATCAAAGAAGGTGAAGAAGTGGTTTTAATCGGCAGACAAAATAAAAATGAAATTACAGTTGATGATTTGGCCAAGAAAATAGGCACTATTAATTACGAAACAGTTTGCAGAATTAATTCATTAATTTCGAGAAAATATGTCTAAACAAAATCAAAAATCACTCAAGTTGGAAATTTTAGAAAAATTATCTTCTTTAATTACGGCCGGATTCGGTTTGGTGGCGGCCTTGGCCTGGAATGAGGTAATTCAAGATTTTTTCGCCACAATTTTTCCCAAACCGAATATGCTCTTGGGAAAATTTATTTATGCCGTTATTATTACCTTGATTATCGTTATTATTACCGTGAAACTGGGTAATGTTATAAGCAAGCTTAAAGAGGCGATTAGCGAGGAAGAAAAGAAAAATTAACCCCGTTAGAAATTTTTGTATTAGCAAGTTATTTAGCGGGTTATTTATGAAATAAATTTATGGTAATTTCTAGTGGGGTGAACAATAAAAAATGGGAGCTATCCCAAAAAATGCCAGATGATTTTAAAGATAAATTTCCGGAAATCCATCCGGTGATTTTGCAATTGTTTTACAGCCGCGGACTTAAAACCCAAGAAGTGATTGATGAATTTCTTTTGCCAGATTATTCCCAAGATTTGCACGACCCTTTTATTTTTCAAGATATGGCCAAAGCGGTGGACAGAATTTATCAGGCCATTGAAAAAAAAGAAAAAATTTTAATTTACGGAGATTTTGATGCTGACGGAGTCACGTCTTCGGCGGTTTTATTTAATGCTTTTACGAAATTGGGAGCGGAATTTTTAAAAGTGTACATACCGGATCGCGAAAAAGAAGGATACAGTTTGCATAAAAAAGCGATTGAAAAATTCATTGAAGAGGGAATTAATTTGATTGTTACTTGCGATTGCGGTATTACGAATAAAGAAGAGGTGGAGCAAATAAATCAGGCAAAGATGGATATTATTATTACTGATCATCATCCCACCACTCAAGAATTGCCTCAAGCTTATGCCATTATTAATCCTCAATTGCCGCGCGAAAAATATCCGTTTCGTTTTTTGGCCGGCGTGGGAGTTGCCTTTAAATTGATTCAAGCTTTATTGAAAGATGAAAGATGCTTGATTCCAAATAAAGAATCTTTTGAAAAATGGATACTTGATTTGGTGGCTATCGGCACTATTACAGATGTTATGCCGCTTTTGGGCGAGAATAGAACCTTGGTTAAATATGGATTGGTTGTTTTAAATAAAACTTCCAATATAGGTTTGAAAGCTTTAATCACTCAGGCAGGTTTGACCTTGGGTGCGTTGGACACATGGAGTATTAATTTTCAAATCGGTCCCAGAATTAACGCGGCCGGAAGAGTCAGCCATGCCAAAGATGCTTTGCAGTTACTTTTGGAAACAGATCAAGAAAAAATCAATGATTTGGCTATACATTTAAATTCTTTAAATACAAAACGGCAAAATACAGTGGATAAAATTGTGAAAGATATCAGAAAATCAATCGGCGAGGAAATTAAAGATAAAATAATTATTGCTTGCGGCGAAGATTGGCCGGCCGGTCTTTTGGGAATAATCGCCGGAGGCTTAATGGATAAATATTTTAGGCCGGTAATAGCCCTCTCAATTCGCAAAGAAGAAACATCCATACATGGCCGGGGCAGATCTATTCAAGGTTTTGATTTGGCTAAGGTTTTGGAAAAATTTCATCATTATTTTTCTCATTACGGCGGCCACGCAAAAGCCTGCGGTTTTACATTGAAAGATAAAAATAATTTGGAAATTTTTATCAAAGAATTGATTCAATTGGCGAATAATGAATTAAAAGACGAAGATATGTGTCCAAAACTTTTAATTGACGCGGAAGTTAGCTTGTCCGAAGTTGATTGGAGTTTGTATGACGAATTAAAAAAACTTGAACCGTTCGGTCAGAATAATAATTGCCCCAATTTCTTGGTTTCTAATGTTAAACTAGACAATATTGAATCAGTCGGCAAGACCAGCCAGCATTCCAGATTAATTATTGAGAAGAGAAAAATGATTTATTTTAACGGCAATCAAAAAATTACTGAATTGAAAATCGGTGATAAAATAGACGCGGTATTTCAATTGAGCGTCAATCAGTGGAATGGCCAGCAAGAATTGCAAATGAAAATTGTTGATATAAGAAAAAATAATTAAATTTATATTATATGAAACTTATATTATATACAGATGGAGGCGCGAGAGGTAATCCCGGTCCGGCCGGCGCGGCAGGATTAATTTATGATACTGATAAAAAAGTTATAAAAAAATTCGCCCAATTTTTAGGCAAAGCAACTAATAATCAGGCTGAATATCAAGCCTTGGTTTTAGGTTTGGAATTAGCTAAAAAAATAAAAGCCAGTGAAGTGGATTGTTATTTGGACAGCTTGTTGGTGGTTGAACAAATGAATCAAAAATGGAAAATAAAAAATAAAGAATTAAGCGTTTTGTTTGTTAAGGTTTGGAATCTCTCGCAATCTTTTGAAAAAGTGAATTTTTATCACATTCCGCGCGAAAAAAATGAGGAAGCTGATAAATTGGTTAATGGAATTATTGACAAAAATACTCTTTGATATTGACAAAAACGAAATTTTCTGCTATTATCTAATAGTAGACCGGATAATTGCCTCGCTTCGGTGGGGAGGAAAGTCCGAACACTTCCCTGGCTTTAGTCAGGGAGCAGGGTAGCGGGTAACGCCCGTCCATAGTAATATGAGAGGTGCGAGCAGTGACGCCGCAATCCGAAAGGGTTGAGGCTTCCGGATTTATTCGGAAGAATCCCAAAAGTAATTTTGGGAGTGAAACGGCTAAATCCTTACCTGGGTGAAAGACCAAAGGCTTTGTGCTTTGCACAAGGCAAGGTAGGTCGCCAGAACCTTGATGCAAATCAGGGTCCAGATAAATAATTATCGTTTATCTGCTTCGCAGATTACGAATAATTACGAATTTTGGTTTGACAGTGTCAAATCTCACGAATCATACGAATAATATTCGTAAAGATTAGTGAGCTATCCGCTATTGAGGGATAGCCAGATTCGTATAAATTCGTATCATCTACAAAGTAGATGAATACAGAATTCGGCTTATAGGTCTACAATAAAAAAATGGGTATTCTTGCCCATTTTTTATTTTTTTGATATACTAATACTGTATTCTTATGAAAAAATCAGACCTCATATTTTCTACAATTTTGCTGCCGGTTGATTATCTAATGTTGATTTTATCGGGTATTTTTGTTTATTATTTAAGATTTGCCGCCTTAACTGAATTAAGGCCGGTAATCTACGAAATACCGTTTGGCAGATTTTTTATTACCATTATTTTTGTCGCCCTAATTTGGCTGGGAGTTTTTGCTTTAACCGGATTGTATGCCTTGGGCGAAAGACGGCACTTTTCTCAAGAATTTGGCAAGATTTTTTTGGCTTCCACGGTTGGGATAATGTTGATCGTTCTTTTTATATTTTTTAATGGCATTTATTTTTCTTCCCGCTTCATTATTTTGGCCTGTTGGATTATGGCGATCATTTTCGTCAGTTTGGGCAGAATTTCAGTTCATCTCGTACAATTGTTTTCTTATCGGCGCGGTAAAGGATTGGAGCCGATTTTAGTTTTTGGAAAAGGAAAAATTGCCGAAGAAATAACGCAAAATATTAAAAATAATTCAGGCTTGGGTTATAAAATTCTAGATAACCCGTTAACAATTGATGAGCTTTTGATAAAATGGAAAAATCAAGCCAGTAATATTACTCAAATTATTCAGGCAGATCCTAATCTTGAACAAGATCAAGCATTAAAATTAATTGATTTTTGCAATGAACATCAAATTACGCTTAAATATATACCCAATGTTTTTGGGACATTGTTCAGTAATATAAGAACTGAAACATTTTGCGGACTGCCGATTATTTCCATTAAAAGAACCGCGCTTGAAGGATGGGGCAGAGTAATAAAAAGATTTATTGATATAATTTTATCAAGTTTCAGTTTGATTATCCTTTCGCCGTTTTTTTTGATTATCGCGATATTGATTAAATTAAGTTCAAAAGGACCTGTTTTTGTAAAATTAAAAAGAGTGGGAGGACGCGGAAAAGAATTCAAACTTTATAAGTTTCGTTCAATGGTTGATAACGCGGAGTTTTTAAAAAAAGATTTAATGAAATATAATGAACGCACCGGACCGCTTTTCAAAATGAAAAATGATCCGCGCATTACCAAGATTGGTAAATTCATTCGCCGTTATTCTATTGACGAATTACCCCAGCTTTTCAATGTTTTAAGAGGAGAAATGAGCTTGGTGGGACCTCGGCCGCATGAACCGGAAGAAGTGGAAAATTATCAAAAACACCATAAGCAATTATTGATTTTAAAACCGGGCATTACCGGCTTTGCTCAAATTTCCGGCCGTTCCGCTTTGTCATTTGAAGAAGAAGCAGAATTGGATATTTATTATATTGAAAATTGGTCTCTAAGTTTAGATTTGCAGATTTTATTAAAAACAATTCCTATAGTTTTAAGCGCTCGAGACGCCGCTTAATAATTTAATAAAAAATGAAAAAATTAGAATTAGAAACAATAATTGGTTTGGAAATTCATTTGGAAATTAAAACTCAAAGCAAGCTTTTTTGCTCTTGTTCTAATAATACTAAATTAACCGAACCGAATGTTCAGATTTGCCCGATTTGTCTGGGCCAGCCCGGTGTATTGCCTATATTCAATAAAGAAGCTTTGAAAAATATTTTGATTTTAGGATTGGCGTTAAAAGGAAAAATAAATTTAATTTCTTGGTTTGACAGAAAAAATTATTTTTATCCCGATTTGCCAAAGGGTTATCAAATCAGCCAATACAGTTTGCCTTTTATTAAAGGCGGATGCGTGGAAATTGACAGCGCAGACGGCGTTAGAAAAATATCTTTAGAAAGAATTCATCTCGAAGAAGATACGGCTAAATTAATACATTCTTCCGATGATCAATGGAGTTCGCTTGATTTTAATCGAGCCGGCGTACCGCTGATGGAAATAGTGACAGAACCGTGTTTAAAATCGCCGTTTGAAGCAAAAATATTTTTGCAAGAACTCCGCACAATCGCCAGATATTTGAATATTTCCGAAGCAGATATGGAAAAAGGGCAATTTCGCTGCGATGCCAATATTTCTTTAAGGCCGAAAGGAGAGAAAAAATATTTTCCAAAAACGGAAATTAAAAATTTAAATTCGTTTAAAGCGGTGGAAGATGCCCTGGAATATGAAATAGTAAGACAAACAAAACTTTGGCAAGAAAAAAAACAGCCAAAAATATCATCTACCAGAGGTTGGGATGAAAAGAAAAAAAATACTTATTCTCAAAGAAGTAAAGAAGATATTCAGGATTATCGTTATTTTCCCGAACCGGACCTTCCATCAATTGATTTTAACGAACTTAAAAAAGAGGATATAGATTTGGAACTATTGGAAAAAAATATTATTGAATTGCCCGGAACTCGCAAAAAACGTCTTATTCAAATGTATAATTTTTCTTCTGTTGATGCGAATATTTTAATTGAGAATAAAGGATTGGTTGATTTTATCGAAGAAGCATTGATTAAATTAAGAGAATGGATTGTTTCCACGGATATAATTGACGGCACAGAAGAGGAAATTTGGGAAACATCTAAACATCAAATTTCAAAAGTAACCGCCAATTGGCTGATTAATCGTTTATTACCCTTACTTAAAAAGGACGGGAAAAACGAAAAAGATATTTCATTGGAAAAATTCGTTGAATTTATTGTTTTGATTTATGAAAAAAAGATTTCAAGCACTTTGGCGCAGACGATATTGGAAAGAATTTTTGTTAAAAATGAAAGCTTAAGCCAAATCATGGATCATCCAAGCGTTAAACAAATTGACAGTGAAGATAATTTGATTGATATTGTGCGGGAAGTTATTAAAAATAATCAAGACACGGTTGATAAATATAAACAAGGGAAACATCAGGTTGTACAATATTTAATCGGGCAAGTAATGAAAAAGACCAACGGGCAGGCAAATCCCAAGTTGGTCCAGGAATTATTTGAAAAAGAGTTAAGCTAGAAATTTTTTAATCAAAATTTTAGCTTGATTGATTTTTTTTATCCATTTTATGCGTTCATCCCGTTTGAACCAGGTAATTTGACGCTTGGCATAATGCCGGGTGTTTTTTTTAATTAAATCTGCAGCTTCAATAAGACTTATCTCGCCTCGCAGATAAGAAATAATTTCTTTATAACCGATTCCGCTAAAAGCCCGCGAATGAGCAGGGTATTTTTTTATTAATTTTTTAACTTCATTTATTAATCCTGATTTTATCATTTTGTCTACGCGTTGATTAATTCTTTGATATAAAATTGGGCGAGGCTGATTAATGCCTATTAAAAGAGTTTCAAAAAGCGGTTCTCCTTTTTGGCGTATTTGAGAGAACGGTTTTTTTGTTTTTAAACATACTTCCAAGGCGCGAATAACACGGCGAAGATTTTCTTTTTGGATGAATTTTTTCGCTTCAGGATCCAATTTGATTAATTTTTTCCAGAGATAATCAGGTCCATATTTGGCGGCCATTTTTTCCAGTTTGCTTCTTAATTTTTTGTCAGGCGCGATAGCCGGAATATCAAAATTATCCACCAGAGAACTAATATATAAACCGGTTCCGCCGACTAAAAATGGAGTTTTATTTCTTTTTTGAATATCATCAATAATTTCTATCGCTTTTTGTTTAAATTGTGCCACGGTGAATTCTTGATTTGGCTGTACGACATCAATCATATAGTGGGGGACTCCATCAATTTTATATATTTTTGCTCCATGTTCCATGTTCCATGTTCCATGGATTGGCTTTGCTGTGCCAATATCCATTCCCTTATAAATTGTTCGGCTGTCAGCGCAAATAATTTCTCCCTTGAATTTTTTTGCCAATTTTAAAGCTATATCAGTTTTGCCTGAAGCGGTAGGACCCAGGATAATTATGATTTTTTTGAGATTTGACATAACTAATACTTCATTTATACTTAAAGAATCAACTGAATTATATGAATATTTTTATAAAAACATTACTTGGTGAAACTCACCCTCTTAATTTATTGTTTTATTTATTGCTTTGCGCCGGCCCGACATTATTATGGTTCTTTTTTTGTTTAAGATTTGATCGCCGGCAGCCGGAACCAAAACGCGAAATTTTTAAATTTTTCAGTTTGGGAGCGATTATTACCATTCCATTGATTTTTATCGCCGGACCAATAACTAATTGGATAGAACAAAATTTATTTTTGAATTCAATTTTAATAATTTTTATTTTATCTTTTTTGGTTGACGGTTTATTTGAAGAATTAGCTAAATATGTTTTATTGAATTGGAGGCTTTATCGTTGCCGTTATTTTGACGAGATAAAAGACGGGTTTGTTTACGGCATGAGTCTCAGTTTGGGTTTGGCATTTACGGAAAATATTCTTTATGCTCTTTTTTCCAAAGATTTAGCCAATGGAACCATGATTTTATTATTCAGGGGTTTTACCACCACTTTTATGCATTATTTATCCGGAGGAATTATTGGTTATCATTTGGCAATGGCTAAATTTTATAAAAGCAATAGAATGACGCAAAGAATGTTTAAATTCAGAGGTTTAATTTTAGCCATTTTGCTCCACGGATTATACAATAGTATTATCAGATTTAATTTTATGTGGGGTTTTATACCTCTGGCGATTATTCTCTGGATTATATATTTTATTATTGTTTACGAAATGAAAGCGACTACAAACAACCTTCTAGGCCCCACGAAGCCGCTTGAGTAATTTTTACCTTATAAAACTCGTTAATTTTTATTAATGAGTTTTCACTTTTTAAAAGTATTTTAATGTGTTTAAAAGTGTCGGTTACACCGTAAAGATTATTTTTTTTGTCATAGCCGATTATTAACACTTCTACAATTTTTCCGATATATTTTTTATTATTTTCCAAGGCAGTTTTTTTTAAAATTTCATTTAAAATTTCTTCGCGTCGTTTTTTTTCTTCTTTGGGCACGTTATCTTTAAAAGTTTTGGCTGCCAAGGTTTGAGGGCGAGGGGAATATTGGGCAAGATAGGCCATATCAAATTTAAGAGAACGCATCAATTTAGCCGTATCGTTAAATTGATTTTTTGTTTCACCTGGGAAACCGACAATAATGTCAGTGGAAATGCTGAGATTTTGTATTTTTTTACGAAGCTTTTTGATCAGATTTTTATAATAAGATACGGTATAATGCCGATTCATTTTTTTAAGTATTTGGTCATTGCCGGCTTGGATTGGCAAGTGCATATACGGTCCGACTTTTTTGCATTCGGCAATGGTATTGATAAGTTCATCGGTTAAATCTTTGGGATGATTGGTGATAAATCTTAACCAAAATTTACCCGGCAGATTATCAACCATTTTTAAAAGTTGGGGAAAATTAATATCGTCTTTCTGATAAGAATTTACGTTTTGACCCAATAAAATTATTTCTTTGTAACCGTCTTTTAATAATTTTTTAATTTCGGCAATAATGATTTTTGGAGATCTGGAGGTTTCTCGGCCTCGGGTGTAGGGGACGACGCAATAAGCGCAAAAGTTGTTGCAACCGGTCATAATCGGCACGTAAGCGGTAATAGGCGAAGAAATAGCGGGTAAAATTGATAAATAATCGTCAGTTTGCTTGTTTGATTGTCTGGTTAAAAATTTTGTTAATTTGGGCAGATCTTTTATATCAAATATTAAATCAAACCATTTTTTTAATTTATTTTTGTCTTTTAAGAGAACACAGCCGGTTAAAATTATTTTAAGATTGGGATTTTGCTTTTTAATCCGATTAAAATTTTTAATCATTCCGTAAACCCGATCTACCGCTTTTTGGCGAACCGAGCACATATTAACAATAATCAAATCCGCCTCATTAATTTTTGAGGTTTCTTTATATCCGATATTTTCCAAGACCGCGGCGATTCTTTCGCTATCAGATTTATTCATCTGACAGCCGAATGTGATAAGATGATATTTCATATACATCAATTTAATAAATTAACGAGCCCCAAAGGGGCCCATTTTGGGTCAACGAATTAACGAATTTTTTACTCGTTAATCTCAGAGAGACCCCTTTGGGGCTCGCTAAACTCGTTAATTTATTTGCTTTAATTATTTTTTACTGTTAATTTTTTCTTTTATCTCTTTAAAAAATTCTTCTTTGCTAATTTCTCTTGTATCTTTACTGCCTCTATCTCGAATTATTAGTTTATCCGAGACAGCTTCTTTATCGCCAATTACTAACATGTATGGAACTTTTTCGTTGGCCGCTTTTCTTATTTTGTTGCCAACAGTTTCATTACTGATATCTAACTCAACTCTAATATTTTCCTTCTTAAATTCACTTGCCAATTTTTGAACAAATTCAATATGTTTTTCGTTGACTAAAACTAATTTTACTTGTACTGGTGACAGCCAGACAGGAAAAGCACCGGCATAATGTTCTATTAAAGTGCCCACAAATCTTTCCATTGAACCCAAGACAGTGTGATGTAACATAATAGGAGTTTTTTCTTTGCCGTCTTTATCAATATAAGTCATTTGGAAGCGACTTGGCAGGTTCATGTCCAGTTGAATAGTAGTTCCTTGCCATTCTCGTCCCAGAGAATCAACGGCTTTCATGTCCACAGCCGGTCCGTAGAATTTGGCGCCGCCAATATCTTTTTGAAATTTAATTTTTCTTTTGACTAATATCTCTTCCAAAATTTTTTCGGCAAATTTCCAAATGTGTTCATTTTGAATATATTTGTCGGTAATTTTTGGATCGCGAACCGATAAATAGACGTTTAATTTATCAAAACCAAAGACTTTATTAATATCAAGGGCAAAATCAATAATTTTGTTAATTTCATCAACAAATTGATCTTCACGGCAAAAAACATGAGCATCATCTTGGGTAAAACCGCGTACTCTTAACATTCCGTGTAAAACTCCAGATCTTTCAAAACGATAGACGCTTCCCAATTCACAAAATCTTAACGGCAGATCTCGATAACTTCTTAATTGCGATTTATATATCCGGACATGAAACGGACAACTCATTGGTTTAACATAATATTTTGTTTTTTCTATTTCGTCCTTCTCAGCCATTAACATTGGGGGATACATCCCTTCTTGAAAATTTTCTAAATGGCCGGAGGTTTGCCAAAGATTACTTAAGCCAATATGAGGGGTATAAACGTATTGATAGCCGCGTTGATAATGTTCTCGCCGCCAATATAACTCAATTTGTTCGCGGACAATTGAAAGTTTGGGGTGCCAAAGCACTAATCCCGGACCAACATAATCATCAATACTGAATAAATCCAGTTCTTTGCCTAATTTTCGGTGGTCTCTTTTTTCCGCTTCTTCTTGAAGCTTTAAATAATCGCTTAATTCTTGCTGATTTTCAAAAGCCACTCCGTAAATGCGCTGAAGCATTTTATTTTTTTCGTCGCCGCGCCAATAAGCGCCGGCGATTTTAGTTAATTTAAAAGCGCCTAAACTTTGAGTTGAACTAATGTGCGGACCGCGGCATAAATCAACAAATCGGCCAAGTGTATAAATACTCACTTGTTTTTGCTTATTATCTTCAGCTTGCCCGCTTAAATTTTTTTCTGAAAAATTTAGGCGGGTAGTGCCGTATTTTTTAATATCATTTAATAATTCTATTTTATAAGGCTGGTCAGCTTTTTGAAACAAATCAATGGCTTCATTAATATCAAGTTCTTGGCAGACAAATTTTATATTTTTCTTAAGAATTTGTCTGGCCATTTTATCTATTTTCGGAAGATCTTCCGGAGTAAGAGAGCGAGGCAAATCAAAATCATAATAAAAGCCGTTTTCTACGGTCGGGCCAACGCCGAATTTGGCATTGGGGAATAATTCCAAAATTGCCGCAGCAATCAAATGCGCGGTAGAATGACGGATAATTTCTATTTTATTTTCATTCATATTATCTATTTAGTAATTTTTATATTAATTTTATCCAGAGAGGTCGGCGCTTTTTTCAAGAATGGCGGCCAAAATTTTACCTGGACTTTTTTGATTAAAATATCACCGTCTTTCAAAGAAGAAAAATAATTTTTAATTTCAGTGGAATTTAATCCTCTAAGATGGCTTTTCTCCAAAATTTGATTTTCCGAATTAATAACCATGGATCCGCGCATTTGGATTTGAATGTCAGCTGTTTGCTTATTTATATCGTAATTAAGCAAGCGATAAGACAAGCTTGCGGGTTCATAAGATAAAAATTCTTTTCCTTGAGGAATTTTTGCTTTTAAAGCATTAAGGGCGATTTCTAAAACTTTTTTTTCATCAAAAGCTGCTGCTCCTATTTTAATTTTTTCAGAAACGGTAAATTCTGTTTTTTCTTCATTGGGTTTGGCATCGCAAGATTCTTCTAAAACAACTGATTTGGTAACGATTTTGAAATTAGATTGAGAAACCTGATTTTCTATTTCTGTTAGTCCCTTTTTGAAAAGCTTATCGCTTAAATCTTGTTTTAAACCATTAATGTCAGAAGCCATTATTATACCGGCTGTTTTTAAACCGCCAGTCATTGGTTTTTCGCTTACAACAGAGATTTTTTTTATCAGATCGGCGCTTTTTAAATTAGGAACAGTAAACGTAGATGGTCCGATTTCATAAGCCGCGCCCATTTTATCAGCCCGTACCATGGCTTTCATTTTGCCTTTGGCGGGAATTGAAGTTTGTTTTTCCAATCTGAAAACTAAGCCGTCCGGAGACAAAAATCTGGTCGTGGCGATAAAATTTACCGATGAAGCGGTATTATTAGTGATAATCACTTCTCCTTCGGCAAAATCCTCGGCCGAGACCGTAGATTTGGGCTGGCCTTTTTCTTCTGATTCTTGGATATTTTCCAAAATTGTCGCTTGAATAGAATCTGAAGAAGAAACAGCAGATTGAGCTTTTAAAGCCATATCAAGATCAATTTCTTCCGGCTCGGGCGTAAGGGTGATTGTAACTCCATAAGAAGCGACAAATAATCCCCAAATTAAACCGAGAATCATTAAAGCCACCAAAATGAAAAATATGTAGCTGATTTTTTGATGAGGAGAAATGAAAATTGTTGGCATAAATATTGGTTAATTGGTTTTTAAAACTATGTAATTATTTTACCATTTTTTACGATTTAAGCAATAACTCGTCCAATTTATTTTTGTTTATTTCTTTCACTTTTTCAGCGATTAATTTAGGCACTCCGTCTTTATCTGAAACGCGGCCGGTAACGGAAACTATTTTATTTTCTTGCCATAGGTTGGGATTTTCTTTGTATAGGTTGGGGAAAACAATAACTTCTATTTCGCCGGTATGATCTTCCATTTTTACAAAAAGCATCATTTCTTTTTTGGCCGTAATGATTTTTTTAATTTTACCGACCAAGCCGATAATTTTAACGCTTGAATTATTGCTTATTTTTCCAATCGGAATTGAATATTTTTTTAAAATTTCGCTGTATTCCTGCAAGGGATGTTCAGAAATGAACAATCCCAATAATTCTCTTTCCCAAAGAAGTTTTTGCTGATGTTCAGTGGGCGGCACTTGATGAAGTTTTAAACCCATTGTTTGTCCGACCGATGTTGCACCAAATAAATTTGATTGGCCGTTTTCTTTATCTTTTTGATTTTGTTTGGCGAATTCCAATATATTTTCCACATTGCCAAGAAGCTGGCCGCGCTCGCCGAAATAATCCATTGCACCGCTTTTTATCAAGCTTTCCATGGATTTTTTATTCAGATCTTTTGTTTGAACGCGATTTAAAAAGTCTTCTAAATTTTGATAGGCGCCATTTTCTTGCCGTTGTTCAATAATTGTCCTCACTATTCCCGTGCCGATATTTTTAATCGCCAAAAGTCCGAATCTGATTTTATTTTTATCAGTGACCGTGAAGTTCTCAAAACTTTCATTAACGTCAGGCGGCAGAATTTCAATTTTCATTTTTTTTGTATCTTCCACCAAAATGGAAATTCTATCAGTGTCGTTTTGATCAGAAGTAAGCAAGGCGGCCATAAATTCAGTAGGGTAATTAGCCTTTAAATAAGCGGTTTCATAAGCAATAGCGGCATAACAAGTAGCATGAGCCAAATTGAAACCATAACCGGCAAAAGGTTCAATAAAAGCGAAAATATTTTCCGCCGTTTCTTTGGTAATTTTATTTTTTACGCATCCGCTGACAAATTTTTCTTTCTGTTCTTTAAGCAAAGCGGGAATTTTTTTACCAACCGCTTTTCTCAAAACATCAGCTTCTGACAAAGTAAAACCGGCCAAATCGCGCGCGATTTGCAATAATTGTTCCTGATATACGGCTACGCCATAAGTTTTTGCCAAAATAGGTTCCAGCTTCGGATGCAAATAAGAAATTGTTTTTAGACCGTGTTTCCCGGCAATATAATCGGGAATAAGTTCCATTGGTCCGGGACGATACAGGGCCACCATGGCAATGATATCTTTCAAATCAGTTGGTTTTAACTGTTTTAAATAACGCCGCATTCCATCGCTTTCCAATTGAAAGACACCGGTGCATTCTCCTTTTTTGAACAAGGTGAATGTTTTTTTATCATCAACAGGAAGATTATTTATATCAATTTCTTTTTGTTGCGTTTTCTTGATTATTTTAAGTGCAGTTTCAATGACCGTTAAATTTTTTAGACCTAAAAAATCAATTTTTAATAATCCAAGATTTTCAATGGCATGCATTTCATATTGAGAAATAACTGTTTTCTCGTCGCCGGAAATATCATATTGAACAGGAAGATAATGATTTAATGGTTTAGGGGTGACTACCACTCCGCAGGCATGTTTTGAAGCATGACGGCAAACACCTTCTAATTTTATGGCAATGTCAATAATTTTTTTAGCATCAACATTGCTGTTATAAAAAGATTTTAAATCGCTGGCTTTATCCAGTGCATCTTTAAGATCGCTTCCAAAGGGAATCATTTTTGCCAATTGATCGCAGAAAGAATAAGGAATATCCAAAACTCGTCCTACGTCTCTGATACCGGCCCTGGCAGCCATGGTTCCAAAAGTAATAATTTGAGCAACATGATCGTGTCCGTATTTTTGTTCAACATAATGAATAACTTCATCGCGTCTCGTATCGGCAAAATCCAAATCAATATCAGGCATGACAATACGATCCGGATTAAGGAAACGTTCAAAAATAAGTTCGTATTTTATGGGATCAATGTCGGTAATGTTTAAAATATAAGAAATAATTGAACCGGGCGCGCTGCCTCGTCCGGGACCGACGATTATTTTATTTTCTTTGGCCCAGTTTACGAAATCTTGAACGATTAAAAAGTAAGAAGCAAAGCCGGTTTTTTCAATAACAGAAAGTTCGTAATTGAATCTATCCAAAATACTTTTATCAGGATTGGGGTAATGATTAGCCATTCGTTCTTGGCATAATTTTTCCAAATATTGATTGGCGGTTTTTCCTTCGGGAAGAGGAAAATGGGGGAGTTGAATTTTTCCGAGCTCAATTTCTACGTTGCACGCTTGGACAATTTTTTCCGTGTTTTCTATTGCTCCGGGATAATCTTTAAAATCTTCAATCATTTTTTCCGGCGAACGAAAAGAAAAATCATCAAAAAGCATGGAAAGCCGATTTTGATCGGATTTTTTCTTTTTAGTTTGAATGCAAAGCAAAATATCTTGAATTTCCGCGTCTTCAGATTTCACATAATGCACGTCATTTGTCGCTACTAATGGAACATCGTATTTTTGCGATAATTTTAAAAGAGTTTTATTGACTTTTTCCTGTTCCGGACTGTTGGGATGACTTTGAACCTCTAAATAAAAATCTCCCGGTTTGAAAATTTCTTTGTATTTTAAAATAATTTGTTCAGCTTTCTCCAGTTGATTATTAATAATTGATTGAGGGATTTCTCCTTGGAGACAAGCGGTTAAGGCGATAAGTCCGGATGAATGTTTGACTAATGTTTCATAGTCAATTCGCGGTTTATAATAAAAGCCCTCCAAGTGGGCAATGGTAGTCAATTTGATTAAATTTTTATATCCTTCCTGATTTTTTGCCAAGAGAACCAGATGATATGGTTTCTCGTCTATTCTTGATTTTTTATCTAATCGGCTGTGCGGAGCAACATAAGCCTCTACGCCGATAATCGGTTTAAGTCCGGCTTTTTTCGCTTTTTGATAAAATTCAATCACGCCATACATTACGCCGTGATCGGTTAACGCCAAAGCGGTCATTTCATATTTTTTCGCTTCGGCGATTAAATCATCAATTTTCGGTAAACCGTCCAACAGCGAATAATGGCTATGGATGTGTAAATGAGAAAACATAATTTTTTTATAGTTTATAGTTTTTGGTTGATAGTTATGGTTATTTAGTCATTAGTTGAAAACTAAAAACTATTTTTTATTATCTTTATTTTATTTATTTTCTTTGTTTTCGTTATTTTCTTTTTCTTCTTTTTTTGCTTTAACAAAAGAGAATATTTCTTTTAAACCCTGAGTTACCAAACCCATAAAAGCGATTGAGGTTACTTTTTCCTTTATTTTATCCATAGTATCTTCGGCTTTTTTGGAAACATTTAAAAATCGACCGGCAGCTTTAGCGATTCTTATAGCAATAACCACTGCGATAATACCCAAGAGAATATAAAAAAAAGCTATAAAAATAACAGCGACGCTGGTGGTGATATAGAAAAGATTTTGACTGGCCATATGATTTTTTTGATTATTATTTTATTAAAAAATATTATTTGACCTATCTTAATTTTAGTCCTTAAATAGAAATTTTGCAACCCCCATTGCCATATTTTAACATATTTGTTAAAATAATTACATGGGAGAAAATATTATTTTTAAACAACTCAGGGCCGCTCAATGGTTTTTGGAACACAAAAATGATATCCGCAAAGCCAAGGAGATTTTTTTAATTGTTTTAAACGCGATTTTTTGGGGAATTGCCATTTGGCAAGGCATAATATATTTTTCTCTGACCAAGAGCCATCAAGAAATGCTGGTGGAATTGACTAGAGAAAGAATAGATTGGCTCAGCATGCATGAACATTTTAAGCCGCAAGACATTATCATCAGCGATGAAACCGCTATTTTAACTTTGGCCAGCGGACAGGAATCGCAATATGATTTTGTAGTCCATGCGCAAAATTTAAATGAAAAATGGATGGTCTCTTCCATTGAATATTATTTTTCTTTCAATGGCGGCCAAACGCTTTCCAAAAAAAACTTTATTCTTCCGGACGAAAAAAAATATCTTTTTGTTTTGGGCCAAAAAAATGCCTCATCGGAAGATGTTAATTTTAAAATTTCAAAAATCAATTGGCAGAGAATTCGCCATCCCCGCGAGGCCAATTTGGAAATTTTATCAAAACTGATTATTCACAATCCTCAATTAAATTGGGTTATGACTTCTCAAGGCATTGAATTGCCTCAAGTTGCATTTACTGTAGAAAATCAATCCGTTTACAGTTTCTGGGAAATTAATTTCGCGGTCGCCCTTTACCAAAATACAAGAATTGTCGGCATTAATACCATTCCGCTTCAATATTTTAAAAGTGAAGAAAATAAAATTATAGAATTGCCGTGGGGGAAAACTGCGCCGCAAGCAACCAGTATTGATGTCAGGCCGGAAATTAATGTTTTGGATTTAAGTGTTTTTATGCCGCCTAGTTTTTAAATTATGTTATTTAGCCGTTTAAAAAATTTTGACAGCACTTTGTTTGTTTTAATGGTTCTTTTAATTATTATCGGTTTAAGCATTCAATACAGTCTTTCGCTTTCTCAAGTAAATTTTAAGTCCAGTAATTTTGTCAAACAATCTATTTTTGCGGTTTCCGGGCTTATTTTATTTTTTATCATAACTTGTTTGGATTTCCGTTTTATCAAAGCAATTAACTTGGTTTTTTATATTTTAGTCGTATTATTGCTCTTGGGCGTCTTGATATTCGGACAAGTTTCTCACGGCGTAAAAGGATGGTTTAATTTGGGTTTTTTCAATTTTCAGCCAATTGAATTGGCAAAATTGGCAGCGCTTTTGGCACTGGCTCAGTTTTGGGGTTTTAGTCGGCAGCCAATAAGAGTTAATCATATTATTGTCAGTTTTATCATAATTCTTCCCTTGTTATTTTTAATTATGCGCCAACCGGATTTCGGTTCGGCCATGATGATAGTAATTCTCTGGTTTGGACTTCTTTTAATGATGGATAGAAATAAAAAGCATATTTTGGGATTATTATTGATGATAATTTTGATTGGCGCCTTGGGCTGGTCATTTTTTTTAAAAGATTATCAGCAAGACCGTATTTTAACTTATTTAAATCCGCAGAGCGATCAAGCAGGCCGAGGATATCAGATTACGCAGTCGACTATCGCGGTCGGTTCAGGCCAGATTTTCGGACGAGGATTCGGCCTTGGAACGCAAAGTCAATTAAGATTTTTGCCGGCCAGTGAAACGGATTTTATTTTCGCGGCATTAACCGAGGAATTTGGATTATTGGGCAGCATTTTGCTTTTGGGTTTTTATGTTGCTCTTATTTCCCGTCTTGTTAAAATCGCCAAAAGCGCTTATGATAATTTCAGTCAAATTTTTGTTTTGGGAGCGGTGATTTATTTTTTCTCTCAAGCAATTATAAATATAGGAATGAATATTGGATTATTTCCGATTGTCGGTATTCCACTGCCATTTATCAGTTACGGCGGAAGCTCTTTGTTGGTCAGTATGCTGATTTTGGCAATTATTGAAAGCATACTTTTATATCAGCCCTTTACCCACACACCAGAACAAAAATAATGTTCGCCCCAGTATTTTTTTAAAATTATTTTTTAATATAGCAATAAGTAGATTAAGTATAGTTGAATTGGGGGCTCACATTTAAAAAATACATTTTTGTTTGGTGGGGGGTTTACAAAAAAAGGGGAGGTGATATAATAATTTAATAAAACTTAATTACTAATTACTAAAATATGTTAACTTTAAATGCAAAAAAGAGAGAATTAAAAGGTAAAAAGGTTCAAATCTTAAGAAAACAAGAAATTATACCAGCCGTAGTTTACGGTCACGGCATAAAATCCGAGTCAATTGAGATGCCTTATTTGATTTTTGAGAAAATTTTTAAACAAGTCGGCGAAAGTGATTTGTTGAATTTGGAGATTGAAGGCGAAAAACCGAGAAAAGTGCTTATTACCGAAATTCAGTATCATCCTTTGACTGATAAAATAGAACATGTTGATTTCTATCAAATCAAAGAAGGAGAAAAAATTCATGTTGAAGTGGAATTGAAATTAATGGGCGAATCTCCGGCAGTCAAAGAATTGGGCGGTATTTTATTTTCCAATATGACTAAACTGGAAATAGAATGCTTACCTGATGATTTGATTCATGATATTAAAATTGACATTTCCAAGTTAACTAAAATTGACGACGCGATTAGAATTAAAGATTTGGAAATACCCGCGAGCATTAAAGTTAAACATAATCTTGAAGAAATGGTGGTAATGGTTCAACCGCCTCATTCAGAAGAAGAATTAAAAGAACTTGAATCAAAACCGGTTGAAAAAGTGGAAGAGGTTGCCAAAATAGAAAAAGCGCCGAAAAAGGAAGCTGAAGAAGTTGATGAAAAAAAGAAAAAATAAATTTATTGAATTTTTTATGGCAGAACTTTTAAAGGAAAGAAAAGCCATATTTATAAAATTAATCCCCAAAATGAAATTTTTTTCATGGGGATTAATTTTTATTTTAGTGATTATTTCTTTGAGTGGCTGCCAGAAAAAACAAATTTTGCCGTCAATCAATAAATCAACGCCTGAACAATTGAATAATTCCAGTCAAAACAATGTTGTCCCGGAAAATAATAATGCAGCCGAATCTCAAACCGCGTTGATTTCAGAAGGAATAAAATTACCCGTGGCGATAATGCTGGATAATTTTATTGATTCGCGGCCGGTCAGCGGAATTAACAGCGCTTCAATAATTTATGAATCGCCGGCCGAGGCCGATATTACTCGTTTTCTGGCTATTTTCAATCAAGATGCTTTGCCTGATAAAATCGGACCGGTTCGTTCGGCCAGGCCGTATTTCGTCAGATGGGCCGAAGAATATGGCGCTTTATATATTCATGCCGGAGGAAGCGATCAGGCGCTTAAAACAATCAAGAATGATCAAAAAGAAGATAAAATTTATGATTTAAATGAAATCAGCGGAGACGGCGCGTATTTTTGGCGCGATCATAACAGAGTTGCGCCGAGCAATTTGTATACTTCAGGCGAGTTTATAAAAAAAGCCATAGAAAATAGAAATTTGCCGGAAAAAATAAAAACAAATTTCAGCGGCTGGAAATTTTCCAATGATATAAATCTTACCAGCCAGGAATCAAGTGAATTCATCAAAATTAATTATCTTGATCCGGTGGCTTGGAAATTTGATTCAAAAACCGATTTTTATCTGCGATTTTCCATTGATTCAAAAACAGGCACTTTAAATCCTTTTGTTGACGCGGACGGAACGCAAATTAAAACAAAAAACTTGATTATTCAAAAAACAGAAATAAATATTTTAGACGAAGTCGGTCGCCGGGAAATTACGACAATAGGGGACGGAGAAGCGATGATTTTTCAAAAAGGAAAATTAACCAAAGGCAAATGGCAAAGAGGCGATTCTCAGGAATCAACCAGATTTTATGATACATTTGATAAAGAAATAGAATTTTTACCCGGTTCGGTTTGGGTGGAAGTCGTTTCTCCTCGGCATAAACTTGTGTATTAATTTTGATAAACAAAAAGAGGAATGAAACTATATTCATTCCTCTTTTTGTTTATGTTAAATTGAAATAATAACCAATCGATTTAGGCCGGCCAGGTCTTTTTTTATTTCTATTTCAGCTTGAGGGAAATATTTTTTAATTATTTTTTTTATTTTTTCCGCCTGATTAAAATTTATTTCCAAGAATATTTTGCCGTTTGGCCGCAAATAATCAGCCGCATTTTCAAGCAGAGATTGATAAAATTTTAAACCGTCTTTTCCGCCGTTTAAAGCAATCTGCGGACTATGAAAAAGCAATTGAGCTTTTTGTGTAGGAATATAGGGCAAATTAGCGGCAATAAAATCAATTTTTTCAGGCAGTGGTTTTAAAAGATCGCCATTTAAGAAAATAATTTGTTTATCTGCTTTATGTTTTTTTGCGTTTCTCTTTGCCATTTTCAAGACATCTTTTGAAATATCAATGGCATAAATTTTTGCCAATGGTAAATGTTTGGCTAGAGTAATGGCAATATTGCCGCAACCGGTGCCGACATCAGCGATAAGAGGTCCAACCTCGGATTGCGGAGGTCGGACCTCCGCAGATTTTAAAATTTCTTCAATCATTAATTCTGTGTCAGGCGAGGGGATTAAAACATTTTTATCAACCATAAAATCCAAATCAAAAAATTCTTTATGGCCGACAAGATAAGCTATTGGCGTGCCATTTTTTCTTTGAGCGATTAATTTTTTAAATTTTATTTCTTCTGTTTTTTTTAATTTTTTTTCCGAATGGGAATAAAGCCATATCTTGGGCTTTTTTACAGTGAAACTTAAAAGAACCTCGGCATCTAAATGAGGTTCATTGGTTATTTTTTGGAGAGATTGAATAGCTCTCAATAATGCTTGTTTGATGGTCATCTTTATAAAATTTCTAATTTCTAATTGACCTAATTTCTAAATCGTATTTCAATTTGGGATTTTGAGTTTAGGTTATTGTTTAGGAATTAGAAATTAGGTTAATTAGGTTAATTTTATTCAGCATTTTCTTGTTCTTCAAATGATTCAACGATTGCGTCCAGATTTCCGTCCAAAATATTCAACATATTGAAAAATGACTTGTTAAGGCGATGATCAGTAATTCTATCTTGAGGGAAATTATAAGTTCTGACTTTTTCCGAGCGTTCAGCTGTGCCGATTTGTTCTCGTCTTTGATCACCTAAAACTTTATGTTTTTTTTCTTCATTAAACGCCAATAATCTTGATCTTAAAATAGTCATGGCTTTTTCTTTATTTTGTCCCTGACTGCGTTCGTCTTGGCAGGCAATAACCAGATTGGTCGGCAAGTGAGTGATTCTTACGGCTGAAGAAGTTTTTTGAACATTCTGGCCTCCATGTCCGGAAGCGCAGAAAGTGTCAATTTTTAAATCTTTTAAATCTATTTTAAGGTCCGCGGGTTCGGCTTGAGGCAATACCGCGACTGAAGCGGTGGAAGTGTGAAGCCGACCGCTTTTTTCAGTTTTAGGAATCCTTTGAACTCTGTGAACGCCGCTTTCATTTTTTAAAATTTGATAAGCATCAGAACCTCTTATTTCCAAAATAGCTTCTTTAAAACCGTCCAATTCTGTTTTGTGAGATGAAATTAGACCAACTTTCCAGCCCTTTTTTTCCGCAAAACGCGAATACATTCTTAATAAATCGCCGGCAAAAATAGCCGCTTCGTCGCCGCCGGTGCCGGCTCTGATTTCTAAAATTATACCGCGACTTTCCGGAATATTGGAAGATTTTTCTTTTTTATTGATTTCTGATTCAAGACTTTTTTTCTTTTCTTTTAATTGTTCCATTTCTTCTTTGATCAAGCTCAGCATTTCCGGCTGAGTTTCTTTATTTGATAATTTTTCAATTTCAAAAATTTTTTCGTTTGTTTCTCTGAGTTGATCAAATAGGCGATAAGTTTCTTTCAATTGATTGTATTTTTGAGAAATTTCTTTCAATTTTTCCTGATCAGCGTAAATCTCAGAACTTTGTAATTGTTCTTCCAATGATTTTAATTGATCTTTCAATTGGCTGAGATTATTTTCCATATTTTAATTTTACAACAAAAAATTATCCAAATAGTATTTTGGCAACAATTCAATCGATATGAAATTATTTTTTATCCTTTTTTTTCTTTGGCGGATTCTTTTTTAACTTTGGTTTTTTTGGTTTCCTTAATCGCTTTTGATTTGGTAACCATTTTATTGAATCTTTCCAATCTTCCGGCCGTATCAATATATTTCTGTTTGCCGGTATAAAAAGGATGGCAAGCAGAACATATTTCCACGTGTATTTCCGGAACAGTTGAACCAACGTTAAATTCCGAACCGCAAGCGCAAGTCATTTTTGCTTGAGGATGATATTTAGGGTGAATATTTTTCTTTGGCATATTGATATAATTAATTTATTAAAGTTATTATAATATGATATCATAGATAATATGTTTGTCAATCCCTCACCCTTCAGTGATGTCATTTTCCAAATACGAGCCCGTTTTTACTGATTTATTTAATTTATTCTTGATTTAAGAAGGTTTATTTTTATTTTTAAAAAAATGGTCGGAAAATGCGGGGGCGAGGATTATCACTGAAGGGTGAGGGACTGTGGTTAAAATAGGCTTGATTATTTTTAGGGGCTATGTTATTATTATACATAATTTAATATTAACTATTTTATACGTAAAACACTATGATTAAACTTCCAAGCTTAGATGAATTAGTTGAGGCCGGAGTTCATTTAGGACACAAAAAAAGCAGATTGGCCCCTAAAATGCTTCCGTATATTTACGGAGTCAGAAACACTTCTCATTTAATTGATCTGGAAAAAACTCTCGTAAAAATGGAGGAAGCGATGAATTTTATCGCTGACAAAGTCGCTCAGGGCGGAGTTATTTTATTTTTAGGCACCAAACCGGCGGCCAAAAAAATTATAAAAAAATACGCCGAAGAAGTTGCGGTGCCGTTTGTTTATGAACGCTGGTTACCGGGTACTTTGACTAATTTTGAAACCATTGTTAATTTGATTGAAAAATTCAAAAAAATGGAAAAAGAAAAAGCAGCGAATGGTTGGGAAAAATATACCAAGAAAGAACGGCTTAATATGGAAAAGACTTTAATTTCTTTGGAGAAAATGGTTGGCGGAATAAAATCATTAACAAAGAAACCGGATGTTCTTTTTATCGTTGATACGCAAGAAGAAAAAACAGCTTTAAAAGAAGCAAAGAGATGCAATATTCCGGTTGTTGCCCTGGTTAACACTAATGCCAATCCGGAAAAAGTTGATTGGGCTATTCCTGCCAATGATAATGCGGTTAAGGTGATAGAATTAATAACCAGATTCATGGCCGAGGCGGTTAAAGAAGGCAAGGCCCAAAAAGAAAAAAATAAAGTTGAAGTTAAAGAAAAGAAAGAAATTAAATAAAAAGTCGCGAATTTCGCCTTCACTCAACGCTCCAAAGCCTTAGCTTTTCCGCGACTTCGTTCAGGCGAAATTTGCTATAAATATAATTAAGAAATTAATTGAATTAATAAATATATGAGTTTAGATTTAGATATTGTAAAACAATTAAGAGAAAAAACAGGATTGGGAATAGTTGAATGTCAGAAAGCATTAAAGCAATCTGACGGTAATATAGAAAAAGCCATTGAAGCTTTGAGAAAAAGCGGAGAAAAATTAGTGGCGACCAAGCAAAGCAGAGATACAAATCAAGGCATTGTGGAAGCATATGTTCATTCCAATAAAAAAATTGCCGTGCTTTTGGAACTGGTTTGTGAAACTGATTTTGTTTCGCGCAATGAAGAGTTCGGTGAATTGGCTCATAATTTAGCCATGCAAGTGGCGGCTCTCAATCCAAAATGGGTTTCTCCGGAAGAAGTGCCTCAAGAAATTTTAGAAAAAGAAAAAGAAATTTACAGCGCTGATCTGCCCAAAGGCAAACCGGCTGAAGTCATTGAAAAAATATTAAACGGCAAGATGCAAAAATTTTACAGTGAATTTTGTCTTTTGAAACAACCGTTCATTAAAGATGATAAATTTGTCATTGAAGATTTGGTTAAAGAAAAAATCGCCAAATTCGGAGAAAATATCAAAGTTAAAAGATTTATTAGATTTGCTTTATAAAAATTATGTTCGTAATTTCTGTTCAAGTAGCGCCATGGATAAATCCTTATAAATTTATTCAGAAAAGAGGAGATTTTCAAATAAAGAAGGGGGAATTTAATGTTGGCGATAAAGTGATTGTGAAAACTTCCATTGGCGGAGATTTGGGAGAAATAACAAAAATAGATGAAATTAAAGAAACCGAAGAAGAGGCTGCTCGCAATGAAACAAGCGAAAATTTCATATTAAGAAAAGCCAGTTCGGAAGATTTGTCAAAATACGAAGAAAGGAATAATGAAAAAGATAAAACGATAAAGAGATGTGAGAAAATAATTAAAAAAACGAATTTGCCGATAAAAATCATTGATGTTTTATTCGCCTTTGACGGAGGAAAAATGACTTTTGCTTTCACTTCGCCGTCAAGAATTGATTTCCGCGAACTCGTGAAAGAATTGGTTCAGGAATTTCACAAATCAATTAAAATGCACCAAGTCGGCGCCAGGCAAGAAACGGGATTAATCGGCGATATCGGATCATGCGGAAGAGGGCTTTGTTGCATGAGTTTTTTGAAAAAATTGGGGAACGTAAGCACTAATTTAATTTTAGAGCAGCAATTGACTCAGCGCGGTTCAGATCGATTGACCGGCATGTGCGGACGATTGAAATGCTGTTTGGTTTTTGAAGAAGAAATGTATAAAGAGCTGGCTCAAAAATTACCGGCCATCGGCGTTAAAGTAAAAACAGCGGAAGGTGTGGGAGAAGTGGTTGAACGCCATGTTTTAAAACAAACCGTGGTAGTGAGAATTAAAGACGAAAAAATAGAAGTAGGAGTGGACAAAATTAAATTTTAATTATGAGGTCAAAAATTTTCCTTTGTTTTGCTATTTTTTTAACTCTGTTTTTTTTATCAGGCTGTACTAAAATAGAAAAGAAAAAAAATATGGAAAATTCCACTGACAAAAAAGCGGTTATTGTTATTGCAGACGAAGGTTTTCAGGATTTTGAATACAGCGAAACCAGGGCTGTTTTGGAAAAAGCCGGAATCGTTGTTGCAACCGCCGATTTAAAAGGCGATCAAGCTATTTCAAAATCAGGAGATACAATTAAAGTTGATAAAAAAATAGAGGACGTTGAAATTAAAAATTTTGATGCCCTTGTTTTTATCGGCGGACCGGGAGCGCTTGAATATGCGGAAAATAAAAATGTTCATCAATTGGTTCAGCAAGCGATAAGCGAAGGAAAAATTTTAGGCGCTATTTGCATTGCTCCGGAAATTTTAGCCAAAGCCGGAGTATTATCCGGTAAAAAAGCGACGGTTTGGACTGATGAATTTGATAAAACGTCAATTGACGTATTGAGAGCCGATGGCGCCGAATATATAAATCAAACAGTGGTTGCTGACGGAAAAATTATTACGGCTAATGGCCCGGCCGCTTCTTCCGAATTCGGACAAAAAATTGTGGAATTATTAAATCAATAATTAAATTTTTATGAATATGGAAAGAGGAGAATTTTTAACTCCCGAGCAAAGAGGGGCGATGAAAAAAGGCGAGACTGAAAGTAAATTAGATATAAATTTTAATGCTTTGATTAAAGAAAGAGAAAAACTAAGAAAAAAGAAAATATTAGATTCTCTTGATTTAACATTTATGTTATGTCCAGAGGAGAAGGAAGACAAAGATCTCGCATTAGATGAGACGCTTAGCGATAAAGAGGTTGAACAAGGATGGCCCAAGGTAGTAGAGAGAATTACCAAAGAAACCAAAGCTTTTGATGAGTTAAAAGAAACAGGTATTATTTACAATCTCAGTCAAGGCATTGAAAATGGTAAATATGGAGTATCACTTAAATTTGGCAAAGAGGATGAAGGAAAAAATGGAAAAGCTCATTCTTCATCCCCTACGATAGGATGGATAAAAAAGAGACTAGGACATCCAATTGTTTTTGTTAAAAATTCGGCGCCACCTAAAAGAGAAATGTGGGAGAGCATAGCAACTTATGGAAGTTTTATGAATGGTGAATATGATTATCCGAATGTTAAAGCTGTTAGCACTTTAGATCATGAGTTAACCCATAATCTGCAATGGTCTAATTCGGGCTATGAATCACATCATGCTTCTCAACTAAGCCCTATAACTCCCTTTGAAGCAATCTCTTTATATACTGTTTTACCCAATCTGTTACTTATTCTTCATAGTTTGGTCAAATATAGAAGAGAAAAACCTCGTTTTGCTCTTGAAGAAATACAAGCCTATAAATCAGATGAAATGGCTGGCTTTAAAAAATGGCCATCCTCTAGATTAATTGAGCACTTAGAGGAGAGGTATGGTTTTAAAGATATTGATGTTTTAATCAGTGGTATTACAGAAGTTGAAAGATTAAAAGCGCTCGGAATCAATGATGAGGAAATCGGTAAATTGGTCAAATCGGCAAATTGGGATAAAGAAACAGCCACCTTTCCTTCATTTGAAAGTAAGATTGAAGAATTGGCAAAAGAAAAAAAATTGGATATTGAAGATGTTGATAATCTTGTTTTAGCTCGCCGGCTTCAAGGAGAAATTGAGTTTGAAAAAGCAAGAATTATTGCTCAGGAAGAATTAAAAAAAATAGCCGAGAAAAAATTTCCTAAAACAGATGTCTTTATTGATCCTTTACTTAGAAGAAGATTTAAAATAAGAAAAAATAATTAAATAATTTATAATTTAAAAAATATGATTAAAATAGCAATTAATGGATTCGGCCGGATCGGCCGACCGAGTTTTCGCATCGCTTCTAAGTCTAAAAATATAGAAATTGTGGCAATCAATGATTTGACTGACACAAAAACTTTGGCGCATCTTTTGCAATACGATTCTCTTTATGGAAAATTTGATAAAAAAGTGAGCGAAGACGGAAAAAATTTAATTGTTGACGGAAAGAAAATTCCGGTTTTTGCGGAAAAAGATCCGGCTTTATTGCCTTGGAAAAAATTGGGCGTGGATGTGGTTTTGGAATGTACGGGATTTTTTACCGATTATCAGGGAGCAAAAAAACATCTTGAGGCCGGAGCGAAAAGAGTGATTATTTCCGCGCCGCCTAAAAATTCAGATATCCCGACTTATGTTTTGGGAGTTAATGAAGAAAAATTTGATTCAAAAAAAGATTTTATTATTTCCAATGGTTCGTGCACAACCAA
This sequence comes from Patescibacteria group bacterium, assembly GCA_041649955.1. GTDB lineage: Bacteria > Patescibacteriota > Patescibacteriia > UBA2591 > JAQUPP01 > JAQUPP01. The sequence continues at coordinate 41,186 of JBAZMD010000001.1, read as the reverse complement.
TTGTCTGGCCCCGATGGCGAAAATTTTAAACGATAATTTTAAAATCAAACGCGGATTCATGACCACAATTCATTCTTATACCAATGATCAGCGCTTGCTTGATTTGCCTCACAAAGATTTACGCCGAACTCGCGCGGCTGCGGAAAATATGATTCCCACCACGACCGGCGCCACCAAATCAGTGGCAGTCGTTATTCCGGATTTAGCGGGAAAATTGGACGGCATTTCTTTGCGCGTTCCGACTCCGGTTGTTTCAGTGGTTGATTTTATTTGTTCAGTGGAAAAACCGACAACCGCAGCGGAAGTTAATAATAAATTTATTGCCGCAGCTAAAGGAAAATTAAAAGGAATTTTAAATGTATCTGATGAACTTTTAGTATCTTCTGATTTTCGCGGTAATTCTCATTCAGCAATTATTGATTTATCCTTAACTATGGTTAAGGATAATTTAATTAAAGTAATGGCTTGGTATGACAATGAATGGGGATATTCATGTCGGTATGTAGAGCTTGCTGAATATATAGGCAAGAAAATAAGCAAGTAAGTAGATAAGCTAATAAGTAGATAAACAATGACTACCGAAATACTGCAAAAACATCTTATAGAAGCTTTAAAAAGGGCTTTAACAAGTCTCTCTTTTGATTTTTCTTTATTTAAAGAGGATCTAAAATTGGAAACTCCTCCCAATCAAGAGATGGGAGATTTTAGTATTTCTTGTTTTGAAATAGCGAAAGTTCTTAAAAAAGCGCCGACAGTCATTGCTCAAGAATTAGCCTCGCAGCTTAATTTGAATAAAACAAAATTTTCAGTTTTTGAAAAAGCGAAAAATATCGGACCTTATCTTAATTTTTTTATTAATAAAAGAATTTGGTTTAAAGCGATTTGCGAGGAAATTTTATCCAAAGGAGATAAATTCGGTTTTTCAAATTTTGGGAAAAATAAAAAAATTTTAGTGGAATATTCAGCGCCTAATACCAATAAACCGCAGCATTTGGGGCATTTGCGAAATAATTTTTTGGGTCAGGCCACAGCCAATTTATTATCAGCTATCGGTTATAAAGTTATTAAAATTAATTTGATTAATGATCGAGGTATTCATATTTGTAAATCAATGTTGGCCTACAAATTATGGGGCGAAGGTAAAACTCCGGAATCGGAAAAAATAAAAGGCGATCATTTCGTTGGAAAATATTATGTTTTATTTAACACCAAGGTTAAAGAAAATCCCGAATTATTAAATGAAGCGCAAAAAATATTGGAACAATGGGAAAAAGGGGATTCAGAAATAATCGCCCTTTGGCAGCAAATGAACAAATGGGCGCTTGATGGTTTTTATAAAACTTACGAAAAAATTGGAATCAATTTTGACAAATGGTATTTTGAAAGCGATACTTATCAATTAGGCAAGAAAATAATTTTAAAAGCATTAAGAAGAAAAATTTGTTATCGCCGCGAAGATAAAGCCATAGAAATTGATTTAACAAAATATAATTTAGACAAAAAAGTTTTAGTTAGGGCTGATGGCACAAGTGTTTATGTTACGCAAGATATTGGCTTGGCTTTTTTAAAAAATCGCGACTTTAAACCATATAAATCAATTTATGTGGTAGCATCGGAACAAAAATATCATTTTCAAGTTTTGTTCAAAATTTTAGAATTATTCGGTTTTAAGGGAGTGGAAAATTGCCATCATCTTTCTTATGGCTTGATTTTTGTTCCTGAAGGAAGATTAAAATCAAGAGAAGGAACAGTTGTGGATGCGGATGATGTTATTGCGGAAATAGAACAATTGGCAAAAAGCGAAATAATGTCCAGTGATCCGAATATCAGCCCGATTGAAGTTTCGCGAAGAGCGGAAATTATCGCTTTGGCCGCTTTGAAATTTTTCTTGCTTAAATTTACGCCGGATCAAGAAGTCCATTTTCAGCCCAAAGAATCAATTTCTTTTGAAGGAGCAACCGGTCCTTATATTCAATATACTTATACCAGAATCCACAGTATTTTAGAAAAAAAACCCGTGGAAGAAATCACGGATAAAGCAATTGATTATAAAATATTGGGCAATCCTGAAGAAGCGGCGATTTTAAAATTATTAGCGGCTTTTCCCGGAGTGACTAAAGAAGCCGCCTTGTCGTATAATCCAACTTGTTTGGCGACTTATCTTTTGAAATTAAGCCAAACTTTCAACGAATTTTATCACAAGCATAAGGTTTTAAAAGCGGAAAGTAAAAATTTGGTTAAGGCGCGTTTGACGTTGATTCAAGCAACATCGCAAGTATTGAGAAACGGTTTAAACTTGCTTGGCATTGACGTCTTAAATAAAATGTAGCGTATGTATTTACTGATTAATAATTTGGAAGATGATAAAAATTATTTGGCGTTGATATTGGATAAATCCGCGAAAAAATATTTTTTTCTAACTTTAAAAAATAAACGAGGACAAGATAATAATATTTTAAAAGGATTGGACAATCTTTTGTTAAAAGCAAATAAAAGATTGAAAGATGTTAAGGGTATTATTGTTGTTAACGGTCCGGGCTCTTTTGTCGGTATTAGAGTGGCCTTGTCAGTGGCGAACACTTTGGCATGGTTATTAAAAGTTCCAGTGGTCGGCCTTAAAAATGGAGATAAATTTGATTTGATTAAAATCGGAATTAAAAAATTAAATAAAAAAACTAAAACAGTCAGGCCGTTTTATGGGAAACTGCCCAATATAAGCCAACCTAAAGAGTTTTGTCTCCGACATTAAAGTCGGAGCAACAAAACCTTTACCCCCTCCTTTTAGACGCTCTCAATATTCTCTTCTAAATTAGTAAAAAAACTAATGTATATTCTTTCACTAAATTGCCCTACTACATATATGTAATAAGTTTTATTCCAAGAGCGCTCAAAAGGAGGGGGTACGCAAATTTTTAGTAAAATTTTTCGCCCCGCCCAAATTCCAATCTAAGATTTAATTGTCTAAATAATATAATTAACTATTTAATTTAAAAAGTTCAAATTATCTACTGCCAAAAATTTTGGCGGGTTAAAAATTTTAAAAAATTTACTATGATCAATAAAATAATGTTGCAAAAATTAAGCAAGGAATATAAAAATCACGTTTCAATGTTTTATTTGGTAAATCAGCAATCAAACGTCGCTTTGCATAAGTCAAAACAGGCCATTTTTTCTTTGCAGCGCGATCAAATCAGTGAAGCAGAAAAAAGCCTTGAAGAAGTTGAAAAGATTTTTATCAAGCTTCAGGGTTCGTTAACCAAGTCGCCGCAACTTTTATATGCCGGTGCTTATAAAGCGGCCTTGGAAGAATACGCGGAAGCTAAACTGTTTTGGCAAGCTATAAAACTTGGCCAGTTAAAGGAGATTTCCGAAATTAAGCTTGGTTTTGAAAGTTATTTGGGCGGTATTTGCGATTTGACCGGCGAATTGGTCAGAAAAATCGTCCTTTTAGCCACTGAAGATAAGGTTGAAAAAGCGCGGGAATTAAAAGAATTAATCACTCAAGTCGTGGGCGAATTGATTAAATTGGATTTGACCGGTTATTTGCGCACAAAATACGATGATGCTAAAAGAAATCTGAAAAAAGCGGAAGAAATATTATATGATTTAAAAATAAGAAGCAAATAATTTTTTATGTCATCAATTGGAAATATAGGGTCATTTTTAAAAGCAATAATAGGCGCTTTTATTTTTGGCATAAAAAATGCTCCTTTAGTTTATATCCCGATTTTGATTTTTATTGTTTTAATAATTATTTTGATTATTTTTACCGGCAAAAAAAAGTTATCTAAGACTGATTTTCCTGCAAAACCAAACACTTTGGTGAAGAAAAAATTTCCGCCGCGTCCGCCCTTTATTAAATAAAAAAGTCGCGAATTTCGCCTTCACTCAACACTCCAAAGCCTTGAAAATTATACTCGTTTTATTTTGAAAAATTCATAACTCCTCCCAAAGAGGTCGTCAAACAGATGAATTTTTCAATAAAACTCCTTAATTTTCTAAGGCTTTTCCGCAACATCCGTTCAGACGAAATTCGCTAAGGGTAATAAATATTATATGAAGAAATAAAAAGATAATTATGGCGCAAATTATTCCCGCTATTTTAGAAAAAGATTTTAAAGCAGTTAAAGAAAAAATAAATATTTGCCAAGGAATATTTAAATTGATTCAAATTGATATCGGCGACGGCATTTTTGTTAAAAATAAAACCTGGCAAAACGCTTCGGATCTTAAAAATTTTAATGTTCAAATGGATTTTGAAGTTCATTTGATGGTTAAAAATCTTAGATTGGCTGTTAAAAAATGGTTTTTTAAAAAAATAAAAAGAATTGTTTTTCATCTTGAAGCGGATAAAAATCCTGAACAGATTTTAAAATTGATCAAGCAAAAAGGTTTTCAAGCCGGCTTAGCCATAAATCCAAAAACATCTTTGGCAAAATTAAAAAATATTCCGTCCGATTTATTGGACACGATATTGTTTATGGGCGTAGAACCGGGATTCAGCGGACAAAAATTTAAAAAGTCAATTTTGAAAAAGATTGAATCTTTCCATAAAATGTTTCCGAAAGTAAAAATAGGCGTTGACGGCGGCGTAAATCCAAGAACCGCGCCATTGCTTAAAAAATCAGGCGCAGATTATTTATTTGTCGGTTCTTATTTTTGGGAAAATTTAAAAAAATATCCGGGTCAAGAAAAGAAAAAAATAAAAGAGTTAGTAAAACTCTTTTAAAAAATTATATGTATTTTAAAGCGCCAAAAAATGATTTTAAAACTATTTGGACTCGGCACGCTGTTTCAAAAATGCGCCAATACGGACTTTCGGAAAATTGCTTGAAAAGATTACTTCGCAATTCAATTCGCCAAGAAGAGGGGATTGCGCCGGACACCACGGCCATAATGCAAGTTTCGGGCAGCAAGAAACATCCGACTGAAATTTGGCTGATGTATCAAAAAGTAGGCGAGAAAATAAAAATTGTTACTGCTTGGCGTTATCCGGGCATAAGCCCCAAAAAAGAAATACCCATGCCCGAAGATATAAAGGGCTTTGTCAAAAATTACAAGCCGGAGACGCAGTAATTTTGGCAACAAAACCTTTACCCGCCCAAGTTTTTTATTAAAAAATCTGGGCGGGTACGCAAAATTATAGTTAAAAATTTTGCTCCGCCAGCTGGCGGATTAAATAAATTAAATAATTTTCGTATGAAAAGAAAATTCAGATTTATCAAAGCATTAGCGTGTTTTGCCGGAACCATTATTGGTGTCGGATTTTTTTGTTTGCCTTATGTGGCGCGGCAGGCCGGATTTTTTGTCGTTGTTGCGTATTTTATTTTAATGTCCGGTATAGTTATTGTCATCCATTCTCTTTTAGGAGAAGTGACTTGCGATACTCACCGCGTTGCCAGAATTCCCGGTTATGCCGAAGAATATCTGGGCAAAAGAGCCAAAAAAATCAGCTTCACTGTTTCTTTGCTTAGTTTAGCCGGCGCGCTTTTGGCTTATCTTATTATGGGCGGAGAGTTTTTATATTTATTGTTATCACCTTTGATCGGCGGCGCTGTTATTTATTATATTTTGGCTTATTTTATTTTAGGATCAATTATAATTTATCGCGATCGATGCGCCATGGTGCCGATTCAATTGATTTTAGGAGTTGTTTTCGTGCTGATACTTTTATTTTTCTTTTTCAGGGGCTTGCCTTATGTTCATTTGAATAATTTGGCCACCTTTGATTATCGTTTTTTAACAATGCCTTACGGAGTAATATTATTTTCTCTTTGGGGTATTACTTTGGTGCCGGAAGTTAAGGAAATTGTTGATCGAAATCGTAAAAAACTTTTTAAAGTAATCGGTTTTGGTATTATTATTTCCGCCATTTGCTATCTGCTTTTTACTTTTACCATTTTAGGCGTTAGCGGCACAGAAACAACAAATGACGCTATTTTGGGGTTTAGCAAAATCATTGACCCCAGATTGATTTATTTGGGTTTTTTGTTGGGATTAATCACTACTTTTACTTCTTTTATCAGTATAGGAACCACTTTAAAGAAAATTTTTTGGTATGATTTGAAATTATCCAAAAAGAAATCTTGGGCTTTTGCCTGCTTTATTCCTCTTGCTTTATATTTATTGGGTTTTAAAAATTGCATTGATGTCATCGGCTTGACCGGCGGTATTTTTTTGGGACTGGAAGGAATTATTGTTATTTTAATTTATCAGCATTTTGTTAAAAAAAGATTTCAATATCGCATACCGTTTTTTACTTATCTTTTGATAATTTTGCTTTTATTGGGTATGGTTTCGGAAATCGCTTATTTGTTTATCCGTTAAATTATTATGTGGCACCCAAGTGATCGTCAAAAATATCGTTTTTATGAAATGTTCCCGGGAATTATCGTTTGGGTAATATTATTGGGAAGCATTTTATTATCGTTCATAAGACCCATTTGGGTTATTTATTTTATTATTATTTTTGATCTTTATTGGCTGATTAAAGTTTTATATTTGTCAATTTTGCTTATTTACGCTTGGCGCAAATATCGCAAGAATTTAAAAATTAATTGGCGCGAAAAAGCGGAAAAATTGCCCGGTTATGCTGATATTCATCATTTGGTATTTTTTGCCACTTATAAAGAAGAAATAGACGTTGTCGGACCGACTTTTGAAGCTTTAATAAAATCAGATTATCCTTTGCATAAATTAATAGTGGTTTTGGCAGGGGAAGAAAAAGATAAAGATAATTTTTTAAAAATGGCAGAAGAGATTAAAAGCAGATACGCTGATAAATTTTTTAAATTTTTAGTAACAGTTCATCCGAAAAATTTACCTGATGAAATTTCCGGCAAGGGTTCTAATTTGCATTTTTCCGGACAAGAAGCGCAAAAAATAATTGATGAATTAGGCTTGCCTTATGAAAAAATAATAGTTTCCAGTTTTGATGTTGATACCTGTGTTCATCCTTTGTATCTTCCGTATTTAACTTATGTTTATCTTACTCATCCGGATCCCACGCATTGTTCTTATCAGCCCGTGGCGGTATTTAATAATAATATTTGGGATTCGCCGGCGCTTACAAGAGTGGTGGCTAGGGGAACCACTTTTTGGCTTTTAACCGAACTTACCAAGCCGCATATTTATTTTACTTTTTCCAGTCATGCTTTGAGTTTCAAGGCTTTAACTGACATCGGTTTTTGGCAAAAAGACGTGGTCAGCGAGGACTCCAGAATTTTTCTGCAATGTTACAATCATTATAATGGCGATTATCAAACAGTTCCTTTATATATGTCGGTTTCAATGGATACGGTTTATGTCGGTTCAATTAAAAAAACTTTGATTAATCAGTATAAACAAATATTACGCTGGGGCTATGGAGTTGAAAACGTTCCGTGGATGATATGGAATTTATTCAGAAACAAAAAAATGCCTTTTAAAAAAAAGATCCCGCCATTCTGGGTTCAGTTGGAAGGTTCGTGCACTTGGGCCACGGTGCCGCTTTTAATTTTTATTTTAGGTAATTTGCCGATGCGCATCGCTCATTTGCAAAATAAAACAGAAGCGATTGTTCACAACGCTCCTTTTGTCTTGGAAAAATTAATGACTTTTACTTTAGTCGGACTTTTCTTATCCGCTATTTTAAGCACTATTTTATTGCCTCCAAAACCCCAAAAACATAAAATTACTCAATATTTTTTTATGATTTTTCAATGGCTTCTTTTTCCGATTACAATGATTTTTTTCGGTTCTATTCCGGCCGGAGAGGGAATTACCAGATTAATGCTGGGTAAATATATCGGCTTCAGGGTGACTGAGAAAAAAAGAAAAGTTATAAAATAGCGTTGATTATTTTCGGATAACCATTCAAAAAATCACCGGCAGTCATGGCTTTTTTTCCTTCCAGTTGAATTTCTTTTAAAATTAAAGCATCTTTGCCGCAAGCTATTGCTAATTGTTTGTCTGATGTAAAAAATACTGTTCCCGGTTTTTTATTATCTTGAATTTCTAAAATTTCCGCTTTAATGATTTTTAATTTTTTATTGTCAAAATTGGTAAAAATTCCCGGCCAAGGATAATAAGCTCGCAGCATTTTTTTAATTTTTTCTGCCGGAAGAGACCAATTGATTAGACCGTCTTCTTTTTTAATCTGTCTCGTAAAAGTTACTTTGGTTTCGTCTTGAATAATTGGTTTAATTTCTCCTGTTAGCCATTTCGGCAAAGTTTCTATTAAAATTTTTGCTCCCAATTCCGCCAGTTCTTTGGATAATTTTGGCAATTGATAATCAGTAATCGGCAATTCCAATTGTTGCTGCGCGACGATCGGTCCGTGATCCATTTTTTCGTCCATTAAAATAATACTGACTCCGGTTATTTCGTCGCCATTTAAAATAGCTGCTTGAATAGGCGTTGCTCCGCGATAAAGAGGCAATAATGAAGGATGAATATTAAGACAGCCGTATTTTGGAATATCTAAAATTTCTTTTGGCAAGATTTTTCCATAAGCGGCGACAATAAACAAATCAGCTTGTAGGTTTGCAAGTTGATAAGTTAATAAATTTTCGGGCTGAAGAACAGGAATGCCATATTTGAGAGCTGATTCTTTCACTGGCGGAGCGGTTACAATTTGTTTTCTGCCCACGGGTTTATCCGGTTCAGTGACAACAAAAGCCGGTTTAAACTGAGTTTGACTTAGTAAATCCAAAACAATGGCGGCAAATTCCGGCGTACCCCAAAAAATAATTTTATTTTGACTGTTCGTGTTATTTAGCATATCATTAAATTATAAAGTATATTTAATCTCAAGGCAAGTCCTCCGGGTCCTCCGGAGGTCGGACCTCCGGACTCTCAAAACTTATATTAAAATATGATTGATAAATTAAAAAAATTATCTAAACTGATTCGCTATTATATTTTGCTTTCCACCACTGAAGCAGGTTCCGGTCATCCAACTTCCGCTCTTTCAGCGGCTGATTTGATGGCTGTTTTATTTTTTGGCGGTTTTTATCGCGCTAATCTTGAAAATCCTAAATTTGCCAATAATGACAGATTTATTATTTCAAAAGGCCATGCTGTGCCAGCGCTTTACGCTGTTTATGCTGCGGCTGGAATTTTAACAGAAGCAAATCTCAAAACATTGCGCAAATTTGACAGTCCTTTAGAGGGTCATCCGACGCCGCGTTTTAAATATAATGAAATAGCCACTGGTTCTTTGGGTCAAGGTTTGTCAGTTGGAGTCGGTATGGCTATTAATGCCAAATATTTGGATAAATTGCCTTATCGCACTTATGTTCTTTTGGGCGACAGTGAAATGGCAGAAGGTTCGGTTTGGGAAGCAATTGAATTGGCCAGTTATTATAAACTTGATAATTTAATCGGCATTATTGACGTGAATCGCTTAGGGCAAAAAGGGGAAACAATGCTCGGTTATAAAGTTAAAGAATATGCCAAGCGAATTTCGGCTTTTGGCTGGCAAACAATTGTCATTGACGGACATAATTTAAAAGAAATTGAAAAAGCTTTTAAAAAAGCCAATCAAATTAAAAACAAGCCAATAATGATAATTGCTAAAACTATTAAGGGCAAGGGAATTTCTTTTTTGGAAAATAAAAACGGCTGGCACGGCAAGACGCTTTCTGTTGATGAATTTAAAAAAGCGCTTAAAGAATTGGGCGAAATTGATAAAAAAATATGCGGTGTGATTGCTTTACCGGAGAACATCAGCCCAAGGCTGACCCGCCTCGGGCGGGAAATAATAGCAGTGTCAGATATTTTTTATTCAGACAAAACTTATTCTACGCGCAAGGCTTTTGGTAATGCCATAACTCGTTTAGGTGAAAAATATCCGGAAATTGTTGTCTTGGATGGAGAAGTCGGCAATTCAACATATTCGGAAATTTTTGAAAAAGTATTTCCAAACAGATTTTTTCAAATGTTTATTGCCGAACAAAATATGGTTGGTACGGCATTGGGATTGGATAAACGCGGGAAAATTCCTTTTGTGCCGACCTTTGGCGCTTTTTTAACCAGAGCTTTTGATCAAATCAGAATGTCGCAATATTCGGAGGCCAATATTAAATTTGTCGGCTCGCACGCCGGCGTTTCCATCGGGGAAGACGGACCGTCGCAAATGGCGCTTGAAGATATTGCCATGTTTAGAACGATTTTAAACAGTATAGTTTTATATCCGTCTGACGCGATTAGCACGGAAAAGTTAGTTGAAGAAGCGATAAAATTCAAAGGAATAGTTTATTTGCGCACTACGCGTTCGGCCACACCGATTATTTATAAATCAAATGAAAATTTCCCCATTGGTGGCAGTAAAATTTTAAAGAAAAGCGAAAAAGATGCGGTAACGATAGTTGCAGCCGGCATTACTCTTTTTGAAGCGCTAAAAGCTTATGAAATATTGCAAAAAGAGGGGATTAATATCCGAATAATTGACCTTTACAGCATTAAGCCGATTGATGAGGCCGTTTTAAAACAAGCAGCCGAAGAAACAAAAGCCATTATTACTGTTGAAGATCATTTTGCAGAGGGCGGAATAGGCGAAGCAGTACGAAGTGTTTTGGGCCCTTCGACAGGCTCAGGGTCAATTTATTCTTTAGCTGTGCGAAAAATGCCGCGCAGCGGTAAGCCGGAAGAACTATTGGATTTTGAAGAAATTTCCGCCAAGGCGATTATTAAAAAAGTCAAAGAAATTGTAAAAGTTTAGAGATAATTGAAAAATAACCATAAATATAAAAAGAGCCTTCTGTTTCGAAAGCTCTTTTTATATATTTAATTAATTTAACTTACTCGCCATTCAATTTCTTTGTCATCTCCGGCAAATTCGCGCCATTCTCCATCTTCGGCTACAACAAACCATTTTTGCTTGGTCTGGCTCCAGACCATAGGATTGTCAAGAAAAAATGGTTTTTTAACGATTTCTTTCGGCTGCAATTTATCAAGTTCCAGCCATTTTTTAAACACTGTTTCAATGGCATAATCAAGTCTCCGTGACTTGGCCCATTCGGACACTTTATTAATGGCTGTTTTGGCTTGTTCCACTGAACCGGCTAAATCCAATAATTGTTTTGCCGGCCGGGTAAACCTTGAATAAATTATTTTTTTCTTTTTCGCGTCATCTTTAATTTGTTCAAGCGTTAAACCTTTGCTGTAAAAATAATGATTAACTATTTCTTGAATAGCCGTTCCTTTGTCTTCTTTGGGAGCCGCCGGAGAGGCGACTTTGATTTTTTTATCTTTAGGCAGTTTTAATTTTTGTTCAGCCATAATAGAAAATATTCTAGCACTTTTATAAAATTAGGCAAGATAAAATATTCTATTTCTACAAGCTCTTGACAAATTTGAAATTTGTGTTATAATATTAAATATAGATAAATCATTCATCAAAAGTGAGTGAATTTTTTAAAAGGGGAGGGAAAAATGCCTAATATCACAGCTATAGCTGGAATAGTAGCGGGCATTTTATCCTTTGCCGCTTACATTCCATTGGTTCTTGCAATTAAATCCAAAAAAGCCAGACCAAACAGGGCTACTTGGATTATCTGGAGCATGGTGACTATTCTTATTACTATAAGTTATTATGCTTCGGGAGCGCGGGACACAATTTGGGTTCCGCTTATCTATGGCATCTGTTCGTTTATAATTGCCATACTTTCGCTGAAACATGGTGAAGGTGGGTGGACGCCGTTTGATCGGTGGTGCCTTGCAGGTGCGGGATTAAGTGCGTTGCTTTGGTGGTGTTTTAATTCACCGCTAATCGCGCTTTTTATGAACATCACTATTGATTTTATAGGTGCCTTACCGACCATTAGGAAATCTTACCACGATCCTGAGGGCGAAGATAAAATAACTTGGGGACTATTTTTTGCCGGAAGTATTGCGAATGTGTTTGCCATTAATGAATGGACTATCACAATCGCTTTATATCCGATTTTGCAAGTTGTTATTATCGGTATTATCACAAGATTGGTTTTTAGAAAACATAAATAAGGACTAAGCAGACCAACTGCTTCCCGCTATTTTTTAGCGGGTTTTTTATTCTCTAGACAAATTATTATTAATTGAGTATATTATTATTGTTACTATTTTTAAAAAAAATTAAAATATGAGACTTATTATTATTTCAGGAGCTAATGGCGCGCTTGGAATCGCTTATCTTAATTATTTTAAGAATAAGACAGATATTAAATGTGTTGCCATTGTTCGTTCTGAATTTCGGGCAAATATCACAAATATATCTGTCATTAATGCTGACTTGCTTAATGCCAAAAAAATAAAGGCAGAAATAGAAAATATTGATTTATCAGGAATATCAGATGTCATTTTTATTCATCCCGTTGGTAAATTTAAATTTGAAAAAACCGGAAGGCCGGAGATAGACGCAAATAATGACGGGATAGACGACGAAATATATAAATCAAACGTAGAAACTTTTTTGAATGTTGTTAATCCTCTTATTGTTAAGCTTGGAAAAGAAGCGAAAAATAATAATTTTATTTCTCTGGCAATATGCGCGTTCGGATCAATAAGCGATAGATACAATGTACGGTTTTGGCATTCATATACAAAAGCAAAAAATAAATTAAAAAATTTTATTTGGTACATAACCCAAAAAGATTCTTATAGAGGGCTTATCAGGGGCGTTTTCGTAAATGTCAGCACTACGGATACGGGAAATGAGAATAAGTTGCGTCCCTTCGCCGATAAAAAATATTGGCTTAATTGCAAAGAGATAGTTGAACAATCCGCGCCTTTATTATTGGAGACATCGGTGCAATGGAAAGAAATAGATATTTACAAGCCTGTGCCGGATTTTAATCCTAATTATTATACAAATATTGGAAAAATTTTAAAAAAATGGAATAAAGAAATGGGTAAAAAATAATTTGTGTTAAATTAACAAAAAAGCCCCCTCAATAATTGAGAGGGCTTTTAAAATTGTCTGAAATTTAGAATTCAACTTTCGGGGCTGTTTTAGCCGCTTCTTCTTTAAGTTCGAAAAACTCCACTGTTTTAAAACCGAGTTTTCCGGCGATTAAATTGGACGGAAATACTTCGCATTTGACATTGAAATCTCTGGCATTGCTGTTATAAAATCTGCGGGAAGCTTGAATTTTATTTTCCGTATCAGTCAGTTCGTCTTGCAATTTTTGAAAATTTTCCGAAGCTCTTAATTGGGGATAATTTTCAGCCACGGCGAATAAAGTTTTCAAAGCGCCGGTTAAACCATCTTCCGCTTCAGCTTTTTGCGATAATGTTTGCGCTCCCATGGCTTGAGTTCGAGCTTGAGTGACATTTTCAAATGTTTCTTTCTCATGAGCCGCGTATCCTTTGACGGCATTAACTAAATTCGGAATAAGGTCGTATCTTCGTTTAAGTTGGACGTCAATATCAGACCAAGATTCATTTACTCGATTGTGCCAAGTAATCAAGCCGTTATAAGTGGAAATAATCCACCAAACAAACCAAATAATTATGACAACGATAACCCAAAGATAAGTAGGCATATTTTTATAAATTAAAATTATTAATTAAATTATTATAGCACGTTTTAAGAAATTTTGAAATGAGCCACTAAAGTACCAACGCCAAACGGCGCTTCATAGGAAAGTATTTCGGGTTTATAATTTAAATTGTCCAGAATACCCAAAAGAACAATAATCGGACGCAAGCCGCATTCTTTGGCTTCTTGAACGAAATTCGGATCAAAATTTATGATTTTATCAGTATTTTTTTGTTTGAGAAATTTAATTAATTGCTTGTCAAATTTATTTTCAACGGGATTTTCCGTTTGGTTTAAGGCATGAGATAAATCTCCGGAAGCGATAACGGCGATTTTTTTATCGCTCTGCATAATTTCTTCTTTTAATCCTTGCCCGAATTCAAAATGCTTTTGATAATCCAGTCCGGAAACACCAATTGGAATAATAGAAAAATTTGAAATATAATCATTGGTTGATGGTGTTTTTTGCGTTAAATAATATAACGGTACCGTAACGCCATAATCCAAATTTTGTTCACTGATCATTGTTAAAAAAGGAGGGGGATTGGCAGTTTCAAAATGTTCTCTAATTCTGTATGTTAATTTTGAATCGCTTTTAAATTCCATCTTGGTGGTTAAATCACCGAATAATTCAAGGCTGCCGAAATATTTTTCAGCCAAGTTTAAACAAAAAGCATCGGCAAAAATCAAACCGTGAGGAGAAATAACAATAATTATATCAGGTTTAATTTTAACCAATTTATTTTTTAATTTTTCCATTGCTTCAACGGTCTTTTTGGCCATTTCAAGTTTTTCTTGGCCAATAGACGGAATGAGAATGGGATGATGAGGGATAATTGCGGCAAAAGAAATCATAAAATTAGCTTTTTAGGAAGTTAGCTTATTAGCTTTTTAGGAATTAAATTTTTAACGGTTCGCCTAAAGGATACATAAATAATACTGTTTCCGGAATGATTAAAATAGCGCTCCATTGATAACCCAAAGCGTCAAAAATTTCTTCAGAAGGAATAGGCATGCGCTGTCCTTGAGTTATTAAATAAACATTCGGTTCATTGGTGGTTTTAACCAGAGTCCCGTCTCTGAATTTAACCGGTTCGCCATTTTTAAATTCAGACAAGTATTTTGATTCAGCTTTAACAATGTGAAAATAGGGGAAATTTACGTCTAAAATGGACTGGTCAACAATAGGGTATTTTATGTCTTCTTCTACGTAATAAACGCTTTTAGAGGCCTTATCTTGAAGCAAGGCGCCTGAAGGATAGGGAGTGCGTATCGGCGCGCCGTATTTATAGGTCGTTAAATCGTTTGTTTCAACCTTGATAATTTCTTCCGGATTAAATCCAATAGCTTTGAATATTTTTTCCGATATGGAACGTTTCGCGCCGTCAATTAACATAAAAATTTCTCCACTGGAAGCTTCAACGAGCGAATAATTTGGAAACGTCATCGGCTCGCCGATTTCAAAACTCTTGAGCTCTTCAATGCTTACTTCTCTCACATTTTTAAAACTATGATTAAGCAAGAAAACAGTTTTTGAATAAAATGGCCGGCGCTGGTTGTTCTGAATAAGCCAGACGCCGTTGTCTCCTTTGGCCTTCAAAAGCGTTCCGTCGGCAAATTTAGACTCTGTTTTTTTAACAAACCATTTTTGCCAAATAGACCAAAATAATTTATTACCCGTAACGTAGGGCGTGTAATTATAAAGAGCGGCAGTGGCCGAGTTTTGCGGACTCACTTTTTGGCGGCTTATTTTATATGTTTGTCCGGCACGGTAAAAAAATTCCCAAGGATGCTCTAAAAAATAACGCAATCGCCAAGCGGCGCGATCAACTTGCGTGGCAAAACCGGAAAAACGCTGAACAGGCTTGCGATAATCATAACATCCGAATCCGGTTGCCCAATCGTATTGCGAAGATTTTTTTGGAGGCTGCGAAACAAGAGTTTGTTCTTTCTGAAGCACGGTAATGATAATTTGAGGATTAACTTTGTATTCTTGAGCGGCTCGATAAATTATTTCTGAAGCCAATTTTTTTCTGCCGTCTATATCCGTGCATTGATATGTATCAAGCGTTCCGCCGGCATTTTCCAAAAATTTTTGAATTTCTTCCAAGGTCATACTTTGATAATCAGTCAAATCATGATCGGAAATAATGGAATTTGGATTAAAAAAAACTTCGGCCCGGCATATTAACGGCCAATTAAAACTGGTTAAAACAAGAATTGATAAAACGGCAATTTTCTTTATAAGAGACATAGAATACTACATTTTATTATATTTATGACTTATGGTCAAGGGCTGAATTCTATGTTAAAATGTTTGAATGATGAATTTCAACAAAAAATCTATTTGTTTTTGGGAAGCATTTTTGTTTGTTTTAACTTTGGGATTGGGAATATCAGCTGTTTTTAAATTGCGTTCGTTTTTTACATTGGGCGCTGTCAGCCTTCCACCGCTTAATATTTGGCAGTTTATGGGACAATTCTTGTCAGCTACTTTATTTATTTTCATTATTTCCATATTAGGCGCAAAGGCTGGCAGAGTTAAAGATATAATATTTAAAATTATTTTTATTTTAGCCGTATTTTCGGGCGGATTTATTTTATTGAATTTATGGATGCCAAGTATTTTTGCTTTGATTTTAATAGTTATTTTAATTTCAATTTGGTTAATCAAGCCGACGGTTTTAATTCATGATTTATCGGTGATTTTGGCAATATCGAGCATTGGTGCTGTAATAGGCTTGGAGTTAAAGCCTTTGGAAGTGGTTTTGCTTTTATTGATTTTTTCCGTTTACGATTTTATCGCTGTTTATAAAACAAAACACATGATTAAAATGGCCAAAGAAATGATTAAAAGCCATGCTATTTTAGGTTTTATCATTCCGTCCAATTTTAGAGATTTTAAGGAAAATTTAAAAAAAGTGCAACCGGGCGGAGATTTTTTAATTTTAGGCGGCGGCGACATTATTTTTCCTCTGCTTTTGTGCGCGTCTTTGGCCGGAAAGGGGATTATAGATGTTTTGATCGTGGCCATCTTTGCCTTAATCGGACTTTTAGCAAGCTTTTGGATTTTTATCCGCCAATCAAATCGCCAGCCGATTCCCGCTCTTCCGCCCATTGCCTTATTTTCTATTATTGGATATTTATTAGGTCTGGTATTATGAACTTGACCCCGTCAGAAGTTTGGCACAAGTCTTGATATTTTAGATAATTAGAGTTGCAAAAACGGCTTCGCCTTAAGCATTTATATATCAATGGTTTATAGATGAACTTCTAACGGGGTTGACAAAAAGCTAATTTTGTGCTACATTTTTATTATATAGGTTCTTTACCAAAAAATAACAAAAAAATGAAAAATAAATAAAAAGGGAGGTGAGTAACATGTCAAATACAAATTCCGCATTACTCGAGAAAAAGGATAAACATTTTTCTTTAAAAGATGTTCCCGTGGTTGTGGAAAATAATTATTCGGAAATTCAAAAAATCAAGAAACTCTTTAAGTCAAAAAAAGAAGAAGAGTTGAATTTGACTAAAGAATTTGTAACAAAATTAGTTAAGTTTCTATTACCCCAAGATAATTTTAAGCAAAGAGTATGCTATATTGTTATTATTTTGGAGACATGGAAACTGCAATTAAAAGAAAAGAAGTTGATAATAGAGAAAGGGTGGGAAATAAGCGAGGAAGAAATTAAAATTGTGAAAAATTTATTTTTCCCAGAAGGACAAAAATTAAAATTATTATCTTGCAGATTGGCAGTATTCCTAGAAGGGAAAACTGCCGAAGAAAAGGAAAAATATTTTTTTCTTGTTTTAAAAGAGATAAAAGAGCGTTTAACGGCTCTTTAGACGAAAATAATAAAGGCTTAATCTTTAGTTTACGATTAGGCCTTTTATAATTTTAGATTATTTATCCACTTAATAAAAGACGTAAAAAATGATATACTTAAACCAGTAAAAATGATTTAATTACAAACAATGATTTCTATTATTATCACCACCAACAAAGAACCGAAGAGTTTGCCCCAAGCCATTCAGTCGTTTTTGGATTCCAATTTATTAAAAGCGGATGATGAAATTTTAGTTGTCGGTCCAGACGAAGAATCAGAAAAAATAGCCAAAGAATTTCAAATAAGGTTTCCTGTTATAAAATATTTAAAAGATGAAGGAAAAGGCAAGCCGGCTGCTTTAAATTTAGCCTTCCAACAAGCAAGGGGAGAAATTTTAATTTTAAGCGACGGTGATGTTAAAATAAAAAAAGAAGATTTGGAATATTTAACAGCTCCTTTTTCCACATCGGAATTTCATTCCGATGCGCAGACTTACGCAGACGAAACACAGACTTATACGGACAATTTCAGTGTAAGTCAGCGTCAAGTCGGTGTCAGTCCGCTTTTTGCCGAAGGCAAAGTGGGGGCGGTCAGCGGTCAGCCGATTTCAACCAGTTCTCGCAATAATTTATTCGGTTATTGGTCTCATTTCTTGACTTTTGCCGCTCATCAAATGAGATTAAAAAATAAAAATTTTCCTTGTTCCGGTTATCTTTTTGCCGTTTTGAAAAAAATTATTGATCAAATTCCCGAGAATATGCTGGCTGAGGACGCAGTTATAACTCAAATGGTCAGAAACCAGGGTTATCAAGTAGTTTACGCGCCGCAAGCCAAAGTTTATATTAAATATCCTAATAATTTTAAAGATTGGTTAAGACAAAAAATTCGTTCAACCGGCGGCTACACTCAAAAAGAAAGCGGTAAAACACGCGCTTTGGACCAAGAAATAAGCGATGGCATTAAATTATTTTTCACTTACCCTGAAAATTTGAAAGAATTTTTTTGGACAATCTTGCTTTATTTGGCGAGAATTTATCTCTGGTTGGCCATTTTTTGGCAAATAAAAATAAGAAAAAAAACCTTTGCTCATATTTGGCAAAGGATAGAAAGTACAAAATAAATTATGATTAAAACTCGTTTTGCTCCATCACCAACAGGATTTTTGCATGTCGGCAGTTTGCGGACTTGTCTTTATAATTGGCTTTTTGCCAAAAAGAACAATGGCAAATTTATTTTGCGCGTTGAAGATACTGATCGTCAAAGATATGTGGAAGGCGCGGTAGAAAATTTACTTAGAATGCTGCAAACTATGGGCTTAGATTGGGACGAAGGGCCTTTTATTGAAAATAATAAAATAATTCAGAAAGGAAATTGCGGACCATACATTCAATCAGAGCGGCTGGAAATTTATCAAAATTTGGCAAAAAAATTAGTTGAAGAAGATAAGGCGTATTATTGTTTTTGCACTTCGGAAGAATTGGATAAAATGAAACAGGATCAAATTGCTCAAAAACTTCCGCCAAGATATGATGAAAGATGCAGAAAATTAAGTAAAATTGAGATAGAAAATAAATTGAAAAATAAAACTCCTTATGTTATAAGGTTGAAAGTGCCGGAAGAGGGGACTATTGCTTTTACAGATTTAATCAGGGGCGAAATAAAATTTGATTTAAAAGATATTGATGATCAAGTTTTATTAAAATCAGACGGTTTTCCGACTTATCACTTAGCTGTGGTTGTTGACGATCATAAAATGGAAATTACCCATATTATCAGGGGAGAAGAATGGATACCTTCAGTGCCGAAACATATTTTGCTTTATCAATATTTTAATTGGCCATTGCCTCAATTCGCTCATTTGCCATTATTGCTTAATCCGGATCATTCCAAATTATCCAAACGGCAAGGCGATGTTACGGTGGAAGATTATTTATCAAAAGGATATTTGAAAGAAGCTATTTTAAATTTTATCGCTTTTTTGGGCTGGAACCCGGGAACGGAACAAGAAATTTTTACTCTTGAAGAATTGATTAAAGCGTTTTCTCTGGAAAAAATTCAAAAAGCCGGAGCTGTTTTTAATGTGGAAAAATTAGATTGGCTTAATGGATGTTATATACGGCAAATGGACACGGATGAGCTGACAAAAAAATGCATGCCATATTTGGAGCAAGCAGGTTTAATAAAGTCATCAAATTTTGACTGGATTAAAAAGATTGTCGCGCTTGAGCAAGAACGGCTTAAACGATTAAATGAAATAGGGGATTTAACCAAATTTTTCTTTTTAGATACCTTGGAATATGCATCGGAACTGTTGCGCTGGAAAAAAATGGATAATCAGCAAATTGAGGATAGTTTAAGTCAAACTGGCGTTATTTTGGAAAAAATTTCAAGCGATCAATTTACTGCTAAAAATATAATGGATAACCTATCGCCATTAAAAGAGAAAATCGGGGTAGGAGAGACACTTTGGCCATTAAGAGTGGCTTTAAGCGGCCTTAAATCTTCGCCTCCGCCTGAAGCGATAGCCGAAGTTTTAGGCAAAGAAAAAGCAATAAACAGAGTTAATCAGGCTATTGAAAAATTAAAATAATGAAAAAAAATATAAAACAATTTTTAACTATTTTCATTTTGGCAAGTTTTGTTTTTTTATTTAATTTTGCAAGGGTGCCGATATCAGCCGCTCAGGATTATACCCAGGAGATTGAACAAATCCAAAAAGAAATTGATGATTATCAGAGTTATCTTAAAAAATTGGAAGAGCAAAAAAAAGTTTATGAAAAAAATATAGAAATCAAGAGAAAGGAGGCGGTTAATCTGAAAAATCAATTAAGTATTTTAAAAAATCAAGTTTCAAAAACAAAAGTGGAGATAGAAGAAAAAGAGACCGAGATAACGACTACGGATTTATCAATCAAAAATATTCAATTTAAAATTTTGGAGAAACAAAAAGAAATTCGAGATCAAAAAGAAAATTTACAACAAATTTTAAGATTGATTAATCGATATGACAATAAAAATCTTCTGACAATTATCGTTTTGAGCGATTCTATTTCGGATATTTTAAGCCATGTGCGCTATTTAAATACCTTTCAGGGAAGTTTGGCTCATTCTTTGGAACAAATTAAATTAATTAAAGAAGGAATGGAATTGCAAGAAAAAGATTTACGCACCAATTTACAGAACATAACCAATCTGCAAAATGATTTATTGGACAAAAAATCTCAGTTGTTGACCGAGAAGAGCGCTAATGAAAATATTTTGGAAAAAACGCAAGGCGCGGAATGGAAATTTCAAAGTTTATTGGCTGATGCTGTCGCGGAACAGAGAAGAACGGAAAATGAAATTTCAAATTTGGAAACAAGTATCAGAACAAAATTGGCCGAAGAAGAAAAAAATAAAAATCAGATTATGGAACCTGAGGGCTCAATTGTCTTTTCCTGGCCCGTGCCGAGTAATGGCATAACTTGTTCTTTTCATGACCCTGATTATCCTTATAGAAAATGGATCGGAGAACATCCGGCTATTGATATTCGCGCCTCTCAGGGCACAAATATCAGAGCTTCTGCCTCAGGTTATGTGGCAAAAGCGAAAAATGGCGGAATGGGTTACAGTTATATTATGATTATCAATAACGACACCTTTTCCACTGTTTATGGCCATGTAAGTCAAATCTTAGTGGAACAAGATGAATATGTCAGAAGAGGCACGGTTATAGGAAAAAGCGGGGGACTGCCGGGAACCAGCGGGGCTGGAAATTTTTCTACCGGTCCGCATTTGCATTTTGAAATAAGAAAAAACGGCATTCCTGTCAATCCGGAAGATTATTTATTGTAAAAATTCATATTTGTCAGTTTTTATCTTATTGGCAGGATAGAGGTTAAAAATGAGAGGGAATAGCGTTTTTTCTCTATATACCACGTCGCACAATATTCCTTTTACGTCGCTACCTTTATCTAAAACACTTTTGGAGATAGTGCCCCAAAAGTGTTTTTTTTATTATATTCTTTAAGGTATTTGTTTATTTAAATACCATAAATCTCTGAAGCGCAGATCAATGTGGTCTAACGCTTGCCTATCTTTTAATTGATCTTTAAAAACTAAATTAAGACTCTCCTCTTGTTTCTTGAAATCCGTCTCGGAATTGACCAATATCTTCCATCCTTCCAATGTGGTGATTTCAGCCTCTAAAATACTCCCTTTTTCGCTAATTTTAACGATAGTGGTCTTTATATCATTTTCTCTTAAAACATTGCCTCTAATCAGGTTTAAGGTGGCTTTAATGAAGTTTATATAGGTCTGATTATGGAAATTAGCCGATCCTTGATCATAAAAAATTATTAAATCATTATTTTTTTCTTCATTATTGTTTTGTGTCGTAAAATATTGAATAGATTTTGGCGTTATTGCAATCACCTGGCCATTGGAATTAAAATAATACTCTCCTTCATAACCTAAAATAATTAGACGAGCAACTGGCTGATATTCTTCTATATTCAATTCCAGCGTATTGGCCATTTTTTTATTAATTTTAAATGAACGGATGCGTGAATCTTTATTAAGTATATTTGTCAGGCAATTTTTATTAAAAAGAATTAAATTGGAACCAAATGGCTTCTTTATTACAGAATCAATTAAATCTTTCAATTCCGCTTCAGAAGTTAAATTGAAGTCATTGATTTTGGTAATTGTAATATTTTTAATTTTAAAAATCGGGCTGAATAATAAAATATAGCCGCCGCCCAAAATTAAAACAGACGCTAAAATGATTAAAATCATTAATTTTAATCTTGTCATTTTTTTCTTTATAAAATCTTTTCTTGAGGCGCGCATAGCTTTAACCTCAGATTTAAAATTTTGTTTTTTTTCGTATCTAGTCGGTTTTCTGCGCTTGAACATAATAATAAATTTTATCCTATTTTTACAAAAAAAACAAGAAGGCAATCTTTTAAAATTGCCTTCTTGGTAAGAATTCTATTCAACTAATCAACCTTAGGTGCGTCTTTGGGTAAGATTTTATACATCTTGGTCCCGCATTTCGCGCAAGTGCCGGTGGCAGCTCTGCGCTTTACGCCGCCCTTGCCATTCATGACAACTTCTTTAACATCATTCATTTCACTGTCTTTGGCTTTACATTTTACACAATAACCTTTCATAGTTTTAAAATTTAATTAATTAATTTGATTATATTATATTAGCATAGATATAAGATCTTAGAAAGGGGTCACTCCGCTCTCTCTTCTTTAAATATATGACTTAATTATAACATATTCTAAAAGATAAAACAAGGGTTTAAAAAGGGTTTTTACGAGTAAAATCAGGGATAAAGACCCTAGAGCTATCCTTCTCTTGGATCCAGCCATTGTTAAAACCTAGGTTTAATGCGTATTTGCAAACCTTATTAAATTCTTCATCGCTGACACATTGATTAATTTCTTTGAAATCTTTAGCTTTATAGAGCGGATAATATTGATTCATTAAGCTTAAATGAATATTTTTATCAATCAAGGCTGTTTGTTCTAAAACTTGGAAACTATTTTGAATATTATTGGGTAAAACTAAGTGTCGTAAAATAATTCCTTTATAAGCGATGTTATTTTTTGTTTTTAAATAACCAACTTGCCGCAGCATTTCTTTAATTGCGCTTATGGCCGTGGCGGTGTAATTTTTAATCCCCGAATATTTAAAAGCTATTTCGTCATCTCCATATTTGAAATCCGGTAAATAAACATCCACCAATCCTTCCATTTGTTTAAGCGCTTCTACTTTTTCATATGCATTAGAATTCCATACAATCGGTATGTTTAATCCCCTCTTTTTGGCTGAGATGATTGCTTTTTTTATGTATGGCAGCCAAATAGTCGGCGTTACCAGGTCAATATTAATCGCTTTTTGTTTTTGCAGATTTAACATAATATCCGCCAACTCTTCAATGGAATATTCTTTTTCGGCCAATCTTTGCTGGGAAATTTGAAAATTTTGGCAAAAAACGCAACGCAGATTGCAGCCGCTGAAAAAAAATCCACCGGCTCCTTGATTTTTATCTCCAACCAGCGGCGGTTCTTCTCCAAAATGCTTGCCAAACCAGGCAATTTTAATTATTTTTTCGGTCATATTACGTCAATAATATCAAAAATTTTGTTTCTTGTCTTGGCCCCCCTGATTAATCTGATTTTAGATTCCGGCAAATTAAAATGCATCGCCAGCATCGTTATTACGCGCTTGGTGGCTTGTCCTCGTTCCGGTTTTTCTTTGGTTTTAATTTCAAAGCCATCTTTGCTTTTTTGGACAATATTTTCTTTCTTGGAATTGGGGAAAACTTTTACTTTAATTAACATATTGATATTTTTTAAAAAAGGTATATAATAACATTATACTTCTTTTCAAGGTTAGTGTAAAATATATTTATAAATAATAAAATAATTTTAAACATATGATTCTTTCAGATTGCGACATTAAAAAAGTCATTAAAAGCGGCAAATTAACGTTTAATCCCAAGCTTAAAGCCGATCAAATAGGTCCGGCTTCCATTGATTTGAAATTAAATCCCGCATTCAAGATATTTAAGACAAACCAGCAAAGCTTGCTTGATCCAAGGAAAGGGCTTCCTGCCAAATTTATGCAGACGATTAAAATGAAAAATGGCGAAAAGTTTATTCTTCATCCCAAAGATTTTATCTTGGCCAGCACTGATGAATATTTAAAAGTGCCTAATGATTTGGTTTTAAGGGTTGAAGGGAAAAGCACTTTAGCCAGAATGGGAATTTTAGTCCATACGGCCGGTTTTGTTGATCCTGGTTTTGAAGGAACGTTGACTCTTGAGATTTCCAATCAATCTAATTTAGCCGTTGCTTTATATCCTTATATGTATATTTGCCAAATTGCCGTAGAGTACCTTTCTTCGCCGGCGGAAACACCTTATAATAAACGAAAAAAATCTCTTTATTCAAAATCAGCCGGTCCGGTAGAAGCGAAAACCAAAAATTTATTTTAAATTAATTAAAAAAATACCCTTGGAGATTACCGAGGGTATTTTTTTAATTAAAGAAATTATTTTTTATTTTTTGATTCACCGTTATTATTACTGTCTGCCGCAAATCCACCGGCCAATATCATTATAATTCCCAGAAGTATTCCGGTTATTCCGCACCCGATAAAAACTTGATTAATATTCTGTTGAGCTTCAAGATATGGATCCATATTAATAATAGTCTGTTTCAAAGAGTATACTCCGTTAAATCCAATAGCCCCCAGAACAATACCAGCAATTAATAAAATTGCTCCTACCCAAACAAATTGCTGTTTAGGACCAAATCCATGAAAATAAATTCTGAATGGTTTCATATATTTATTATTTTTTTAAAATTAATTTGAATAACTGATGCAATTAATTATATCCCATTCACAGATAATTGTTAGTTGTTGTTTTCCACAGGCATTTGATTATTGGAATTGCGTCCATTTCTGATATATTTTATCAGTTCCACCCAGAAAACCGTAATTAGGGCTACGCCGATAACAATAAGCCAATAAAATGGTTTTAAGGGCACTGTTTCCAGGATTTTATTCAAAGCAGGGACATAAATGGCGATTAAAAGCAGCAATAGTCCGTAGATCACAGCCCATATTAAGCGTTTATTATCAAATAAATTTTTAGTTCTGAATAATGAATTTTTTAAGTCTTTAAAGGCAAAAATATAAATTAAATCCACGGTTGCCACAGTGGCAAAGGTTATAGTTCTGGCTAAATTTATCTGGTCGGTTTGTTTTAAGAAATGTGTAAATATAAAAAGTGAAGAAAGTCCGACAGTTAAACTGATTAAAATAATTAAGGCAATAATCGGCTTGTCTAAAATCTCTTCTTTTCTTAAGGTTTTAGGATCTTCTTCATGAAGGGCCTTATTTCTAGTTTCAAATCCCAAAACTATATCAGGCGGTCCGTCACAAATCAAATGAGCCCATAAAATCTGAATAATGGTCAAAGGGGTTGGCAGTCCCATTAAAATAGCGCCGAAAATTAAAACTATTTCGGCAAAAGAGTTGGAAAGAACATAAGCTACCACTTTTTTAATATTAGAAAAAATCAATCTGCCTTCTTTACAGGCGGCAATAATGGTTTTAAAATTATTATTTAATAAAATTAGATCTGCTGCTTCTTTGGCAACGTCGGTCGCATTGTTTACGGCTATGCCGATATCAGCTTTTTTAAGAGCCGTGGCGTCATTAATGCCGTCACCGGTCATTGCCACCACTTCTCCTTTTTCTTGCAAAACTTTGACTATTTTTAATTTTTGACGAGGCGTTACCCTGCTAAAAATTATAATATCGTCAATTTTTTCTTTTAATTCGTCTTCACTGATAATTTCCAGAGTGTTTCCTTCCATGATATTTTTTTCAGCAATATTAAATCCTAAACTGCGAGCGACTTTTTCGGCTGTCTTGCGGTAATCGCCGGTGACTATTTTGATTTTAATTCCGGCTTCTCTGGCTACGTTAATCGCCTCTTTAACTCCTTTTCTGATTGGATCTTGAATTCCTATTAAACCCAGCCAAGTAAAATTATTTTTATCTTTTAAATCCCCTTGATTTTTAGAAATAACTCCTAAAACTTTTAATCCTTCTTCCGCCCAATGGCTTATTTTTTCCAAAATATCTTGTTTTTTATCAGGTTCAATATCGCACATCTGTAAAATAATTTCCGGCGCGCCGATAATAGAAGCTGTTTCATTGCCATTTATCTGATTAATGCTTAACATGTATTTTTTTTCATTATCAAACGGTTCTTCAAAAGTTCTGGCCATGGAATTAAAAATATCCTGAGGATTAAAATGTTTCTTTCTGATATAGTCCCAAATTGCCGTTTCCAAATTAGATCTTTGATTGTTGGCCAAGGTTAATCCCAAAAGAGCTTTTTCTTGATCCATGAAATCAGTTTTTACGACTTTCATAACTCCTTCAGTCAGGGTGCCTGTTTTGTCAGTACAAATCACAGAAGTTACGCCGAGCGTCTCCATGGCTAATAATTTTTTAACCAATCCTTTTCGTTTTAAAACTTTTTTCATTCCCAGAGATAAAATGACCATAATTGCCACCGGCAATCCTTCCGGAATAGCGGCAACAGCCAAGATCACCGACATTTTTAACATTTGCAATATGTTTTGATGGCGTAAAATGCCGACTAGAAAAATAATAGAGCAAATGACAATTATCAAATAAACCAATCTTGTGGCGAATTTTTCCAATTTAATCTGCAATGGCGTTTTTTCTTCTTTAATTTCAGCCAAACTTTGGCCGATTTTTCCGATTTCCGTCTGAATGCCGATTTTGGTTACTTTCATAATTCCTCTGCCATAAATAACAACCGTACCCATAAAAACCAGATTATTTTTACCAATACTGGATTTTAAAACCGCCTCTTCTTCACCGGTTAAAATCGCCTCTTTAACTAAAAAATTAACATCTTCAATCAGTTCGCCGTCAGCCGGAATTTTATCTCCGGGTCCCAAAACGACCAAATCGCCGACGACAATATCTTTTGCTTCTATTTTTTTATTAATTCCGTTTCTAATAACAATTGCTTCGGGCTTTAAAAGATTTCTTAAAGCGATTAAAGTTTTTTGAGCATTATATTCCTGAAAAAATCCCATTAACAAATTAAAGGTTACCACCAATGCCATTAATCCGGCGTTTATATATTCTTTTAAAATTAAAGAAATGATTGCCGTAGCAACCAAAATATAAATCAAAGGGCTCTTGAATTGCGACAATAAAATAATAAACCAAGAATTATTTTCCTTGGTTGGCAAAATATTTTCACCGAATTTCTGCCGCGATTCTAAAACTTGATTTTCATTAAGTCCTTGTCTGATCATAAAAAATCGAAAGGTTTAATGAATTTATTATAATCTTTTTAGAGCTATTTGTCTATATTATAAAAGGAGTATTTCTGTATTGATAGAAAATACTCCTTTATTTTGTAATTTTTAGGTGCTCTGTCGGCACCATTATCGGGATATCTATATTTCCAAAAAGTACCATCACCTTACCTTGTGATAAGGAAACTTTTTTGTTGTCCGGTGCTTTTATCCTTTCTAGATTTATAGTTTCCCCTTTCAGTTTAGTAAACTTATGTTCTACTTTCACAGGAGAACATATTATCTGTATCTTTTCATCAGACATAAATTAGCCTCCTTGTCTATTTTAGATAATAACATATTTCTTGATTTTTGTCAACCCCCTCACCTGAACGCTGATAAACACTCAGTCTCGTATTTTTTAAAATTTCTAAGTTTAATTTTGATATAAATTAAAAAATATTTTGAATATAAATAAATAGACTTCGTGTTTGAAAAATACATCAGCGTTTGGTGAGGGGGTCAACCCCGTTAGAAGTTCATCGATAAACCATTGATATAGAAAGGCTTAAGGCGAAGCCGCCTTTGCGGTTTTGATTATTTTAAAATATAAAGATTTACGCCAAACTTCTGACGGGGTCAACCCCCTAAATTTAAAGAGTCGAAGCGTTAATTGGCTTCGACTCTAATCTATCATATCTTACTGTTTTACGCTCGAAAAAAGCTTTTTAAATTCATCAAGATTAATATGCTTTTCCCATTCCGGATCTGATAAGGTGCTAATTGCGAATTCTATTTTTCTCTCAAATCCCTTTGAATTTACCTTCGCACTAGGAAGGATTATTAAAACCCTTCTTAATTGCCGTTTTTTATCATCCCCTACCTTTTTTTTTAAAAATTTGGTATAGATGATTAAACTTTGAACCGGTAAAGACTTTAGAATTTCTCGAACCCCTGCTTGATAAGCAGACAAGCGCTTACGTTTTTTAAGCTGCTTTTTAAGCGCTTTAATAATTCTTCGCATACTCTTTCCTCCTTTTTTTAACTTTTTATAGATTATAGCAGGTTTAAAAAAAATGTCAATTCTTTTTATCCACAATTAAGCGTTACTTTTGATTTCAATCACGTCGCCGTCTTTAATAATGTAATCTTTGCCTTCGGTGCGAATTAATCCCTTTTTAAGCGCTTCGCTAAACCCGCCAATATTTAATAAATCAAGCCAATTAATAACATCAGCTTTGATAAAATGCGTTTCAAAATCACTGTGAATAACTCCGCCGGCTTGCGGCGCTGTTCCTCCTTTTTTTAACGTCCAGGCGCGAGTTTCATCAGGTCCGGTGGTTAAAAAAGTGATTAAATCAAGCAATTTATATGATTCTTTGACTAAATCGTTTATTTTTAAATCAGTGGGCAAATCAAAATCTTTTCGTTCTTCCGGTTTTAAATCAGCAGCATCAAACTCAATTAAAATATCAATGATCAAATAAGACCAATTATTTTTTTTAAAAGTTTCCATTGTCGCCGAATCAATTTCCGCTTCCGAACCGTTCAGTAAAAATAATCTCGGCTTCATGGTCAATAATTGATAATTTTGCAATATTTTCTTCTCTTCTTCTTCCCAATTTTGTTCACTCAATGTTCCCCCTTTTTCCAAAAAATCATATGCTTTTTTGACTACGCCCATTTCTTTGATTGCTTCTTTCTTTCCGGCCTTAACATCTCTGTCCAAAGCTTGTCTTCTTTTTTCCACAGTTTCCAAATCTTTAAGGGCTAATTCCGTATCCAGAATTTCTTTATCTCTGATAATATCAATGTTTTGCTGGGTATTGATGATTTTATCATTTTTAAAACCGCGCAGAACATAAACTATTGAATCAACTTCTCTGATATTGGTTAAAAATTTATTTCCCAAACCTTCTCCTTTTGACGCTCCTTTAACCAATCCTGCAATGTCAACAAACTCTACGGTGGCGTAAATTTTTTTGGCTGATTTGGTCAATTCGGCTAATTTATCCACTCTTTCATCCGGCACGGCCACGACGCCGATATTGGGATCAATGGTGCAAAAAGGATAATTTGAATGGTCAACTTGTTTTCTGGTAATTGCCTGAAATAAAGTTGATTTGCCGACATTTGGCAATCCGACTATTCCGACTCTTAAAGACATATTAAAATTAAATAATTAATTAAAAATTTTATAATTGAGATTTAAATAATTCTTGAACAAAATTAAGAATTTCCGGATGACCCTGATTTTTTAGCCAATACCACCATTCCACTCCCCAAAGATAATATTCGCTAAAACCGGTATGGCGGGCATAAATTACCACATTTCTCATATAATCCAGATTGACGATTTTTAATTGTTCATCAAGGGACATTGTTAAAAGAGATCCGCTGGGAGTCCATGGTTCGGCCTGCAGTTCCGCGACGACGATTTTTTTAACACCGGTTAAAAGTTTTACTATCTCGCCTTTCAAATAATAAGAAGCTTCGGGAAAAGGATAATAAAAATATTTCATGTATTTATTCCAAACCACCCGATACATGGTAATGCCTAAAACATCTCCGTAATGTCCTCCGCCCAGCCAAGTGGAAAGTTCGCCGCTTTCAGTAATAATAATCGGCCGATTATCAAGAGATTTTACCAAAGCCAATTCTTGCTTGAAAAAATCGCGATTAATCGGCGGACAAATGCCGAAAATCCTTAAAAAGGGCTCATTTTCCAGCTGCCAAGCCGAAATTTGAGAATCTGATTTATAACGATTGATTGTCTCCTTGATTAAATTTGAAATTTGTTCTTGACGTTCCTGTTCGCTTAAATTTGTCGCCCAATCAGGAGTATGGCATTCAGGCCAACCCGGCAAACGCCAGCCAACGGCTAAAATAATTTTTGCCTGATGATTTCCGGCTTCATCAACCATCCAATCAAGGTCGGAAAAATTATAAACATCTTTTTTCGGCATTATATCAGGCCAATAAGCGCCCAGGCGCAAATATTTTACTTGTAATTCGTCAAGAATTGATAAGTAAGTATCATGCCAATCGAGCCCTAAATATTCCGCCCT
This sequence comes from Patescibacteria group bacterium, assembly GCA_041649955.1. Taxonomy (GTDB): domain Bacteria; phylum Patescibacteriota; class Patescibacteriia; order UBA2591; family JAQUPP01; genus JAQUPP01. The sequence continues at coordinate 10,942 of JBAZMD010000001.1, read as the reverse complement.
GCCTATGGAAAAAGTTACACCGAACTTGCCTTGGGGCATTTGACTGATTTTTTTATCGCAAATTTTGATTGCTAAAAAAACAGCTATTGTCAAAATAGCAATTACTGAAATTATAAAAATTAATTTTCTTTTAATTGATGACATTTAAAAATTTATCAAGAATATTCCCGCTCCGATCAGTAAAATGGCGATGATTTTTTGAATAATCACCGATTTATTGACCTCTTCAACCAAAATTCGCGGATATCTGACCAAAAATAAGCTGATTAAAAATATAAACGCGTATTGAACGCCTTGCATGGCGTTAACCAGCGCGACGCTAGCCATGGAAACCGCCCAATTGATAAGAATAAAATTAGTTCCGCTCATCAGCTGGTTGGAAAGAAAAAGTATTGATGTTAGTTTTCCGCTTTTGGCTGGTTTTTTTTCTTTTGATTTTTTAAAAACGGATTTGGCGACTGAGGGAATAAACAATAAGAATAAGGCAAAAATCACTCCGCCGAATCGAGACCAGACAAATCCGCTAATAAACGGCTGGTGAAGATAAATATATTTTGTCAAAATATAAAATGCAGAAAAAATAAAACTTGCTAAAACAGCAAGTAAAAATTTGCAATCAAATTTCTCTCGTTTTTTTGTCAGGCGAAGACTGATTAAAACGCTGCCCGCCAATAATAATAAAAATGCGGAAGTAAATTTTGGAGTTAAGGTTTCACCCAAAAATATCGTGCTTAAAATTAAAACAAAAACAGCGCTAAAACTGCCGACCACCGGCACTACTCTTGATGCTTCGTTTACTTTTAATGCTTGATAAAAAACCCAACAGGCCAAAATATAAATACCGCCGGCTAGAAAATCAATTAATAATCCATTTATCCCCGGAAAGCTTAATCCGCCGAACGGAATTAAAACTACGCCGATTACGCCTAACATACCGACATAAAAAGCGTATAATGCGGGTTTATCTATCCGGCCGCTGCCCAACAGATATTTATCAAATAAAAAAACTATAGCATTTAGAAATTGAGCAATTAAAACAACAATTAACCACATATATCTTCGCCGTTAAGCACTTTTTCTATATTAAAAACTCCTAAATTTCTGGCTTCAACAAAACCGTGCATTGCCGCGTCAGCTAAAGAGCCGGTTTTTAAAAAGTCAAAAAGCCATTCATTGGTGTAATTCGGATCGTTTTGTAAAATGGCAGCGTGATGCTGAAGAAGCCAATCACGATTAAAATTTTCCTGCGAACCAACAGAAGGAGCAATAATAATCGGCAAACCAAGCCCGGAATAGAAAGACAATTCGCTGGGTTTAGTCCATAAAATATCCGTTATTCTCAGGGCGGCGTTGAATTTAGCAAAGTATTCACCCATGTTTTTCGCGTAAATAATTTCAATTCCGCTCTTAGCGGGATCATTTTCAAAATCCAAATTTTTCAATTCTCTTATAAAGAAATTTTTAACCCAATTTTTAATGCCCGCGACTAAAATAATTTTAATTTCTTCCCGGTTGATTTTTTCTTTTAAACTTTTAACCACGCTAATGGCTATTTCTTTCTGAGCGCCGGCGCCGCCAATGGCAAACATCAAAGTCAACGGATGTTCTGATTTTGCCGGACAATTCTCCAGATATTGTTCAATTAATGTCGCATAACGTTGGTGGTAGAGGCCTTTAGGATCAAGATTGTCAATTCTTTGACAGAGATCGGATTTTAAAATTTCCATTTTTTCCGAACCGATATTTTCATTCGGCAAAGGATAACCGGTTAAAAATATATTTTCTTTTCTGACTCCGTAAAGCTGCAAACGGCTGGCTACTCGGCTGGTAGGCGCGAAATATTTGATTTTACTTCTTCTCGGGTTAAACGGAGCCCAAGCTCTGGCAATATCGGCATCGCAAACCACGCAATAAATATCACCCGGATAATTATAAAATTCAGCCATATAAGCCGGAACAAAAAAAGTGGTAATTATGGGAATGGGATTTTGTTTTAATTTTTCTATCAAATGTTTCCCCCACCCCTTTTTGATAGTACCAAGAGTCTGTTTGAGAAACAAATTCGGCTGTGAAAGATTCCGCCTGGGATAAAAATCGGCGATTTTTTGAAATTGATCAAAAATAAAAAAGCAAAAATCCCCTATCAAAGGCACTCTCTTAAAACCGGAAATAAATTCATAAAATTTTCTGCTTGCTTCCCAGATATTTTTGTCGGAATTTGGAATTCCGGAATAATTATTGGCGCTGATTACCTTCCCGTCAGGCGCAAGATGTTTCAAGGGATTAGCCGTTCTTTGATGGCCATAACCCATGCTGACATCAATAATCCAAGCTTGTTTGTATTGTTTTTTAAAAGTATTCATATATTATTTAATTCCCCATTTTTTTAGAGATAGTAATATTATCATTAACAATATCATAGACGATAATATCGTTAATATAACATACCAAGGAATTTGCATATAAAACATAAAATTAATCATTAAGCTGATAACGCTAATGAGCGGCACTAAATATTTTTCCATATTTTTATATTAAATTATTTAAAATATAAAATAGTTTAATACCTTTTATTCTTTTAACATCATTCTGACGATTCGCAATTCATTATATGAATACGCACCTTTAAATTTTTTAAAAACCGGCAGAAGCGATTTAGTTTTAAGCTCGCAAAACGCGGCATAAATTTCAGCAAGGGCGCAAGAAAGCGAGGGCGTAATAAGACGAGAGATATCCGCCGCATTAATTTTACCACTTAAAACAAGTTTTTCAAGATGGTTTAGGATTGTTTCTTCTTTCAGTCCGCGCGTTTTGGCGATTTGAGAAACAGTTTTTTCTTGATTCCATAAAACGAGAGTTTCATCGCGCGTATTGCATTTTTTATTTTTTCTTTGTTTTAACTCCCCTCCGCAAACAGTGATGAAGTTTTGATATATTTTTTCAAGTTCAGTAGGCGGAATTTTGGCAAATTCTATTTCAATTTGTTCCGACAATGATCTGAATAATTCATCTTTGGCGAGAATTTCCGGATGCACTTGAAAAGCGCGTTCATTCCAGCCAAGCAAATAAAGTCCGGAAAGTTTTCTTATCCGCGAGAGCGCGACATAGCCTTGTCCGAATTCAAAGACATCGGATAAATCCATTACTGCCTCATCCAAGGTCATCCCTTGGCTTTTATGCACGGTAATCGCCCAGGCAAGACGAAGCGGCAGCTGCGTAATTCGGCCGCGCACGCTGCCATTTTCTTCTATTGTCCAATCCATGGGTTCAACTTTGATTTTTCTTCCATCTCGCGTTTTAACAATCGGATTGCCGAGTGTTTGATTAAATTCTTCAACTATGCCGAGAGTGCCGTTTACAAATCCTTTAACGGGATTATTTTTCGTAAACATTACTGTCGCGCCGATTTTTAAACAAAGCGTTTCCGGCGAAAGACAGCCCTTTTTTAGAGAAGCGGTAAAAATATCATGGCCTTGCAAAAGCATGTTAAATTTTTTTAATTCGCCTTTGAGGTCGGCCAACATTTCATTATTAATGCGATCTACGTCAATATTGTGCGTAAAAAGTTTCGGTATATTATTCGGCGTTAAATGGTATTCAATTTTTCTCGTTTCAAGATGGCATAAATGATTGCTTTGAAACGAGTTTCGCCTGATTGAAGAAAGTATGGAAAGAAAATTATCATCTTCTTGGCGGTATTGCTCATTAAGATAACAAACAGCCAAATTCGCTCTTTCCCATGACGGAGAATCGTAAGCAAAATGAGCTGATTTATTTCCGAGTAAAGAATTTTGTGAATTATTTTCATTTTTTATCTTGATAATCGGCGGGAGTTGAAAAAAATCTCCGACAAAAATTACTATGATACCGCCAAACGGTTCTGAATTTTGCTTGACTTCGCGGCAAACCAAATCAATCATGGTAATTGTCTCGGGCGGGAGCATTGATACTTCGTCAATAATAAGAACTTTGGTTTGTCGGACGCGTTTTTCAATATATTTGGTTGAAGCGATTTTATTCAAATCATGCCTGTCCAGTTTGGTTTTAATTCCAATACCGCACCAGGAATGAATTGTCATGCCGCCGATATGCGTCGCGGCAATGCCCGTGGAAGCCGTAATTGCCGGTTCAATTCCATTCTCGCGCAAATACGCCACATATTGATTTACCAAATATGTTTTTCCTGATCCGGGTTCGCCGGTCAAATACACATTTGCCCCGGCTTTAAGTATTGAAAACGCTTGAGCTTGATTCATGACAATATTATAACTTTATTTTACTTTTAATTTATACAATTCCGGATCAATTGTTCTCGCAAAACAAGTTCGTCCTGTCTCGTGATTCCAATTTTGTTGAACAAGATCTCTCTGACTTAATAAAACAGAAGATTTTTGTTTAACAGAAATTGATTTTGGATCTTTGCTTGAAATTGTAAAATTGGCGCACAATTCAAAAGAAAGAGGGCTGGTTATATTATATTCGTATAAAGCAGCAGATTCGGGATCTTTGGGAACAACAAATCCGGAAATACTGTCTTCCAGTTCGCCAAGAGTTTGCGGTAATTTTTCTTTTTGCATCCAATAATTGACAATTCGGTCTTGAATTTCTTGAAGATTACTGATTCTTTGTTCATCAAATCTCCTATCTCGTTGGACAGCCGGTGTTCCAATAATAAAGAATCCCCAAACAATACTCGCTAAAACCACGCCGGAGATAACCCATGCGAGTATCTTCGGCAATTTAGATGTTTCCGGGTCTTTTCTTTTTAAATCCCAAATATAATAACCAAAAACGGCCGCGGCAACCAAAAGCACGATTAAAATTTTCAAAAAGAATTGAATGGTTAACTCGCCGCTTAAAAAATTATTGATAAAAACAATAAGATCTATAATAATAGTCATGGCTGATATAAAAAGAGTAAAATAAAGAAGCCATTTTCTCAATTTCATTTCTCTTTTTTCAGGGTTATTTTTAAGATCTTTTCCAAGCATCCAAGAAGTTAATATGAAAACAGGGATGGATATTATCAATATTGAAGTGGAACTTTGAATCGCCCTTGTTATGCCGTTATAATAAAAACTGAGAGCATCGGGAAAAATAACACTGATATATTCGGTTATGAGCAAAATAAAATTAACAATGCTTAAATAAAAAATAATGATGTTAAAAAGATGCAAAAAAACATCTTTTGGCGTGTTATATGCGGTGTTGGTTTTTTCCATAATTTTATTTTTTTATTAAATTAAGATGTGTTACTACAGAATATTATACAATTTTTTTAGCAAATTGTCTATTGATAAAAAAGTAAATTTGTTATAATATAATCCTATATGGAAATCGTTATTTTAGCCATTATTACTTTTGTTTCCACTTTAAGCGGCGGGTTATTGGCTATTAAATTTAAAAATCGCCTTCATTTGATAATGGGATTTACCGCCGGCGTATTGCTGGGCGTGGTGGCTTTTGATATTTTGCCGGAAATTATGACAGAAGTCGGTGTTAATAAATATCCCCCGATTGAACCGATGATTGCCCTGGTAATCGGTTTTCTTTTATTCCATATTTTGGAAAAAACAATTTTAATTCATCATACGCACGAAACTGATTATGCCGAACACAAACATCCGCAAGTCGGCGTATTTTCAGCCCTGGCTTTGATAGGACACAGTTTTATGGACGGAATCAGCATTGGTTTTGCGTTTCAAGTTAATCAAGCAGTTGGTTTATTGGTGGCCATTGCCGTTATTTCACATGATTTTACCGATGGAATGAATACCATTACTTTTATGCTGGCCCATAAAAATAATATGAAAAAATCAAAGATGTTTTTATTCTTTGATGCTTTGGCTCCGGTATTGGGAGTGTTTTCAACATTTTTATTTATTATTCCTCCGCACTTTTTAATTTGGTATTTGGGATTTTTCGCCGGATTTTTATTGTATATCGGCGCCAGCGACATTTTACCCGAAGCGCACAGCAAGCACAGCTCTCCTAAATTAATTTGTCTGACTTGTCTGGGTGTTTTATTTATTTTTATTATTACTCAATTAATTTAAAAAAATTATAAAAAAGCCTGCTTAGAAGCAGGCTTTTTTATTTTATTTAACTGAGAAATTAAATGTCCCATTTAAATCCATTGCCAAAATGTCCGTATTTGGCCGTCTCCCTAAAAATCGGTTTTTGCAAATCTAAATATTTAATAATTCCCGCCGGCGTTAAATCATATCCTTCAATGTGCGATATAAATTTTGTTGGTTTATTTTTAAAATATAATTCAGCTGTTGCCATAACCGGTTTTGCCACTCCTATGGCATAAGCCAATTTTACAAAAACTTTTTGAGCTTTGTATTTTTTAAGCAAGTCTACGGCTACTTTGCGCGCCATATAGGCGGCTGATCGGTCAACTTTTGTGGCATCTTTTCCCGAAAAACTTCCGCCGCCGATTGAAATATTTGGTCCGTAATTATCAACAATTAATTTTCGGCCGGTCAAACCGGTATCGGCCTTAAATCCGCCAAAAGTCCATTTTCCGGCCGGATTTTTAAGCCAACGCTTGTCTCCGTCTTTAATCCCCCACTTTGCCAGTAAATTAATTAATTTTTTAGGGTATTTTTCGCCGCAAACACTGGTAATAATTTTTTCTATTTTTTTGCCATTAAGCGTTACTTGGCTTTTGCCATCGCACGCGCCCATTGCTTTTATTAATTGACGAGACATTAAAACTTCCAGAGGAATCATTTCTTTGGTTTCATCACATGCATAACCTATCATTATTCCTTGATCTCCTGCGCCGCCAACATCAACTCCTGCTTTTATTTGCGGCGATTGTTTTACAACATTAACAAAAACTTTAACTTTGTCTTTGTATCCGCAATCTTTGTAAACTTTTTTCGCGATCAGAGCATAGTTTGGATTGGCATGACTGGTTATTTCGCCCATAATATGAACGCAACCATGTCCGCCCATAGTTTCTATAGCTACGCGTGAATTCTGATCAACCTTTAAACATGCGTCTAAAATTGCGTCGCTGATTTGATCGCAGACTTTGTCCGGATGGCCGATGGCAACGCTCTCGGCTGTTTTAATTTTGTGCATCATACATTTTTAATTATAATAAATAAAAAATTCATCCCCGAAAGAATGAAAGATTTGACCATTATCTTCCCTTTCGGGTTCTTTAGCACCTTTCCAGAGATATCGCTCCTGGAAGGTTGCTGGACGCATCATCGGGTTTTGTTCCCGCGTTCCGATTTACTCGGAAACTCCGCGCCTCTCTTGATAAGTTAATAAATTGTAAATTAATTGTAAAATAAAAAAAATTAAATGCAATAGCCTGCCTGTGGAAAATTACTGAATTCTTAATTTTAATTATTTTACTTTAGCGTAAAGCAAGCTGTCCAAGAATTTGCCGCCTTTTTTCTTATTTTTTATCAGTTTTCCTTCAAATTTAAATCCTGCTTTTTCCAAAACTCTTGCCGAAGGTTTATTGAATAAAAACACAGTGGCATACACTCTTTTTAATCCTAATTCAGAAAAAGCATATTTTGTAACCAATTTCGCGGCCTCGGTCATAATCCCTTGTCCTCGATATTTTTTCCCCAACCAATATCCCAATTCCGTGCAATGTCCTTCTATTTTATGCAATCCGATGCTGCCGACAACTTCATTGCCAATATCAATAACAAAAACAATTTTAGTTTTCTTTTTCTTTTTGGCTGATTTTAAATTTTGGTTAATCCAAGCGCGGGCATCCTTTATTTTATAAGGATAACGAATTGTCATTGTATTTCTGGATATGATTTTATCATTGATATTTTTTGTTAAAGAAAACTCATCGCCTTTTTTGAGCGGTCTTAAAATGAATTTTTTTGAATAAATAATTGCCATAAAAAATTGTCAATTGATAAATTTTAAAAAACAAAAGAATAAATCAGCAAAGAAATGATAATTAAAGGCAGATAAAGCAAGAAAACATGGGGACGAAATAAATGTTTTATTGTTTCAATTGTTTTGTGCTCGGGTAAATCCGGAGAGACAAAATTCTTCGGCAAAGTATCGGTTTGAAAATATATTTTTAGAGCGCTGGCGATTTCATCGCGCCTGTTTTTATAGTCCTGTCTGACATTTTTATTATAAGCGTCCAAGAACCAAAAAGTTAAAACGATGAAAATAGACAAAATCAAAATTTCTTTTGTTTTTGATTGAAATGACCAGCTGGATAAAGCGACCCAAATAGTGACAACCCAAGTTTTAATTTGATATAAAAGAGTGTCATATTTGTCCATTTGCTGCTGCGTCAATTTAAATTCGGATTGGATTAATTCAAATTGATTATTTGTATTCATAAATCTATTATAATAGTTTTTTATATAATTGTCCATATAAAAAAAAATAGGGGGGCATACTTGTTAGTATAGCCCCCTCTTTTGTTGTAAATTAGATTCCATATTTAAGCTGGAATTCTTCAAGCTCCATCCGAGTCAGCAGTTTGAAAATATTACGATACCTTTCTGTTGTTTGTTTAATGACTTCAGATGGCATCACAATATTCCATGCTTTATCAAGATCTGCTTGATTTTCCGGATTTATCTTATCAAAAACTCCTTTGCCCCATTCTCGCACCGGTTGTTTATCTAAACCGCTCGGCGGCGATTTGCCTTCTGTTCGAGCTTCTATCCATTCATCTTTTAACCAAAACCGAGAAGAATCCGGGGTAAAAATTTCGTCTCCCAGTGTTAGGCGGTTATTTAAACAATCGTGTCCGAGTTCAAACTTGGTATCAGCAATGATGATATTACGCACCTCGGCAAATCCCTGGGCAAAACGATAAATATCTAAAACCGTTTTTTCTATATCACTGTCAATTTGGCTGATATTTACGTGCTCATCATGGCCGTCTTGAGATTTTGTGGTTGGTGTACAGATGGGTTGAGATAGTCTTGAACCGTCATGAAGACCTTCTGGTAATAAATGACCGCAAACCACGCGATTTTGTTCGTTGTAAGCTTTTAATCCTGATCCAGTCAAATAACCGCGAGCTATGAATTCAAATGGCAGCATATTAAGTCGTCTAACTATCATTGCCCGCTTGAGAATTTCCGGCGATAAAGGTTTTGGTAAAAAATTATTAACTTGTTTGCCAAAAGCGATGAGATGATTAGGCACTATTCCGGTTATAATTTCACGCAGCCAAAAGGTAGTTAAGGCAGTTAATATTGCCCCTTTATCTTTGACTGTTTGATTAATAATCACATCAAAGATAGAAATACGATCAGTCGAGACGATAAGCAAAACGTCCGGTCTAGATGGTATTTCGTAGGTCTCTCTTACTTTGCCGGTAAATAAATGTTTAAGACCCGACTCTAACAGTGGCGTATGATTCCACATTACGGCTGGCGGAATTTTAGGCATCTTTCCTCCTTTTTATTTTTTTATTTACTCTTTTATTAGAGTAAATGATGTACTAAAAAAATTTTATCAAATTTTCAAAAAATGTCAACCCCGTTTTCAGTTAATAAGCTGATAAGCGAATAAGTTGATAAGCGAAAAAATAAAACACTACTTTTTCACGGCCGTGAAAAAGTAGTGTTAAGTGATTTAACTTTGATCTATTTAATATTTTTTAAATTGCGCCATCTTTTGGCCGCTTTGGAACGAGCCAATTGTTTTTCAATTTTGCTGCTGATTTCCGCAAATTGAACTGCGTCAACATCTTTGCTTTTTTTCATTTCTTCCGCTCTTTTTCTGGCTTCTTCAATTCTCTGTTCATCAAGCTCAATGGCCAATTCGGCGGTATCAGCTAAAATAACAATTTTATTTTTCAGGATTTCCACGAAACCGCCGGAAACAGAAATAATTTCATTTTCTCCGCTTGTTTTTTTAAGTTCAATAACGCCCGGATTCAAAATTGAAACCAACGGAATATGATCCGGCAAAATGGTAATTTCGCCCGATTGAGTCGGAATTGTAGCTTGAAGAACTTCTTCTTTTAAAACCACTCTTTCCGGAGTAACAATTTCAAATTCAATTGTTTTTTTATCAGTTGGCATAAAAAATTATTTTTTAATACTGGCAATGACGTCATCAATACTGCCTTTCATATAAAAATCGCCTTCTGTTTTGTCGTCATGTTTGCCGTCTAAAATTTCTTTAAAACTTCTGATCGTATCGGCTAATTTGACGTATTTGCCCGGATGGCCGGTGAAAGTTTCAGCCACGAAACAAGGCTGAGATAAGAATCTCTGGACTTTTCTGGCCCGAGAAACTATTAATTTATCTTCATTGGATAATTCTTCCATGCCCAAAATGGCGATAATATCCTGCAAATCGCGATAGCGCTGCAAAATTTTCTGCACGCCGCGGGCGACTTCATAATGCGTTGCTCCGACAATTTTCGGATCCAAAATAATTGAAGAAGAATCAAGAGGATCAACAGCCGGATAAATTCCCAATTCCGATAAAGAACGGGATAAAACCACGGTTGAATCAAGATGAGTAAACGTGGTGGCCGGAGCCGGATCGGTTAAATCGTCGGCCGGCACGTAAACCGCTTGAATTGAAGTAATTGAACCGTTTTTTGTGGAAGCGATTCTTTCTTGAAGTTCTCCCATTTCAGTCGCCAAAGTCGGTTGATAACCAACAGCACTCGGCATTCTGCCCAATAAAGCGGATACTTCAGAACCGGCTTGAGTGAAACGAAAAATATTATCAACAAAAAATAATACGTCTTGATTTTGTTCGTCGCGAAAATATTCAGCAATGGAAAGACCGGATAAAGCTACGCGAGCACGGGATCCGGGTGGTTCATTCATTTGACCGAAAACCATTGAAACTTTATCAATAACGCCGCTTTCTTTAAATTCATTATACAAATCATTGCCTTCGCGCGTACGTTCACCAACGCCGGCAAAAACAGAATAACCGCCGTGCTCGGAAGCAATAT